>JAAXZZ010000060.1 GCA_012719655.1 Gammaproteobacteria bacterium | reverse complement strand
TCACGGGCCATGGCCATGGCCATTTTTTGAAAGTTTTCTGCTTGCGCTTCGGCTTTGGTGCCGAATTTCATTTGTGTCAGCTTACTGCCCCCGTCAACCAATTCGGCCACACTTTCGCCAAACTGCGCGACTAAGGCTTCTTTGGGAATGCCGGTGTCTTCAATGACATCATGCAGCATCGCCGCCATTAAGCTTTGATGGTCCATGTGCATTTCTGCCAAAATGGTGGCAACCGCCAGCGGATGAGTCACATAATGCTCACCGCTACTGCGCAATTGACCATCGTGGGCTTGCTCGGCGTAATAATACGCACGCCGCACCGCATTGACTTGGTCGCTGCTTAGATAGGTTGATAATTGCCTCGATAGGCGATCTAAAGCAGGCATCGCTCACCTCTTAATAGCAATTGAACCTTCTTCGTACGGCAAGCGACCTGCACAGCCATTAGCGAGCGTCGTTAGCGTTGTCGTCAAAAGCTGCAAATAAAGGTTCTTCAACACTGATCGCTTATTCTGCAGCAATCGTAGTCTCTGAGACAAGGCCGGCAGCAATTTCACGCAAGGCCAAAACAGTCGGTTTGTCATTTTCCACCGGCACTTTTGGTTCTTTGCCGCCGGTCGCTAATTGGCGCGAACGCTTGGTGGCCAGCATAACTAAAGCAAAACGGTTATCAACGTTTTCTAGGCAATCTTCAACAGTAACGCGAGCCATGGTATTCCTCACAGAAAAACAGCTCTATAAGTAGCGCATAAACAAACACAGTTTAAAAAATAACCCACAACAAATAAAGCGATGGGCTTAACTTACTGACACAGATGCCTCTATCGTAGCAGGTCGCAGAGGAGTTGTGTGTGACGTTTTTGTTGGCTCTCGAGCCGTAATTGGTTGGCGCGGAAAATCGCTTTTAAATCATCTAAGGCCGTGGCGAACTGATCGTTAATGACAATGTAGTCATATTCAACGTAATGACTCATTTCTGCAATGGCTTGCTGCATGCGTAAATCGATTACATCTTCAGCATCTTGGCCACGGTTATGTAAGCGTTGGCGCAGGTCTTTATGGGTGGGTGGTAAGATAAAAATCGATTTAGCGTCTGGCATCAGTTTGCGTACCTGCTGCGCTCCTTGCCAATCAATTTCCAAAATCAGGTCATAGCCTTTGGCTAAGGTCTGCTTCACCCACGGATGTGAAGTACCGTAGAGGTTACCAAATACTTCGGCATGCTCGAGGAAATCGCCTTGCTTGAGCATCTCGACAAACTCGTCGCGCGAAGTGAAGTGATAGTTGACCCCATCAACTTCGCCGGGCCGCATTGCACGGGTGGTATGTGACACTGAAACCCGCACCTGCGCCATGCTATCGATCAGAGCTTTAACCAGACTTGTTTTTCCCGCGCCGGAAGGAGCAGAGACAATATAAAGCGTGCCAGTAGTGGTCATGCAGTACCTATAAAAGTCAAAATGCCGCGAGGACGCGTCGTGTTGCAGAGCTTTATCTGTAGTTCTGCATACTAAACCAACGGCACATCACAAATGAATGCAACCATTCTAACAGCAATTAGCTGGTCGCTTCATCTGCAATTGTTTGACTGTGGGTAGCGTTATTTTTAGTGGCGGGTTTACCGGCAACGGCTTTAGTTTTTAATACTGTGGCTAAGGCGCTCGGGATGCTCAACAAAAATCAGTTGTTCGCTAGCAAATCCAAGCTCTGTGATGCGTTTGAGTAAGCGCTGTTGTTGGGCTGCATCGATGTGCGGTGTTCTAGCAAGTATCCATAAATAGGATTTGTTCGTGCTGGTAATCAGCGAGTACTGATAGTTTTCGTCTAAATCAAAAATAATATAGGCACCATAGAAAGGGCCAAAGAACGACACTTTTAAATAGCCGGTGTGTGGGTCTTGCACAAAATAGGCTTTTCCTTCGGCTTGCGCCCATTGTTGTTGAGCTTGTTTAAAACCACGATTGATTACCTTAATACCGCCATCGTCTCGCAGACTGTATTCGGCGGTCACCTGCTGCATGCCGCGCTCAAAAGAATGGTCAAGGCGTGCGATTTCATACCAAGTGCCGAGATAACGTTCTACTTGAAAATTTTTAACTGGCTCAATGCCTTCAGGAATCGAGACGCAGCCAGATAGCAACAGGATAAAGCTGATAAGAACATAGTGCATGGGTTTAACTCCTCGTTCTGCAGTCAGCAGGACTTGATTGAATTGCTTAATAATAGTTGTACAAAAATAGCTGGTGTATAAGAATAAATCTATGCATTATTGCTCTATGTATAAGTATTTGTGAAGTGACTGGCCTTGATTTGGCTGTTTTGACCTTTGAGTGCTGGAGCAGACCATGAAAAAAGCTCATTTGCCAGAAAAAATCTGTCCTGTTTGTCTGCGCGCGTTTAGCTGGCGCAAAAAGTGGGAAAAAGCTTGGCCAGAGGTTAAGTACTGCTCTAAACGCTGTGCAGGCCAGCGCTCATTAATAGGTGTGAAACATGATTAAAAGCTATCAGCGCTTACGTTTAATTTTGGGTGATCAACTCAATGTGAGTCACTCTTGGTTTAAAGATAACGATCCTGACACCCTGTATTTAATCGCTGAGTTGCAACAGGAAACCAATTACGTTGTTCACCATGTGCAAAAAATCTGTGCCTTTTTTGCGGCGATGCAGCAGTTTGCGCAAGCCTTGCACAGTGCCGGTTTTAATGTTGTGCATATGACCTTGGATGACACACAAAGTTTTGCTGACTTACCGAGCCTGCTTGAGCATCTTATTGCACAGCATCAGATTCAGCAATTTGAGTACCAATTACCGGATGAGTACCGTTTGCGTCAACAGTTGGCTGATTTTACCGCTCAGCTGAGGATTCGCAGCCAAAGCTACAGTACCGAGCATTTTTATTTAACTGAGCAAGAGTTGCACAAAAATTTTAGCGCCGGTAAGCAACATCGTATGGAAGCGTTTTATCGCAAGATGCGTAAAAATTGGCATATTCTTATGGATGCTGAAGGCAATCCAGAAGGTGGGCAATGGAATTACGATGCTGAGAATCGTAATAAATTAAAAAGCAGTGACCTAGCCTGTGTCCCTCAGCCGTTGCTGTTTAGCAATGATGTCAGTGAGATTCTCGCGCGCCTTGAGCGGCATCAGATTAAAACGATGGGCCGTGCTGCGACGTCTTTGCTCTGGCCGGTGAATCGCCAGCAAGCCAAGGCGTTGCTGGATTATTTTTGCCGTTATGGCTTGCCGCGCTTTGGTCAGTTTCAAGACGCGATGACCTGTCAGCTCAACCATCTTGAGGGTGACAGGCAGTGGAGCCTGTACCATTCGCGTTTATCCTTTGCGCTCAACAGTAAAATCATCAGTCCTAAATTCGTGGTGGATCAGGTGATAGCGCACTATCGCGCGCAACAAGAGCCATTACACAACGGTGAGGCACAGATTAATCTGGCTCAGGTAGAAGGCTTTATTCGGCAGATTCTCGGTTGGCGTGAGTTTGTCCGTGGGATTTATTGGGCCAATATGCCGCAATACGCAAGCCGTAACGCTTTGTCGGCAACGCGTCAACTGCCTGCATGGTTCTGGACAGGTACAACTCAGATGAATTGCATGAAGCATGCAATTGCGCAGTCCTTGGACTATGCCTACGCCCATCATATTCAGCGTTTAATGATTACCGGTAATTTTTGCCTGCTGGCGGGCGTTGATCCGGATCAGGTTGATGCATGGTATTTAGGTGTGTATATCGATGCGCTGGAGTGGGTGGAAATGCCCAATACGCGCGGTATGAGCCAGTTTGCTGACGGTGGTATTGTTGGCTCAAAAGCCTATGCTGCCAGTGGCAATTATGTGAAAAAGATGAGTGATTATTGTGGCTTTTGTCATTACAAGGTGACGAAAACTACTGAAGCGGATGCCTGCCCACTGAACTCGCTGTATTGGCGTTTTATTCATCAACAGCAGCAGTTGCTGGGTAATAATCCGAGAAATACTATGGTGTACGCCAATTGGCAGAAAAAGACCGCTGCGCAACAGCAGGCTATTTTGGCTCGAGCAGAACTGTATTTAGACGCTATTGAACAGCTTTAAATAGCCCGTTAACGAGGTTGTGGCTCATCGTTCGAGGGAATATGAATGCATTCTGGGGTGTCATCGTGTTTAAGGCGACGCCGTAAATAAGCACCGTCCTTGGTGGCGACTAAGCGTTTTGCTTCAGGCACAAGAATTTGCGCGACAGTAACGCCGTTGATCTGATGTTGTTTGATAGTGACCTGTAAAGCGGGCGAGGTGTTGTCAGCAATCAACTGAGTAAGCTTGAGAGTATCTTGGTGACGGGGATGTAAACCACTGGCGCTGCCATTGTCTTCGACTCCGAGCCACAGTTCGCCGCCTTGCGAATTGGCGAGGCAGGTCAAAGCTTCAATCAGTTCGTGATCAGGGTAGCCGTTGCGATCGCTTTTAAATTCGACAGTCATGCTTTCTGTTGAGGGAAGAATGATTGGCACTGCATTAACCTTTTCTATCATGGATTGCAGAGGATGGTTGTAACAGCCGCCAGCTTAGCAAAAATCTAAGCTCGATTGCAGAGGTTGCTATAAGGCGGTTTTCTGTTGCTGCTGTAGGGTAATTGGTCAGTTGATAAATAATGGTGTGAGGCGCGTGTGATGAATCGAATTAACCCTAAAAAACTATTGCACAGTAAGTGGACGGCGGTGCATCCCGTTAAGAGAGAAAAACACTTCTTGGTCACCGAGGTGGAGTTTGATGAAGAAGGTAATGTTATCCATTGCTTGCTGGAGGCGGTGATTTCCAATCGATCGGCAGCGATTGATTGGCAGGAGTTAAAAAGCACTGAACATTGGCGTCAGGGTTGGCTGTAGCCTCAAGATTGCAACGGGCTGGGCGTTAGCATGGCGATATAAGCTGATCATTTCTGAGGAGGAGTCACTTACGGTGGTACTCATTGATCCTCAGCGTTGTTTGCAAGTTCGGAGCGCGGGCAGCCTGCCCGCAGTACAATTTACGCCGCGAGATTGCTTTTTAGCATAACAAAGTGGCCTGAACGCTATGCGCATGCCGTCCCTTGTGGGTATTGCTATTCCCTCAACGAGGCATCCTGCCTCGATTCGGGCGCTTCGTCATCCATGACTCGCTCGTCGCGACACCCACAAGGTACTCATTGACTATCGGTGTTGCCTGCAAGTTTGGCGTATGATGTTTTTAAAGCAAATAGTTGGTTATGTGCAGCGGACTGAAACTGCAATAGTTCCAACAACGCCAATGATCAACGAGTGCTTCGGGGTTGGTGTGGTAAGCGAGCCAAGGATGGCGAGCGCCGGAGTTGAACCCTGATGGGTTCATCGACGGATGAACACTTACCCCGAAGTACGATATGCACAAAACGTATTTGTCAGTTTCAGCAACAAGCAAAATATCCAGAACGTTATGCGCATGCCGTCCCTTGTGGGTGTCGCTTATCCCTCAACGGGTCCTCCTGACCCGATTCGGGGCTACGCCCTCCCTGGTTGCGCTTGTCGCCGCATGAACAAGGCACTCATTGATCAGTGATGTTGTTTGCGAGTTTTTAGCTCGTCTCTAAAAGCACAAGTCAATCCTGCGCAAGACTGCTATTGCTCGTCTTTAGCTCGTGACACAATACCTGTAGGCTGATTGCTAATAGAGTTCGCTTGAATGATGAATAAAAGAGGTTGCTATGCAATTAATTGATGCATTAAACCGTCGCTATGCCACTAAGGCCTTTGATGCGACTAAAAAACTACCTGAGGCTGTGGTTGAGCAGTTGTTTGCTCTGCTGCGCTTGAGCCCGTCGAGCACCAATATCCAGCCCTGGCATTTTATTGTCGCCAGCACTGAACAAGGCAAAGCGCGCTTAGCCAAAGGCGCTGGTGGTAGCTACAGTTATAACGAAAGTAAGATTCTCAATGCATCGCATGTGGTGCTGTTTTGTGCGCGGACACAAGTGGATGAGGCGCATCTACAAAACGTCCTCGCCGCGGAAGAGCGCGATGGCCGTTTTACCGCCAAGCCAGAAGTAAAAATCGCTGCGCATAACACCCGTGTAGCCTATCTAAATGAACATAAATACATAAAAAAAGACGTGCCGCACTGGTTGGAAAAACAAGTGTACTTGAACATGGGTAGTTTCTTATTGGGTGCCGCACTACTTGAGATCGATGCTGTGCCATTAGAAGGCATTGACCAAGCAGTATTGGATGCAGAGTTTGATTTAAACTCATTTGATTTGACCGCGGTGACTGCGGTGGCCTTAGGTTATCGGGCTGACAGCGACTTTAATGCTAGCCTACCGAAATCGCGTTTAGCGATAGATGATATTTTTACCCTGATTTAACCAATGCGCATACTCAAAGCAGCACAGAGTTACCAAGAAGAGATTCGTAAGAGTCGCTTTCTCGCGCAAGCAGTACCACTGCCAAATAGCGAGCAGGCTACACAGTTGATTGCTCAGTTGAGTACGCCCAGTGCGTCGCATAATTGTTGGGCGTGGCGTTGTGCCCAGCAGCAACGTTTTAGCGATGATGGTGAGCCTGGCGGCACGGCTGGGCGACCGATCTTAGCGGCGATTGAAAACCAAGCGTTTGATCAAGTGTTGATCGTGGTGACACGTTGGTATGGCGGTATTCAATTGGGTACTGGCGGTTTAGCTCGAGCTTATGGAGGTTGTGCCACACAAGTGTTGCAGTTGGCCAGCAGTGAAGTGTGGGTGCCGCGCATCACTGTAACCGGCCATTGCCCCTATAGCTATTTGGATATTTTCAAAGTGCGTATTGCCGACGCTGGTGCAGTGCTTAACAGTGAAGAGTTTGATGCCGAAGGCGCTTGGCTCGCTCTGGCGGTTCCGGATACCCAGTTGGCTGGCTTGCAAGCAGCGTTAAGTGAGGCCACACGTGGCGTCAGCGTGTTGCAAGTACTCAATCCCCCTAGAAACAACAAACCGCCCTAAAGGCGGCTTGTTGTGGTTGCGGTTGAGCGCTTAACGCCAGCCCGCACGGTCCATTAAACGAATGGCTTCAGCTTGACGCTTGCCCGCCACTTCGACCGGGATGGTGTCAGCTTTGAACTCGCCCCAAGCCGCCACTTCTTCAGAAGGGGCCACGCTTGGGTTAGCTGGGAACTCTTGGTTTACTCCAGCAAAGATGCTCTGCGCTTCGTCAGTCGTCATCCATTCTAAAAGTTTACGAGCCTCGTCAGCATGCGGTGCGTATTTGGTAATACCAGCGCCAGACAAGTTGACATGTACGCCGCGGTCGTCTTGGTTAGGCCAGAACAGTTTTACTTTTAAATCAGGGTTTTGTTTGTGTAAACGACCGAAGTAATAGGTATTGACGATACCCACATCACACTGGCCGGCATTGATAGCTTCGAGCAGCGCGGTGTCATCAGAGAACACATCAGTGGCTAAGTTATTGATCCAGCCTTTAACCAGTTTTTCAGTCTTCTCGGCACCATGTGTTTCGATCAAGGTTGCAGTCAGAGATTGGTTGTAGACTTTTTTACTGGTACGTAAGCATAGGCGGCCGTCCCAGTTTTCATCGGCCAAAGCTTCGTAGGTGCTTAATTCTTTTGGATCAACGCGATCCGTTGAGTAAACAATGGTCCGTGCGCGCAAAGATAAACCGGTCCAGCCATCAGTGCTCGAACGGTATTGTGCAGGAATATTGGCTTTGATTTTTTCAGAGTTGAGTGGTTGTAAAATACCCATTTGCTCTGCTTGCCAAAGGTTTCCGGCGTCCACGGTGATCTGAATATCTGCTGGAGTGTTAGCCCCTTCAGCCCTTAGACGCGCCATTAGTGGTGCTTCTTTATCGGTAATAAACTTGATGTTCACGCCAGTTTTTGCCGTGTATTTATCAAAAACCGGTTTGATTAATTCGTCGATGCGTGAAGAGTAAACAACGATATCGTCTGCTGCTTGAACATGGCCAGCAAAAACGCTGAGTGCGAGTGCGGCAAGAATAGGTTTACGAATCGACATGGCGACCTCTGTTTGGTGAAATTGTGTAAATGATAGTTACTTGCATTTAGTTTATCAACCAAAATAAGTACAGTGCTTGCGACGGATTGTCGCCAAGACAGATCATTAGTAAAGGTTATTTTTGTTTCGTTAGAACGTGCAGCAGGCGCTGATTGCCGCTGCACAGGCTCATTAGGCTTTAGCGAGGTCAGGGAGATCGATACCTAAGCCAAGGGCTTGGCGGATAAACAGCACTTTGGCTTCGCTGAGATTATTGACCGCATTGAGGCCGCTATTGCGCAGCCAGCGAATGGCTAAGGCATCGGCTTGGAATAAATGTTGAAAGCCTTCCATAGCCGCCATCATCGCTAAGTTATGTGGCATGCGACGACGTTCAAAGCGGCTGAGGACGCGCTCGCTGGCAAAGCTTTCCCCGCGTTTTAGTGCGCTGAGCAATACTTCGGCTAACACCGCCGCATCTAAAAAACCAAGGTTGACCCCTTGTCCGGCCAGCGGATGAATTGTGTGTGCGGCATCACCAATCAAAGCAAGGCCAGGTTCAACATAACGTTTGGCATGCCGCTGGCGCAAAGCAATGCTATAGCGAGGATCAGCATGTTGAATGTTTCCTAAGCGCTGCTCGCTGGCTTGCCCAAGTGCGACGCAAAAGTCGTCATCCTTGAGCGCCATGATTTGCTCGGCCTGCTCTGCAGGAACTGACCAAACAATTGAGCACCAGTTTTTGCCATCGTTATGCTGTAAGGGCAGTAAGGCGAGAGGACCGTCATCGGTGAAACGTTGCCAAGCGGTGTATTGATGAGGCTTTTCACAGCGTACGCTGGTGACAATGGCATGGTGTAGATAATCCCACTCGCGTGTGGCACAGCCGGCCAGGCGGCGCACTGCAGAGTTTGCACCGTCGGCTGCAATCAAAAGAGGGCTGCGCAACTCACTACCATCTTCTAACTGGAGCAACCAGCCATCACCGGAGCGTCGCAGTTGTTCAACTTTGGAGTAGGCCAGTAAGCCGATTTCTGATTCGTGCAGTTGCTCCAGTAATGCGTCTTGCACGATACGGTTTTCAACAATATGGCCGAGCGTATCGGCATGCACGCTGCTGGCTGAGAAGTGTATTTTACCTGTGCCAGAACCGTCCCATACATGCATGTCACGATAGGGGCTGGTGCGGCGTTTTAGAATACTAGGCCAAGCATTCACCCGTTCTAAAATACGCTGACTGGCGATTGATAAGGCACTGACTCTAGGCTCGAAACCTTGCTCGGGATTAAAGGGTGCAACACTGAGCGGGCTGCCATCGAGTAAGAGGATGTTCAAGCCGCTGTCTTTTAAGGCTAGGGCGAGGGTGCTGCCAACCATACCGGCACCAACGATGATTAAATCTGCGTGCATATTGAGCTCCTAGGCTGGGGCTTTATCAGTAAGCTGGGCTTGAGGTTTACGACGGATATACAAGGTTTTATCCACCCGTGCGACTAAGGTGCCGTGATCATCGCGCACCTCCACTTGATAGTTGGGTAAGTACTTCTCGCTTGCAGCAGTATGCTCGCGAATCGTGTCGAGCATGTCTTCATCAATCTTGAACTCGGCATGTACGGTACCTTGACCTGGACTGATAAATTCAATATGTGCCGCTTTATCCCATACCACATAGTCGCGTCCGAGATTTTCCATCAGCATTAACATATAGAACGGGTCGGTCATGGAATACAGCGAACCACCAAACTGGGTGCGTACATAGTTACGGTTGTACCATTTTAAGCCCATGCTCACGCGCACTTCACGAAAGTCAGAACTGATATAGCGTACCTTTACCCCTGCGCCTAAATAAGGCGGGTAAAAATTGAGCAGCCAACGTAAAAAGCGTACTTTGCGGGCCAGTTTTTTATTTTGCATCACTAAACTTTATCCTGTGTGCCGCGTATGCCAAGCCCCATCGCCTGACGAGCAAACCAGCGCTTGGCCGGTGGTAAGAGATCGAGGCCGAGTAAGCCCAAATTACGCCCGCTGGCCAGTAAGGGCTGAGCGGTTGAAAATAAACGAGTGACGCGATCAGAAAAGCCAATGGTTAGCTCTTGATCAAGTTGTTGATTGTTCTGAAAACGCTGCAAAGTGGCTAAATCACCAGGCGTTTCAGGGCCGGCTAATAAACATTCAGCCAAGGCCATGCTGTCGCGCAACGAGAGGTTGTACCCTTGACCAGCAACAGGATGCAAACTGTGTGCTGCATTCCCTAGAACGACTAAATGGCTGCGCACTTGTTCGCTGCTTTCGATCAAACTTAATGGATACAGATGACGGCTGCCAACCTGCTCAATGGCGCCCAAGCGGTAGCCAAAACAGGCCTGCAGCTCTTGCAAAAACTCTGGGTCAGGCAAGGTATACAAGCGCTGTGCTTCGGCTGGCTCGCGCGTCCAAATAAGGACGCAACGGTTATCTGCTAGAGGCAGTAAAGCCATGGGGCCATCATCGGTAAAACGCTCAAAAGCTAAACCTTGGTGCGGCCGAGCAGTGCTGATATTGCTGATTAAGGCGGTTTGACCATAGGCTGTGGTTTGCGCGTGAATGCCCAGCTGCTCACGTAGGCCTGAGCGGCCACCGTCGGCTAAAATAGCCAAATCGCAATCAAGACTGCTGCCATCATCCAGCTGCAGACGGTAGCCATCGTTGAGTGTTTGCATCTGCTCAACGCTGGCTGGGCAACGCCATTCGACAGTATCGCTGTCTAAGGCAGCCCATAAGCAATGCCCCAGCCAAGCATTTTCCACCACATAACCTAAGGCGGGCACGCCTTCTTCGGCGGCACTGATGCGTGCTGCGGCAAAGAGACCGCGGTCGGAAATATGAATATTGTTAATCGCTTCAGCACGTGGTGCGATTGACGGCCATAGGCCTAAGCGCTGATAAATTTGTTGACTGCCATATGACAAAGCCGAAGCGCGCGCATCGTAGCTCGGCTGATAGCTGTCGCCGGGTGCATAGGGCTCGATCAGGACAATTTTCCACTGCCGTTGCCGTGCCCCTGCTTGTAGCGCTAAAGCGAGGCTGGCGCCAACTAAGCCGCCGCCAATAATCACGATTTGCACCCGGCTCATGACTTAAACTCCTGTTTGCTGCGCGGCAGCCATCAGTTGCTCAATGGCTTCGACGGTTTTGGGTACGGCGTTGGTGAGAATCTGGCAGCCATTTTCAGTAACCACCACGTCATCTTCAATGCGCACACCAATACCACGCCATTGTGCCGGTACACTTAAGTTGTCGATGGCAATATAGATGCCAGGTTCTACAGTCATGGTCATGCCCACTTCGAGCATGCGCCATTGGCCATGTACTTTATAATCGCCAACATCATGCACATCTAAACCGAGCCAGTGTCCTGCACGGTGCATGTAAAAAGGTTTGTAAGCTTCGCTGGCAATCAGCTCATCGAGCTCACCTTGCAGCAAACCAAGGGCTAATAAGCCTGCAGTAATCACTCGTACTGTAGCGTCATGGGCATCATTCCAGCGGTGCTGCGGCGAGATATAGTTCATCGCCTCAAGGTTCGCTTGCAGAACGATTTCATAAATGGCTTTTTGCTCAGCACTGAAACGACCATTGACCGGGAAGGTGCGGGTGATATCGCTGGCATAGCAGTCAATTTCACAACCGGCATCAATCAGCACTAAATCGCCATCCTGCAGCAGCGCATTGTTGTCGGTGTAATGCAAAATACAGGCGTTTTGACCGCTAGCAACAATCGATGAATAGGCTGGTAGTCGGGCGCCGCCTTTACGAAACTCATAATCCAATTCGGCTTCCAAGTGGTATTCGTAGAGGCCCGCTTTACAGGCTTGCATCGCGCGGATATGGGCGCGGCAAGAAACCTCAGCAGCCCGTTGCATGGTGGCGATTTCTGCAGGGCTTTTACGCAGACGGGCATCGTGCAGTAGGTGATCGAGGACCACAAACTCTTTTGGAGGCTGTGCGCCCATTCGTGCTTTGCTGCGAATACTGTTGAGCCACTCCATCATTTGCTGATCAAATTCAGGGTTGTTACCAATGGAGTAATAGACGCGATCGCGGCCTTCAATTAAGCCAGGCAAAATGTCATCAATGTCGTTGATCGGGAAGGCATCATCGGCTTGATAATCGGCAATCACCCCCTCTTGCCCGGCACGCAGACCATCCCATAGCTCGCGTTCAGGATTGCGTTCCCGACAAAAGATGATGAACTCACCGTGCACACGCTTAGGAATTAATACCAGTACTGCTTCTGGCTCAGCAAATCCAGATAAATAGAAAAAGTCACTGTGCTGCCGATATGGGTATTCAACGCTGCTGTTACGGGTGCTGATGGCAGCTGCCGGCAAGATCGCAATGCTGTTGGGCGTCATGCGTTGCATCAGGTGTTGGCGGCGTTGGGCGTACTCAGATGGGCTGATTGAGCGCATGTACTGTGGCTCCTTAAGTTAGTGTACGGCAGGTGTTTCTTCGTCAGTGTTGGGTGCTATGTAATTGGCGCATTCAGTGAAAATGAACAATGGAGCAACGCGCAAATATTCGTTGATTTCCATATAGGCCATTTCACCCTCTTCATCTTCTTCGTCATCGACTTGAATTTGCGCAATGGAAATCAAGTCTTCAAGAATTTCACGTACATCTTTAGACAGTTCAGTGTCGCCGATATTGCCACCGAAGCCACTGAGAAAACCTTGTGCCCATTGGCCAATAGCGAGGGTGCGTTCTGCTAAGGGCTCATCATCGTGAGGCAACAATAAAGTTAGCGAGACACTACTTTGTGCGATGAGCTCAGCTTTGACCATTTCTTGTAAGCCCAGTAATGCAGCATGTAGGCTGCTGGGTATTTCGCTATCGAACAAATCTTGCGCTTCTTCAAGCCAGCCCTGTGCAGTAAAACCTGCGCCTGCACAGCAGCGGCCGAGCAGTAAACCTTGCAGTTCGGCGGGTGAGACACAATGGCCGCTGGTGTTGAGTAAAGCAGCAAATGAGGTATAAGCAGATTGAGATTGAGGCATGAAAAATCCGAAATAATGGAACTGGTAAGTGACTTTAGTGGTCGGTTATGCAATGAATGCAGTATATCGTGTTGTTCAGTATGCTGCTAAACAGTGATATTTGCAGCCTATCGATCATTTTTCTTAGCTTTTTTAATGCTGGGCAGTGCAACAATTTAAGTTCAATGCTGTTGTGTACATTTATTTCTTAGATGGGCTTTATAACACTGTGCGCCACGGCAGGTGAGCGCTAGAATAATAACTATAGTGGCTTTCTGATATGATTGACGCAAGAATGCCTGGAGGGCTAGTGAAAAGTACTGATTTGCAAGCCTTGGTGCAGGTCGTTGAGCAACTGATTCAACGTAACGCTGAACTTAAAGCGCAAAATAAAGCCTTGCGTGTCGAGCGTGGGCAGCTCATAGAAAAAAATGAAGTAGCTCGGCAAAAAGTCGAAGCTATGATTTCTCGACTCAAAGCATTGGAGCAGGACTCATGACTCAATTGCAGACGGTAACTGTGCGTATTTTAGATAAGGAATATCATATTGCTTGCCCAGTTGCCGAAAGTACTAACCTTGAGCGGGCCGCCGAATACTTGGATAAAAAAATGCGTGAAATTCGTCGTGCTGGCAAAGTCATTGGTGCTGAGCGCATTGCTGTGATGGCGGCGTTAAATATCACCCATGAACTGCACAATCAGCAGCGCAATGATATGTTTTCCACAGCTGATACCGCGCAAATTCAGCAGTTAGTCAGTCGTGTCCAAGAAACTTTAGATGCCAGCGAATGACCCGTGCTTGAGCCTCGCAAAGATCCGTGTATACTAAAAGCGTCTCCCTAGAGTGTGCGCCAGTGGACTGCGTCCCTGAGCCGATTCACACCAACCCGGAGGTTACATTTTTAGATTGGTGAGCATGTCCGCTTGCGGAAAGCCTAAAGATCTGACGTAATCTCCACCTTGAACTTTCGGGTTCAAGGGCTATGTCGACAGCGACACATCCGGGGAGTCCTTTTGTGATGCATGGCAATACCGATTTGAATCGAGTCCAGTTACGCAAATTATTACGTAGCAAGCGACGCAGTTTATCTTCCTCTCAGCAAATCCAAGCGGCGCAGCAGTTGTACCAACAATTGGCTCAACATCAGCTTTTTCGTCGTGCGCAACATGTTGCTTTCTATCTTGCCAGTGATGGTGAAATTGACCCTGCTTTGCTCATGCGCGAGGCTTGGCGACGCGGCAAGCATGTGTATTTGCCGGTTTTAGCGCGCTGGCCAAAAACTACAATGGTCTTTCAGCGCGTACGGCCGATTCAGCAGTGGGAAAAAAATCGTTTTGGTATTTTGCAGCCCCGTTGGTGCGTAGCCGATCAGCGCTCAATATGGGCTTTGGATGCGGTCTTCTTACCGCTGGTAGGCTTTGATCAACAGGGCGGGCGGCTCGGCATGGGCGGTGGCTTTTATGATCGCTGTTTTGCCCAGTTGCATCAGCGTAATCACTTAACTACACCGCAACGCATTGGTTTAGCACATGCGTGTCAGCAGGTGGAGCAGTTGCCAGTGGCGTCTTGGGATGTGCCGTTACATGCGGTGGTTACTGATCTGGGTTGGTCTGTGGTAGCACGCTAGTTTGCATTTGATCAGAGGCGGGCGTTGTGTAATGGGCCGAGCGCTCCCATAGGCTTTGTGTGTAGCCGGTGGTGATCACACCAAGACCAAATATAATTGCTAAAATCCACAGTAAATCAGGTTTTCTCTTCATCGCTGCCGTCCTTTCGGCAAACTGCTTGACAATACTCGCTGTGTTGCAAGTTTTTGGCCACAGTTTTATTGATGTCAACGAACTAAGTATAACTCCAGCTTAGCAAGCACTGATTGTTGTTTTTAACTAAAGTTCAATTTTATTTTGTATTTTCTCTAAAACTGTATTGAGGCTGTCTAGATCAATCTTTTCCCCCTTCATTGCTGCGCGATTGGCTAGACGAGTACATTGCAGAGGGTACAATGACCCTATGCTTAATGGGGATTGCAAAAGCTTGAATGGTGATATGGCGCTGAGCTATCTGTTTGAGTTTGAGTTTATTTTATAAGTCAGTGACGCGCAGAGATTGTGTGTTGCATTATTTTTTACTTGCTAGGAGCCAGCATGCCGACACATAAAAGTCCTTCTCGTTTATTTATTGCACCTTTGTTGCTGGCTTTAGTTGCAGCGGGTGGCTTTGGTTATTGGAAGTCGTTACAAGATCGCCTGCCTGAAGGCATTCACGAGGCTAACGGTCGTTTAGAGGCAACAGAAGTGCAAGTAGCGACTAAACACCCAGGTCGTCTAGCGCAAGTGTTAGTGGCTGAAGGCGACCGTGTCAGTACTGGGCAGTTGCTTGCACGTATGGACACACGCACTTTAGAGGCGCAGCGTAATCAAGCACAGTCAGAAGTATTGCGTGCCCGTGAAAATGTTGTCGCCGCTCAAGCGACAGTGCATTTGCGTGAGAGTGAACGCCGTTTGGCTCAGCAAGACCTCAAACGTTTTCGTGAGCTTTTTGAGCGTGGCCATGCCAGCGGCCAGCAAATTGATCAGCAGCAGGCGCGCTTTGATACCTCTTCGGCAGCACTAGAGGCAGCGAAAGCACAAGTGCAGGCGGCGCAAGCGTCGATTACTGCAGCTGAAGCGATGGTGGCACAATTGACCAGTGAGATTGATGACAGCAGTTTGCGCGCACCAATGGACGCTGTTGTGCAATTGCGTTTGGCAGAGCCTGGTGAAGTACTGGGTGCTGGTGGTCGGGTGTTTTTATTGATTGATCCCTCTGATCAATACATGAATGTGTATTTGCCGTCGGCTTTAGCTGGGCGCTTAGCCACTGGTGATGAAGCGCGGATTGTCTTAGATGCTTTACCTGAGCAACCCTTACCTGCACATGTTGCGTTTGTTGCCGCCAAAGCTCAGTTCACCCCCAAAGAAGTTGAAACCCGCGATGAACGCCAGAAGCTCGTGTTTCGGGTGAAATTGCGCCTCACCGATCCTGCTGCTGTGCCACAGGCTAAGCCGGGCATGCCAGGCTCGGCCTACGTACGCCATAGCGCGGATGTCAGTTGGCCGGAGTCGATGCAGTAAGACTGCTTCGCTGTGTTGAGTGTGTTGGCCGGCGAGTTATGCATTGAAGCGACAGTGCTCAGCGTTACCCGAGCACTGTCGTCGACGAAAACGGATTAGGGCGTTAGGTAAAAGATGAGCACAGAAGCAATCAAGGCAGTCAGTATTTCGCACCGCTATGGCAAGCAACAGGCGCTGCAAGAAGTCAGCTTTAGTTTGCCAGTGGGCAGTCGCTGTGGCTTGATTGGACCTGATGGTGCTGGCAAATCCAGCTTACTCGCTTTGATCTCTGGGGTGAAAATCCTTCAGCAAGGTGCGTTGCAGGTTTTAGGTGGCCCAATTGATCAGCGTCGTCATCGCTCAACCTTGTATCAACGCATTGCTTTTATGCCGCAAGGTTTAGGGCACAACCTTTACCCTGATTTGTCGGTCAAAGAAAATATCCGTTTTTTTGCCGCCTTATTTGGCTTGCGTCGAGCAGAGCGTGAAGTGCGCATGGCCAGTCTGTTAGCGGCAACCGATTTGGCTGATTTTGCCGACCGCCCTGCTGGTAAACTGTCAGGTGGTATGAAGCAAAAGCTGGGTTTGTGTTGCGCGTTGATTCATGACCCCGATTTATTGATTCTTGATGAGCCGACGACGGGGGTTGATCCCTTAGCACGTCGACACTTTTGGGATTTGATTGAGAAAGTGCGTGCTGACCGCCCTCATTTAACTTTGTTGGTTGCTACTGCTTATATGGAGGAGGCTGAGCAATTTGAACAATGCTTGATGATGGATCGCGGCCGCTTGATTGCCTCAGGTTTAACTCAAGAGCTCGCAGCCGTAACGCCTAGCGGTAAGCTTGATCAGGCTTTTACCCATTATCAAGGAGCTGGTGCAGTTCAGGTTGAACCGCTACAGCTCACCCCGTTTGCGCGCGATCAGCAGGAGATCGTCATTAAAGCCACTGATTTGACCTTGCGGTTTGGCGATTTTACTGCGGTCAATCACGTTAGTTTTGAGATTAAACGTGGCGAGATTTTTGGTTTTTTAGGCTCCAATGGTTGTGGCAAAACCACCACTATGAAGGTGTTGACCGGATTGCTGCCAACCACAGAAGGTGAGGCTTGGCTGCTCGGTAAACCTGTGGATGCCAATGATTTGGCCACGCGCAAACGTGTTGGCTTTATGTCGCAAAGTTTTTCTCTGTATGGCGAGCTGACAGTACGGCAAAATCTTGAGTTACATGCACACTTATTTGATATCCCTAAAGCCGTGGCGGCTGAGCGCGCGCAAGCGTTGATTAAGCGCTTCGAGCTAGGTGATTACAGCAACGAGCAAGCAGGTGCTTTGCCCTTAGGTTTGCGTCAGCGACTATCTTTAGCGGTGGCCGTAATTCATGAGCCGGAAGTGTTAATCCTTGATGAGCCCACTTCAGGCGTTGACCCAGCTGCGCGAGATGATTTTTGGCGATTGTTATTTGAGTTATCGCGCGAGCAAGGGGTGACGATTTTCTTATCCACCCACTTTATGAATGAAGCCGAGCGTTGTGACCGTATTTCTTTGATGCATGCGGCCAAAGTGTTAGCGGTAGGCACGCCAGCGCAGTTACAACAGCAGTATGCTGGCGAGACCCTTGAAGATGCCTTTGTGGCCTGTTTGCAAGAGGCGCAAGGATTCAGTGCTGAGCCGCATGAGTCACACAGCACCGCCAGCGAAGCGCTAACCAGTATTCCGCGCCGGGGCTTTAGTTTGCGGCGCACTCAAGCTTTGGCGGTGCGTGAAAGTAAAGAATTGCTGCGTGACCATGTGCTTCTAGCCTTTGCCTTGATCGGCGCAGTTTTTATGATGATCATTTTAGGTTTTGGTATTTCTTTAGATGTTGAAGACTTAGCTTTTGCTACCCTTGATCAGGACCAAAGCCCGCAGAGCCGTGCTTATTTAGAGGCGTTCCGTGGCTCACGCTATTTTGCCGAGCGTGAACCTTTAGAGAATATGCAGGACTTGCATGCGCGTTTACAACGTGCCGACATTAAATTAGCAATTGAGATCCCTGCGGGATTTGGCCGCGACTTGTATGCGCAACGGCAACCTGAAGTGGGTATTTGGCTGGACGGTGGCTTACCGTTTCGCGCGGAAACCAGCCGTGGCTATGTCGAAGCTGTGCACCAAGAAAGCTTGCAGCGACTGCGTGATGAAAGCAGCGCTGCCGTCTCGCCTTTAGCCCAGCCCGCACGTTTAGAAACACGCTTTCGCTATAATCAAGATGTGATCAGTGTCAATGCCATAGGTCCTGGCGTGATGGCGTTGATTTTGGTGTTTATCCCAGCGATGTTGACCGCTTTGGGCGTGGTACGTGAAAAAGAGCTGGGTTCTATCACCAACTTTTATGCCACGCCTTTGACTCGCTTAGAATTTTTATTGGGTAAACAAATACCTTACTTGTTGGTCAGTCTGCTCAATCTTGCCTTGCTGGTGGCGATTAACCGTTGGTTGTTTGCTGTGCCACTCAAAGGCAGCGGTATTGCTTTAGCTGTGGGGGGGGTGCTCTATGTATTGGCGACCACCAGCTTTGGCTTATTGGTTTCAACGGTGACAAAAACGCAAATTGCAGCGATTTTAGGCACGATGATTTTGACCACTTTACCGACAGTGCAGTTTTCTGGCCTGATTACACCGCGCTCTTCGCTAGATGGTGGTGCGGCGCTGATGGGTGTGTTATTCCCAGCCGGCTATTTTTTGGATATCGCAGTGGGCACCTTCACTAAGGCGTTGAATGTACGCGATCTGTGGCCGCAGTGTTTAGCCTTGCTTGGATTCTTCTTAGGCTTTACTGGCTTGAGTCTGGTTCTTTTGAAAAAGCAGGAAGCCTAAGTCATGCAAACGTTATCTCACATCTTTCGCTTAGGCATCAAAGAGCTGATCAGTCTGCGTTATGACTCGGTCTTGCTGTTGTTTATGCTGTATGCCTTTAGTGCAGCCATTTATATGCCAGCCTCTGGCTCATCCATTGGTGTACACAATGCCAGCGTCGCGATTGTCGACGAAGATAACAGTCGCCTGTCACGCCAACTGGCTGATGTCTTACGGCCACCACAGTTTCAAACCCCAGTGCTGATACCTTATGCGCACGTTGATGAAGTGCTCGACAGTGGCCGCTACACCTTCGTGATTAATGTGCCGGTGGATTTTCAAGCCGACTTAATGGCCGGTAAGCAGCCTGAACTGCAAGTCAATGTGGATGCCACAGCGATGAGCCAAGCTTTTATGGGAGCTGGCTATATGGGGCGTATTTTTCAGCGCGAGCTGCAGCAATTAAGTGGCGCAGTGAGCGAGCCGCCGATTAAGCTGACAACCCGTGCCTTGTTTAATAGCAATATGCAAAGCGGTTGGTTTCTGGCGATTATTCAGATCATTAATAACGTCACCATTCTCGCTATTTTATTGACCGGTACCGCACTGTTGCGTGAGCGTGAGCACGGCACTTTAGAGCACTTACTGGTGCTGCCGTTAACGGCCTTTGAAATCATGCTAGCGAAAGTATGGACGAGCGTCTTGGTGGTGGTGTTTTGCACTTGGTTGTCGCTTGAGTTGATTGTTAAAAAAGCGCTTGGTGTGCCGTTAGCTGGCTCAATGCTGCTGTATCTGTTTGTCACTGGACTGTATTTGTTTGCCAGTACGGCGCTGGCGGTGTTCTTAACCACGATGGCGCGCTCAATTCCACAGTTTGGACTCTTGGCGATCCCGGTGTTGATGCCAATGTTGCTGTTATCGGGAGGCACTACTCCGCTCGATAGCATGCCACAGTGGTTACAGATGGTGATGCAGTTTTCGCCGACCACACATTTTGTCAGCTTGTCGACGGCGATTTTGTTTAGAGGGGCAGGGGTTGACTTGGTTTGGCCGGAAATGCTGGCGTTGACAGCGATTGGTACAGTGTTCTTCTTGGTGGCCTTGGCGCGTTTTCGTCGCAGCTTAACCGCTTAGGGGCAATTAAGCCTGCTGCGTTCAGCTTGTAGTGAATCGGGCTTAATGCCTGAGGGTTAAGCTTAATCTCGGCAAAACCGTAGCCCTGCGCCTGAGCGGGTGATGCGCATAATTTCCATTTTTAAGATGGGCGCTTCAATAGGCAAATCTTGCACCTGGCCAGTAACAATGTCGCCTTTTTTAAGCTTGATCATATCGGGGTGTTTAATAAATACCCCTTCATCGGATAAGTCTTCGGTGGTGGCAACAATCTCGCCAAAGGATGGATGGCAGATCTTAATTTGGCAATTCATGCTGGTGCGAATGCTTTGGCGCAAATGTGATGACATAGACAGATGCTCTTTTAAAAATACGGTAGGGCCCAACTGTAAGCTGCTTTGTCGCGAAAGAGCAATACTTGTGATGGGTAGGCCAATTAGTACCAGCGCTTCTCACCTGCAGGACGCTTTTTAAAGCGTTTCATGGTCCACATGTACTGATCAGGCCAGCGCTGCACATAACTGGCCAGTACACGACTCATGGCGCTGACCGCTGTGTAAGTGTCGGTGCTGTACATGTCATCGGGCGCTGCTTCGAGTACGACTTTAAAACAACTGCCGTCATCGCGGCGAATGGCATGTAAAAAGACGGCGCTGACTTTATCTTGTTTGCCACCCAGCATACCGGCGACAAACTTGCTGGTCAGAGCAGTGGTGCCAAGAAAAGGGACGAACTCGCCAGAGCTAAGGCTCGGTTCTGGATCGGCCGGAATACCCACCGAGCCACCATTGCGCACTTCTTTAATCACGCTAATGATGCCTTCACGGGTTGAGGGTGCTACACGGTTACCTTGCTGCACGCGCTGAGTTTTCAGCAGTTCATCGAGCTCTTTTAATTTTGGCGGACGGTAAAAAATAATTGGCTTACATTGCGCGCAATAAAAGTGGTTGAGTACTTCCCAATTGCCAAGGTGACTGGTGATGCCCACGACACCTTTGCCGCTGGCTAATGCTTCTTGTAGCACTTCTAAGCCTTCAACTTCGCGCACATACTCTAGGGTTTTAGCGGGCGGCCAGATCCATGCGCAGGCGCTTTCGGTAAAGGATTTACCGATGCCTTGCAGGCTGCGCGCAGTCAGGCGATTAATGTCTTCAGCACTCAATTCTGGAAAACAGTGGCTCAAGTTAATGCGCGCCACTTCGCGAGAGCGGTTGGGGATTGTCCACATCAGCCAACCGAATACACGGCCAAGATTTTGCACACCACGCCACGGTAATGCCGCAATTAGTTTTAAGGCACCCAGTGCCAGCTTGCCTTTCAAAGCTTCCACGCATCACCCCGATGGCACTATTAAAAAAGACTAAGTTACTGGATTTGCTTGATTAAGTCAGCAAGCAAGGCTCAAGAGACTTTTTGCCAGAGCGCGTAATGCACTTGTCCAGTGTGCTTTTCACGGTGCAAACGCCAGCTGCTAGGCACGCCTAGACTGGACGGTGCTTGCTCGCTTTCGGTGTAAATCCATGCATCTTTATTGAGCCAGTTGTTGTCTTCTAACAGCTGGCAGGCGCTTAACAGTAAGTCTTGGTGAAACGGCGGATCGAGCAAAACAATATCAAAGCCTTGTTCGGCCTTGTTGCTTAAATAGTGCAAGCTATCCGCGCGTAACACTTCAGCATCATCGCCTTGCAATAGCGCTAGATTGCGGCGCAGATTGTTGACGGCGTCCAGGTTGGCATCGATTGCCACGCCAGTGCTGGCGCCGCGCGATAATGCCTCAAGAAACAGTGCGCCACTGCCAGTAAAAACATCAAGCACGCGCGCGCCTTGGATGGTCGGTGCGAGCCAGTTAAATAGCGTTTCGCGGACGCGATCAGGTGTGGGACGCAAACCTTGTGCATCGGGTACGGTCAATTTGCGTGAGCGCCATTCTCCACCAATGATCCGTATGGAGCTGGCGCGCGTGCTATGTTTAGGTTGCTTAGCCATTAGTGTTGACGTCCTGCAGGTGTGCTGACTGTTGAGCGATCAACCGGTTCAGGCAAAGGCAATTGCTCAACCGTAGGGCCAACCGTGACAATCACCAACTGCTCTGGATTCAAATGTCGCTGGAAGGCTGCATGCACCTGCTCAACAGTTAACGCTTGCACCTCTTGCATAAAGTCACTCATCCAGCTCAGTGGCATATCGTAGAAGCCGATGGCTGCCAATTGCCCAACAATGGCTGAATTACTGGCAGCAGTGAGCGGAAAGCTACCGAGGCTTTCGCGTTTAGCATCGGCCAGTTCAGCGGCAGTAGGGCCGTTTTCAAGGTAATCGCGCAGTAAATCTTGCACCAGTTGCAGCGTGGCTTGGCTGAGCTGTGCACGGGTTTGTACGTTAATCATAAAAGGACCGCTGGCTTGCATTGGGCTAAAGCTGGAGTAAATACCATAGGTCAAGCCGCGTTTTTCTCGTACTTCTTCCATCAGACGTGTGCCAAAACCACCACCGCCAAGAATCTGGTTACCTAAAAACAAAGCAGGGTAATCAGGATC
Source organism: Gammaproteobacteria bacterium (assembly GCA_012719655.1). GTDB lineage: Bacteria > Pseudomonadota > Gammaproteobacteria > Pseudomonadales > Pseudomonadaceae > Denitrificimonas. Next base: position 30,727 of record JAAXZZ010000060.1, on the reverse strand, counting down.
GCCACGCTTGACGCTGAGTTGTGCCAGCAAAATATGGGTTTGGCTGGAAGGAAACTCAATGTGCGTGTTGGATGCAGCTGTTTTAACGGGTTCGGGCGTCACCGCTGCAGGGCTTCCTTGCGGCAAGCGTGCCGAGACTTTTTCACTGATGGCTTTCGCTTGAGCAATGCTTAAGTCACCGACTAGGGCAATTTGTGCATTACCTGCGGTGTAATAGTTACGGTGAAACTCTTGCAGTTGCTGACGGCTAATGCTGGGTACCGAGTCTGCAGTGCCAGAGCTTGAATGTGCGTATGGATGCGCACCGTAGAGCTGCTCAAACAGAGCTAAAGAAGCGAGCTTACCGGGGTTTTGTTTGTCGTATTCAAAACCGGCTAATAATTGGTTTTTAATGCGCGCCAATGACGCTGCTGGGAAACTGGGTTGGGCAACGACCTGACTGAAAAGCTCTAGAGCAGGTGTACTGAGTTTAGCATCGCTGAGACTGCGCAAACTGACCACGGCCATGTCGCGGTAGGAACCCGCAGAAAATTCGGCGCCAAGGTCTTCAAAGCGCGCGGCGATTTGTCCGGCATCTAAGTTGCCAGTGCCTTCATCGAGCATGGCACTGGTGAGGCTGGCTAAGCCATAGGTCTGTTGGTCTTTGCTACTGCCGGCAGCAAAAGTGACACGCAAATCAAACATGGGCAATTCAGGTGCGGCCATAAATAGCACTTTAGTTCCCGCTGAGGTGCGCCATTCTTGAATATCGAGGGTGCGGGTGACAGGGCTGTGCTTAGACAGCGCAGCTAAACTGCTAAGGCGTTGCTCGGCGGCCAGGCTTTGCAGGTCTGGTTGCTGAGTAACAGTGCTGCAACCAGCATTAAACACTAATGCGGCACTGATCAGGCTGGCGCTAAAAATACGTAAGGACATCATGGACGCGCCTCCTCAGGATGGACATACACAGTCGTTGCTCGGCTTTGGGTGAAAAACTGCTTAGCGGCGGCTTGAATGTCCGCAGGGGTCACCGCTTCGAGCGCAGCTAAGTCAGTGTCTTGTATGCGCCAGGACAGACCAACAGTTTCTAGCATGCCAATTTGCGTGGCTTGACTGGTGATTGAGTCTCGTTGATAGACTTCAGCGGCAACGACTTGCGCACGCACGCGCGCCAGTTCGCTAGCGCTAGGCGGCGTGTCTTGTAGCTGTTTAAGTTGCTGCCAGAGACCAGCTTCCACATCCTCCAGCGTTTTACCTTTTTGCACATTGGGTGTGGCCGATAAAACAAATAAACTGTCGCCACGGCTGAAGGCGTTGTACCAAGCGGAAGCACCGGCAACCAATTCTTGTTTGCGCACCAGTTGTGCAGGTAAGCGAGAGCTGCTGCCACCATCTAAAAGTGCGCCGATTAAGCGTAAGGCATGCACCTGCGTGGGCTGGTCAGTGCTAGAAAGGCTGGGCACATTAAAGCCCATCATTAAACTGGGTAATTGAGTTTTTAAATATAAGGTTAAGCGGCGCTGACCTGGTTCAGCCAGTTCCAGTGGTTGTTTGACCGCTGGAATAGGGCGAGCAGGGATGTGGGCAAAGTAACGGTTAACCAGTGTTTTAACTTCGTCAGGCTGTACATCGCCGACAATCACTAAGGTTGCATTGTTGGGTGCATACCAGCGTTCATGCCAGTCGCGTAAATCGGCGATGGTCATGCGCTCAAGGTCATGCATCCAACCGATGGTTGGAATGTGATAACTGCTAGCAGGGTAAGCCAGTGCTTTGAAGCGCTCATAGGCTAAGCTATTAGGGCGATCATCAGTGCGCATGCGCCGCTCTTCTTTGATCACCTCAATTTCTCGTAAGAATTCATCTTCTGGCAAGGTCAGGCTGGCTAAGCGGTCGGCTTCCATTTCTAGGGCTACGGCTAAACGATCGCGCGCCAGTACTTGATAATACGCAGTATAATCATCGCTAGTGAAAGCATTTTCCTCTGCACCCAGCTCACGTAGAATTCGTGAAGACTCGCCTGGGCCGAGTTTGCTGCTGCCTTTAAACATCATGTGTTCGAGGGCGTGGGCTAAACCTGTGCTGCCAGGCTTTTCGTAGCTGGAGCCGACTTTGTACCAAAGCTGACTGACCACCACTGGCGCACGGTGATCTTCGCGAACGATCACCTTCAAACCGTTGTCCAAACTGAACTCGGTTGTAGTGGTTTGCGCCATAAGTGGCGCTATAAAGGTACTGGAAAAAAAGAGTAGGATGTAACTTAAGTATTTTTTCATGCTTTGGACCTTTCAAACTGCGCTCTGAGTTTAGCTACAGAGGCTTAGAGGTGCTAGGATACGCAACCATTTTATTAACAACCACAACTGTGTGTACTTATTGATATAACACAGTTTGTGTGACCTGCTGAGATAGCCTTTTTCTATGTTTGGTTCCGGCGACGACAAAAAAACACCACAGCCAGCGCCTCGCGCTGATACTCCAGAGACTGTTGAGCAAGCAGTCAGTGCATCCGCAGCTAAGCCTGTAAAAAAAGGCTTATTTTCTTGGTTTAGCAAAAAGACTGCTGAGCCGCAAACGCCAGCGTCTCGGGATGCTGAGCCTAGCGTAGCGACGGCGGACAGTTCTCAACACGTGCAGACAGCTGAGTCAGTATCTACAAGTGTTCAGCCGCAAGCAGAGCCTGTTAGTAGCAGCGTCAAGCCCGAGCCTGCTGTAATAGAACAGGCCGCTGCAGCGGGTCAGCCGACCAACTCGGCGCTTGTTAGCTCTGAGGCAGGACGGCCAGTAGAATCGTCTAGTGCAGCGGATACAGTGAGTTCCGCTGCGGATTCTGAGCCTCAGCAAAGGGTAACGGCTGAGTCCGCTTTAGCCACAACGACGGCCTCCTTTGCGCACACTCAAGCGGATGCTCAGGTCGCTACTGAGCCTGCACCGGTGCTTGTGGCTGGGTCAATACCTGCCTCATCTGAGTTGCACAGCGAGTCTATTGCTGAGCCGCTGCAATCAAATATTAGGCAAACGCCCGAATTAACCGCGGCGCCTGCTGCCGAGGCTGTTCCAGCTCAGAACTTGGATACAACCGGCACAGCCACAGAAGCTGCTCGTCCAGCCTATTCACGCTTTCGTATCAGTGGTGGCAGTGAAGTTGTTGCGCCGCCAGCGCCCGTAGCACCGCTCGTTATACCAGAGCCAGCAGCGCAAATAACGAGCGATGCTGGCGCAGCGAAACTGGATGCTAACCTTAGTGGTCAGGACAAGCCGCAAGATAATAAAGCCAGTTGGTTCGCACGTTTAAAGCAAGGCTTAGCCAAAACCAGCTCCAGTCTTGGCGAAGGCATGGCCAGCCTGTTTCTGGGTAAAAAAGAAATTGATGATGACTTGCTCGATGAGTTAGAAACGCGCTTATTGACCGCTGACGTTGGTATGGAAGCCACCACGGCGATTATGGCCAATTTAACACGCCGAGTCGCACGTAAAGAGCTGGCTGACAGTGGTGCTTTGTACCAAGCGCTGCAAGTGGAAATGGCAGATTTATTACGGCCCATTGAGCAGCCAATGCAGATCACACCTGAGAAAAAACCTTATGTCATTCTCGTGGTGGGTGTTAATGGTGCGGGTAAAACCACCACCATTGGTAAGTTAGCCGCGCGTCTGCAAAAAGACGGTAAAAAAGTCATGTTGGCCGCCGGTGATACCTTCCGTGCTGCTGCAGTTGAACAACTGCAAGTCTGGGGTGAGCGCAATAAAATCCCAGTAATTGCCCAGCACACCGGTGCCGATTCCGCTTCAGTGATTTTTGATGCGCTGCAAGCGGCTAAATCGCGTGGCATGGATGTGCTCATTGCTGATACCGCAGGACGTTTGCACACAAAAGACAATTTGATGGAAGAGTTGCGCAAAGTTGGGCGCGTAATGAGCAAGTTGGATGACAGTGCGCCGCATGAAGTGCTATTGGTATTGGATGCGGGTACGGGACAAAATGCGATCAATCAAGCCCGCCAGTTTAATGAAACTATTCCATTGACTGGCCTTGCGCTGACCAAACTCGATGGAACGGCTAAGGGTGGGGTTATTTTTGCTTTGGCTAAGCATTTTAATATTCCCGTGCGCTATATTGGTGTGGGTGAAGGCATCGATGATTTACGTGATTTTGTTGCCGATGATTTTGTGAAAGCGTTATTTGCCGAGAAGGATTCTGCATGATTCGATTTGAGCAGGTCGCAAAACGTTATCCTAATGGGCACGTAGGTTTACATGAGTTGAGTTTTCGCGTGCGCCGCGGTGAGTTTTTATTTGTCACCGGCCATTCAGGTGCGGGCAAAAGCACCATGCTGCGTTTATTGCTGGCAATGGAGCGCCCCTCGGCTGGTAAATTACTCTTGGCTGGACAAGATCTGGCCAAAATCACCAATGCTCAGATTCCATTTTTGCGCCGCCAAATCGGCGTGGTTTTTCAAAATCACCAGTTGTTGTTTGATCGCAGTGTGTTTGCCAATGTGGCCTTGCCGCTGCAGATTTTAGGTTTGCCGCAAGACGAAATTAACTTACGTGTTAGCTTAGCGCTGGAGCGGGTTAGCTTAAAAGATAAAGCCTTGCAAGCGCCCGCGGACTTATCCACTGGCCAGCAACAACGTGTGGGGATTGCTCGGGCAATTGTCCATCAGCCAGCGCTGTTGCTCGCCGATGAGCCTACCGGCAACCTTGATCCGCGTCTTGCCGCAGAAATCATGTCAGTGTTTGAAGACATTAATCAACTCGGCACCACGGTGCTGATTGCCAGCCATGACTTGGCATTAATTGCACGCATGCGTCAGCGTATGCTGACCTTGCAGCGTGGTCGTTTGATTGGCGATGGAGAGGCTGTCTAATGTGTTCTGCCCGTGTAACCCCAGATCAGCCCGGTGAGCGCGTTGGCGCCACTAGCAAAAACCAAGTTGACGCTTCTTTGTCGGATACCCGCGGCTTTCGTAATCAGTTTCGGGCTTGGCTGGAAAACCACCGTGCCAGTTGCAGCGACAGTGTCGCTCGTTTGGTCCGTCAACCGCTTGGCAGTTTCTTTACCTGCTTAGTGATGGCGGTGGCGTTAAGTTTGCCGATGGGCTTAGCACTCTTGTTAGAGAATGTCAGTCAGCTTGGTGGTTCCTGGCAGCGCGCGGCGCAAATCTCGCTGTTTCTAGAGTTAGATGCCGGTGATACCTATGGTGAGTTGCTGCGCGACAAAATAGCTGAACATGAGCACGTAGCTGAGGCGCAATGGATCAGCCGCGAGCAAGCGTTGGCGGAGTTTCAAGAGCAGTCTGGCTTAGGCGAAGCGTTACGCGAGCTGCCTGATAATCCTTTGCCGGGCAGTATTTTAGTTACTCCAGAAGTGGTTGATAAAGACACCTTGGTGGCTTTATTGGATGAGCTAAAAAACCTGCCTAAGGTGCAGCAAGCTCAGCTTGATCTGCTCTGGATTGAGCGCCTCGCGGCGATTTTACACATGGGCGAGCATTTTATCTTTGCCTTATCGGTGCTACTGATTGCGGCGTTATTGCTGGTCGTGGGTAACACCATTCGTCTGCATATTGAAAATCGTCGCGTTGAAATTGAAGTGATTAAGCTGGTTGGTGGTACCGATGGTTATGTACGCCGCCCATTTTTATATATGGGCGTACTCTATGGTTTAGTCGGTGGCATATTGGCTTGGTTGCTGCTGGCTTTTGGCCTTGCTTGGTTGAATGACTCAGTGGTGCAACTGGCACAGCTGTATGGCAGTGAGTTCGCGTTGTCCGGTGTGCCGATCGAGGATGGCTTTTCTTTGCTACTTGGTGCAGTATTGCTAGGCTACATTGGTGCTTGGTTAGCTGTCGCACGGCACCTGCGGGAGTTATCACCGCGTTAGTTGCGAAGCCTTATAGAATAAGTGTTTCAGCATATTTTAAAGCCCCAGAAAGGGGAACTTTATGGTTAAAGTAGCGTCTTAAAATCAATAGTATTTTATAGAAGTTGTTACCCGTTGGAGGATATTAATGACCACCACGACCGCATTACAAACAGTGCATATGTTAAGTCCAGGTGCAAACCTGCAGTCTTATGTGCAGTCAGTTAACTCGATTCCACTGCTTTCGGCAGAGCAAGAGCGTGATTTGGGTGAGCGGTTGTATTACCACCAAGATTTAGATGCTGCACGCCAATTGGTCATGGCCCACTTACGTTTTGTGGTGCATATCGCGCGCAGTTACTCAGGTTATGGCTTGCCTCAAGGTGACCTGATTCAAGAAGGGAACGTGGGCTTGATGAAAGCGGTAAAGCGCTTTAATCCAGAAATGGGTGTGCGTTTAGTCTCTTTTGCTGTGCATTGGATTAAAGCTGAAATTCATGAATATGTGCTGCGCAACTGGCGCATCGTTAAGGTTGCAACCACCAAAGCTCAGCGTAAGCTATTCTTTAATTTGCGTAGCCAGAAGAAACGTTTAGCTTGGCTGACCAATGATGAAGTTAATGCTGTTGCTGAATCATTAGGTGTAGAGGCTCGTGAAGTACGTGAAATGGAAAGCCGCTTAACCGGCCATGATATGTCGTTTGATCCCTCGGATAATGATGACGATGAAAGCGCATATCAGTCACCGGCAAATTATCTTGAAGACCATAGCTATGACCCAGCTTTACAGTTGGAAGCTTCTGACCAAACAGAAAACAGCAGTGCGAGTCTGCATGAGGCGCTGAGTCAGCTCGATGAGCGCAGCCGCGATATTCTGCAACAGCGTTGGTTGTCGGATGAAAAAGTCACTCTGCATGACCTTGCAGCACAATATGGCGTATCGGCAGAGCGGATTCGTCAGCTTGAGAAAAACGCGATGAATAAGCTTAAAGGCAGTATTGCTGCTTAAGTTTTGACAGCTCGTGTATCCTTGCAAAGGCGACTTTAGACAGTCGCCTTTTTTATCATCTGGACAATCTATATTGATCGTTAAGCGAAGCAAATTAGGTTGCCTCAGGCTCAATAGTCACAGGCTTAATTGCGCAGGCGAAACTGCTCAATGTAAGGTGACACCATGCTTAAATCTGTTTTGATTATTGGCGGCAGCAGCCAGATCGCACAGGCCATTGCTGCACAGTGCCATCAGCAAGGTGCGCAGGTGAGCATCATTAGTCGCCAGCCAGCGCCTCAGTGTAGTCCCTACCTTTGGCAGCACGATGCTTTGCAGAGCGAAGACAGTTGCCAGCACAGCGTTGAGCAAGCCCTACAACAACAGCCCGATACAGTATTTATCTGTAATGGTGTGTTGCATGACAGCTCCGGGATGCCTGAGAAAACCATTCGTCAGCTCAGTAGCGAGCAGTTGCTGCAGCGCATGCACAGCAATGTGGTTATCCCAGCGCAGTATTTACGCGCGCTATTTCGCTATCTGAGCCGCAGGGCTGAGGTTAGGGTGTTAGTGCTCAGCGCTAAAGTTGGCAGTATAAGTGATAATCGGCTGGGTGGTTGGTACAGCTACCGTATGAGCAAAGCGGCGTTGAATATGCTGGTCAAGAATTTCAGTTTAGAAGTGAGCAGGCTTAATCCAAGTGCCTGCATTGTCACCGTGCATCCAGGTACTACTGATACACCGTTATCGGAGCCTTTCCAAAGCAATCTTGCCCCAGGACAGCTACAAACAGCCGCACAAACGGCTCAGCGTTTGCTCCAGGTGCGTGATGGTTTAAGGCCTGAAGTCAGTGGTGCGCTATTGCATTGGGATGGCAGCGTTTTACCCTTTTAATCAACGCATTCGATGCAGAGATCGAATAGAGGTTGTCTTGAGCACGATAGAAAATCAACTACAAGGCGCTAAGTTTTCTAAGTTTGAGGCAGTGTATTTGCTCGAGAGTTTAGGCATTGAGCTGCTGGATTGAAGAGCGATAACAATAACTTACAGCCTTTGCGAGCTGAATACCTAGGGTTGCGTATTTCTCAACTCACACAACCTTAATGGCTTCAGCACAAAGACCCTATGCAGTACAGATCCAAGTAATACTCTTAAAATTTATAATGTGCACGCATATAGATATAGCGACCATTAAAGTTGAGTGGTGAATACTGGGAGTAAGGAACGACTTTGTCGGCAGGATCCCTCGGGTATCCTGAGTCTTCCCATGTGTCAGGTTCAGTGTCAAATAAATTTACCCCACCTAATGCCACCGTCAGTGACTGATCAAAGTGATATGCCAGTTCCGCATCCAGCGTCCACTTGGCAGCAAAACCAACTTTGTAATGATCCAAGGTGCTGGCATAGGCGCCAAAACGATTCAGATTAAACATCAAGTCATAAGATCGAGTTGAGTAGGTGCTGCGAAGATTGAAACGATGGGCTGGTTGCCCTTGTTCCACTAGAACTCGGCTAAAAGAATCCAGCACCACGTTTTCAGCATTATTACCCAGCACTGCAGATGGCTGGTTGACGCTTTGGATGCGGGTTTTACTGTATTGGTAACCACTGCGAAACTTCAGTGTTGCGCTTTGCTTCAATTCATGGCTGTAGTCAAGACGCAAGTCTACGCCATGGGTGCGGGTTTTGATCGCGTTGGTAAAATAAACTGCGCCATCGATATCGTATTGTTTCAGAGTCGATTCGGCTGTCGGCACACTGTCGGCTGAAATATAGGCCGTTGGCATGATGCGGTCCTTGATGTCGGTGATAAAACCGTCCACGCTTGCAGTAAGGTTCGCTGCAGGCTCAAAGACGAGGCCCATAGCAAAATGGGTCGATTTTTCTACTTTCAGATCTTTTGCCCCCAGCGCTCTGCTGACGGGATGATCCACTGCAAAGTTGCCCCAGAGGGTTGGAGCAGGATCGGCACTGTTGCGGTAGGAGCCTGTATAGGAAAAATGACTTTGCGTTAAGGAGGGTGCACGAAAGCCAGTATTAAGGCTGGTGCGTAGTAGCAAGGTGTCGGTTGGGCGAAAGCGTAAAGCCAGCTTGCCGCTAAACGTGCTACCAAAGTCACTGGAATGATCCAAGCGTGTGGCTGTATCTAAGGTCCAGCGTTGGCTGAGCCGGTAGTTTAAATCGCCATAAATGGAGTGGGTTTGGCGTCGCTGCGATACCTCGTTGGCTAGACCAAAACCTGGAAAACCTTGAGAACCACCGGCACCAGTGTACGGGCCTTGTACGTAAGAAGCGCTATCACCAGCGTTAATGCGATAGTGCTCCTCGCGCCATTCGTAGCCGTATGACAGAGTGTGTAAACCGATTTTTTTGTTCAAGGCCAGATTCAATATCTGTTGAGTGTAGTCAGTGGATCCTGCATCAAACGAAGTCGGGCTGGTGCGTCCCAGTGAAGCATTGAGCGAGTTTTTTAGGTAAAAGTGGAAGTCATTATGGCCGTGGGTGTAACTCAGGTCCCAGTGCGTGTCATCACTGAGGATGCCTTTAGCGCCGCCGGTAAAAGAATAATCGGTTATTTTTGGGGCGATTTTTGGCAGGAAGCCATCAGGGTACAGCTCGGGAATATTTTGCTCACTATTGGCGCGTCGAAAGAAAGCACCTGCACTGCTGTCTCTGCGGTTATACAACGCGTGTGAGTAAAGAGTGGTATCACCTTGCAGTAGTTCGGCATTTAGCAAGAACGAGCCATCCTGGGTGTCTGCATCACCAAAGCGTGTATTGATCCGGCCGCGGTCCTCCGTATCTGCAACCGCACGATTGCTACGGCCGCGGTCGCGCCATGCCCCAGTCAAATTAATAAAACCGTCACCGCTCAGTGGCACGCTATGGAAGATGCTGGCTTGCTTATGCTCACCATCGCCTTTGCTGGTTTTTCCGTAGTGCATACGGGCTTGGCTAGATTGGCCATAGCCTTTAAGGATAATGTTGATGGTCCCAGCAATGGCATCGGAGCCATATTGAGCTGATGCGCTTTCGCGCAAAATTTCTACACGACTGACTGCATCTAAAGGAATGATGTTCAGGTCGACGCTGGAGCTGCCGCGACCTACGGTGCCATTATTATGTAACAGCGAACTCTGATGCAGGCGCTTGCCATTGACCAGTACCAGCACTTGATCTGGGTTTAAGCCGCGCAGCGTGAAGGGTGGCGCGTGGTCAGTGCCGTCGGCAATGCTAGGAGAGGGCGCATTAAAGCCTGGCACTAGAGCCGCCAGTGCCGATATCAAGCTGGTATGGCCGCTGGATTCTAGTTCGGCAGCGCTAATGACATCAATTGGCACTTCGGCATTCAGAGCGTTACGCTTGTCACCCAGCGAGCCAACTTGCGCCTTCGCTTGTGTTGTTACCTGCAGCAGCTGCTCCAGTGGTAGCTGGTAGTATTCATCTGCATCTTGGGCGGCGAACGCAGTGCTGATGCTTAAGCAAATGAGTGCGTAACCGAGCGTGTTCTTCATGGTTGTTTTTTCCGTAAAACAGTGGCAATTGAGAGCAATGGCGCCGCAATTTTTAGGTCGCTATCTAGGGCCGCGGTATGGTTGATTTTGATTTGAGCTTTTTGCTCGACAATATTGAGCTGGATGATGCCACCGTTATCAGCAAAACCTCGTGCGGTACTGATGCTCAGCATACTGTGTTGACGGGCAAAATGGATGGCCGATAGGCGGTCGCTGGCAGTCTGTAGATTGATAAATAAAATATCGCTGCGAGCCACCTGATTAAGGGTTGCGGCGTAGCGCACTTTAACGGGTTTGTCTTTAATTTGTTTATTGTGATAAAGCTGGTCGAGCTTGGAGCCAAACAGGTTTTCACCGAGTACGGTAATCACAAAGTGTCGATGTTCTGAGGCTGGCCATTCGACATAGCTGGCAAAGCGGCCAATGAATACAGCAGTCAGTTCAGTTTCTACGTCATTGGCATAGGACTGAGGAGTCAGCCATGTCATGCTGATTATTAACCAAGATAGGAGTCGGTAGGCAAAGGGCATCTAGGCCACGCAGTAAGTATTGCGGCCAGTATGCTTGGCTTGATACAGCGCTGCATCGGCGGCAGACAGCATAGCTGCAATGGATGTCTCTGCAGGGTTCTGGGCTGAGCTGTATACACCAATACTGGCGGTAACATTCAGCTTACAGCCCGGTGCGTATTCAATCTCGTGATTGGCCAGATTTTGCTGAATGCGTTGGGCAATAACAATGCAGGTTTGTAGTGGGGCATCGTCACAGACAATTAGAAACTCCTCACCACCCAAGCGCGCAACCAGATCATATTCTCGGGCGCTGTCACGAAGTACCTTAGCCGCTTCTTGCAGTACCAGATCACCAGTCTGATGACCGTAGGTATCGTTGATTTTCTTGAAGAAATCCAGATCGACCATAATCAAACCGAACGGATGTTGAGTGCGCTGTGCACGGTTAATGATAGTGTTCATGAGTTCCATGGCGTGGTGCCGATTGGCAAGACCGGTTAGAGCATCGGTTGTTGCTAATTTAAACAGACGGTCATCACGCTCTTGGATATCGACCAGCATGGAGTTGAACACATCGTAGAGGTGCTTAAATTCATCCTTATGGTCTGACTTCAAGACTGTGCGGTAGTTTTTGGTTTGCGCTACGGTACGCATACTGCTAATCAGATTAAGGATAGGTTGAGTAAAAATGGCTTGAAACTTTAATGACAAAAATAGCAATAGAGCCACTGTCAGAGCTGATGCAAGTATTTGCATCAGTACAAACTTACGAAACTCATCCCACATGACTTGGGTGTCAGACAGCAGTGTTAGGGTGCCAATGGCTTGGCCTTCGAAAAATACCGGTTTCACTACTCCCATCCAGTCTGGCTGAATATGTTCGAGCAATTGATCGGGCTGCTGCGGCGTGCGCTCTTTAAGAATCTGCTCAAGTGCTTGCTTATGGATCTGTGCGCGCTCAGCTTGTAAAAAGTTAGCCTGATATTGACTGAGAATCTGACCGTTATTGTTTGTGACAATTGCCAGTAAAATATGTGGATTGGTATGCAGCGAAGCTAAAATCTTACTGGCGCTGCTTGCATCATTAAACGCAAGTGCAGCCTGCATATTTTCACTGATGACATCAGTCAGTTGGTGTAGCACCTGCATGGATGACTTCGACTGTGTCAAATACATTGAAGACACCATGATTAGTGAAGAAGTCAGCAGCGCAAAGCCTCCACTTAAGCCCAGCAGAATAATCAGCTTATAGCGTATTGCGAGTCTGTTGAGCATTGCCGTGGCTGCCTTTGTGATTGTATTTGGTAGGGTCTGCGAGCGGGCTATTGCTTAGAGCTAGTGTTGGGCCATTGCTATTATATCAATAAAATATCTGCTGTCTTGGGTAATATCAAGTTGCTAGTATTGTTTACGTCCTGAAGCAGCCGGCCATGCCTGCGAAGCACTTTGCAGTCAAGAATCTATTTGCGATATAGCTGCGCCGCTACCAGCAAACTTAGCAAACCTTGCACTTATCCTAGTTGCAGGTCGCGTATTTATGCTGCCTTGCGCTCCCTGCAGCAGAACAGACGTTACTCTGCAAACACCGCATCAATGCTGTCAGCGAAGAGCACCCGCTCTATCCAGAGATCCAGCTCGGCGTGACTGGCTGTTGGTACTCGCGAGCTTGCTATTCTAAGTGTGGGTGCGGGTGCAGATGCGGGCCAGCGGCCCGCGCTCCCAAGAGGATGATCAGCGTCTCCGCGAAGCGCGTAGCGACGTGGCCGCCTATGCTTTTCTTCGGCACTCGCTTGCAGGATGAAGGTAGGGAATTGCATTCGCGGGTATGGCTCGCTCTTACGGGTTTTTGTGATGGCATGAGCGTGGGCGTTAGCACTCTTTAGCAGGTCAGGCCTGCGCTGCAGGCTGTGCTTAACCCAGCTAAAACGGCCAAAACATGGGAATAAAGATCACGCCCAAGAGCCAAAAAATAGTATTGAGCGGCAAGCCAACTTTTATAAAGTCACTGAACTTATAGCCGCCGGCGTTATACACCATCATATTGGTTTGGTAGCCCACAGGGGTCATAAAGCTGGTTGAGGCGGCGAAGGTAATGGCAATTAAAAAAGGTGTGGCATCTGCTCCCATCAGTTGTGCGGTCGAGAAGCCGATTGGGGTAAGTAGCACGGCTGCGGCTGAGTTACTCATCAGTTCACCCAGTGCCAATGCCATCAAGTACAGTACCGCCAGTACCACATGGGGTCCCAAATGGCTGACTAAACCGATGCTGTTGTCCACTAAAAACTGCGCTGCACCGCTGCTGCTCATGGCAATCCCAAGGGGTAACAGTCCAGCAATTAGAATCACAATCGACCAATCGGTACTCTCGTACACATCATCAGCATGGACACAGCCTGCCAGAGTCATCGCCACCGCGCCGGTTAACGCGGCAATTGCGGTTGGTAGCCAACCGATGGCTGAGACCGTGACCACCGCCGCCATAATGACGATGGCAAAAGGTGCGCGCCAGCCGTAGTTGTGTGTCGCCTCGCGTTGTGAAATAACAATCACGCTTTTATCTTTACGCAGCGCCGCCAAATCTTTTTCGGGTAACGCCAACAGTAAAATATCACCAATGCGCAGACGTAAACTATTCAGTTGCTCGCGCACCACTTGCCCGCGGCGCTGCACACCCATGACCGACGCATTGTAACGCCAACTGCGGTTTAAAACGGCCAGCAAGCGTCCTGCTGCGCGCGATTGTGGGGCAATCATCACTTCAGCCAGTACGGATTTTTCCCGTTTCTCACCCTTGAGTTGAAAGTCAGTTTGGGTATTGAACTCGAGTTTTTGTTCATCTTTAAGGGTTTCAAGATCAGACCACAGCCCGCGAGCCAATAAAATATCACCTGCACGCAACTCTTCAGAACGCGGTGACCAGTACTTTTCGCCATCACGCAGTAATTCTAAGATATAGACATTGTAGTCTTTGCTGAGCTTGGCTTCTTCGACGCTGCGACCCAGTAACTTCGAGTCTTCGGTGACTTTCAGCTCGCTGATATAGTGGCCAAACTCGTAGAGATTATTTAAGTCGGCGCTGCGCACATCAGGTAATAACCAGCGCCCTAGCGTCAGCAGATACAAGCAGCCAGCGCTGGCACAAATCAGTGCTAAAGGTAAAAACTCAAACATACTAAAGCCAGGGTGACCAAGGTCTTTAGCAATCGAGTTGACCAGCAGGTTGGTAGACGAGCCAATCAAGGTTACGACGCCCATCATTTGCGCAACGTAAGACAGCGGAATCAGTGTTTTCGACGGTGATAGGCCAACTTTTAGGCTGGCGGCAATCACGATGGGAATAAAAATGGCCACCACTGCCGTATTGTTGACGAAGGGCGCGATTAACGCCAGCAGAGCAAACAGCATCAGTAAAAACTGTAAAGGCGAACCGGCGGCGCCGAGTAAGCGTTGAATACCAGCCAGTGCACCGCTGTTTTGTAGTCCTGCAGCAAGCACAAACATCGACGCTACAGTGATGGTCGCCGAGTTACTAAAGCCGCTTAAGGCTTGGCTGGGGCTGACCAGATCCAGCAAAGTTAAGCTCACCAGTACTAAGATGGCAATGGCATCAATGCGCAGCTTTTCGGTCACAAACAGCGTCATGGCTGCGACAGTAATCAGCAAAACGAGCACAATTTCAAAGGTCATAACGTTGCGCCTAATAGTGTGAATGACTGTGGTGATTTTTTGACAGCTGTAGTATGTGCTTGGTGCCTGTGTTTAGTGATCAAGTGGCTTAGGACAGTTAAGGATCGGGCGTGGCTTTTTGCGCAAAGTATTTGCCGACTAAGCATAAGCCCAACGCACTTAAACCAAGCACCAGTAAAGCCAGCGGTAGGGTATAGAGTGTGGGTGCTGCGCTGATACTGGCAATAAAACCGATGGTAGCGGCCAGTAAAAATTGGATCAAGCCCATCAACGCCGAGGCAATACCTGCGTGCTGTTGGGTGTGGGCCATGGTTAATGCGGTGAGATTGCCAGTAATTAAACCGAGCATGGCCATGCCTAAGCCGAGCAGGATGCTGTAGTTCCACAACGCCGCCCAACCTAACTGCACGATACCCAGCAGGAGCAGGCCAATCACAATAAATCCACCGAGGCCGATAAAGAGCACGCCTCTGACGCTATAAAGCTTTAATAAACGCAGGTTGATTTGGCTGATAGCGATCATCACCAGGGCATTGGCAGCAAAAATATAACTGAACTGGGTGGGCGACAAAGCAAATATTTCAATAAAGACAAAGGGTGAATTATTGATATAAATAAACAAGCAACCCAAGGTGCAGCTGGTTGCCAAAGTGTAAAAAAAGAAGCTTGGGTTACTCAGTTGAATCGCATAGTTGCGCACGATACTGCGCATTGACAGTGGCACACGGCGCTCTACCGCTAAGGTTTCTGGAAGCAGACGTACAGTGAATGCAGCGCAGATGATGCCAAAGAAGGCCAGCAGCCAAAAAATGAAATGCCACTCACCATACAATAAAATCAGCCCTCCGAGCATCGGTGCGGTGATCGGTGCGATCATCATTACTTGCATTAACATTGAATAAATACGTGCCGAACTCTGTGGGTCACAGGTATCAGTCACCACCGCGCGCGAGGCCACAGAACCGGCTGCTGCGCCAATGGCTTGTAAAAAACGTGCAACCAACAAGCCTGTAAAACTGGTGGTTAAGGCAGCACATAGGGAGCCTAAGATAAATAACCCAATCCCGATCAATAACGGCGGTTTACGTCCAAAACGATCCAGCAGCGGACCATACAGACCCTGACCAATGCCTAAACCAATTAAAAAAATGGTGAGGGTTTGCTGAACTTGCCCTGCACTAATGTTTAGGCTGCTGGCAACTGTTGGAAAAGCGGGCAGGTACATGTCAATCGCCGCCGCTACTAGCGCACTGAGTGAGGCGAGCAAGATAATTAGCTGTAAGCTCAGCGAATTTTTGGCAGATGCTTGGGTAATAATTGAAATCCTTATGCGCTAAAAATAATACGCAGAGTATTGGCTTAACGAGTGAAAACGCAGGTTAAATAGCGGTTGCTAAAGCCGTAACGCAACATAGAGTACAGGCGTTTGAGCAGGTATAGCGGGTTTTTTCGGTAATAATTGAGTACTGCATTGCCGACACCTTGTGAACGGTGTTGTTTTTGTAGATCAGGTTGAGTAGAAAATAAACCTTTAAATTGCCACCATTGGATTTGTTCAAAGTGCTCAATCGAGCGCAAGTTTAACTCGGAGAATAAGCGCAAAAATGAGCGCTGACTAAAATCATGTAAATGGTGTGGATTGCCATCCAGCGTTGGAGTAATTGGCACAGAAGCAATCAAGCGCCCAGTGCTACTGAGTAATTTAACTTGGTTTATTACTAGCTTTGTCGGACAGGGCAGATGTTCAATAGTTTCTAGGCTGACAATCGTATCAAAGGGCTGCTCACTACTAAATTGCTCGGCATTGGCACACATAAATTGCAAATTAGCGAGTTGATAATGCTGCTGGGCATAAGCAATGGCGCTGGCATCTAAATCAACCCCAGTCACTTGCTGATCAGGATGCTGTTGCGCGAGTAAGAAAGTGCCATAGCCACAGCCGCAGGCCATATCGAGAATGCTATCGCCTTGTGCATGTTGCGCTGCAAACTGGTAACGCTCTAGATGAATACGTAGAGTGTTTTGATCATCAAGACAGTTTTTATCGAGTTGGTTTGGATAAATCCGTTCAATGGTTTGCATGCAGTTCCCTTTGTATTTTGTTTTTATTTTTTCAACATGGCACGGATATCCGCTAAAGCCGTGTTGCCACGCGCGGCTTTTACTTCCACCGGCGCTTCATCCAGTCCTTCCCACTGCAAGTCTTCAGCCGGCAATTCATCAAGAAAGCGGCTCGGTAAGCAGTCGATGATTTCGCCATACTTTTTGCGTTTACTGGCAAAGGTAAAAGCTAGGTTTTGCTTCGCACGGGTAATGCCAACATAGGCCAAACGGCGTTCTTCTTCGATGGTATCGGCTTCAATACTGGAGCAGTGCGGCAGGATTTCTTCTTCCATGCCCATGATATAGACGCTGGGAAACTCCAAGCCTTTGGAGGCGTGCAGGGTCATCATCTGCACCCCTTCAGCACCATCTTCGTCTTCTTCTTGACGCTCGAGCATATCGCGTAAAACCAGCTTGGCAATGGCTTCTTCAATGGTCATCTCGCCTTCGTCGTCGCGCTCCAAAGTATTTTTAAGCGCATCAATCAGAAACCAAACGTTACTCATCCGGTATTCGCAGGCTTTTTCACTGGAACTGTTTTGCCGGATCCAGTTTTCGTAATCAATATCAAGGATCATTTCTTTTAGCGCCGCAATCGGATCTTCACTAAAACAGCGCTGGCGCAACTTATCCATATACTGTTTAAAGCGTGCTAAACGCTCGGTATAACGCGCGCTTAAATGTTCGCCTAAACCGATTTCGGCACAGGCTTCATACATGGAAACCTGCCGCTGGGCGGCATAATTACTGAGTTTTTCTAGCGTGGTCGAACCAATCTCACGGCGCGGCACGTTAATCACCCGTAAGAAAGCATTATCGTCATCTGGATTGACCAGTAAGCGAAAGTACGACATCAAATCTTTCAATTCTTGGCGGCCAAAGAAGCTGGTACCTCCCGATAAACGGTAGGGGATTTTATGCACTTGCAGCTTCAATTCCATGATTTTGGCTTGGTAGTTACCACGGTATAAAATCGCAAAATCACTGTAAGGACGTTGCGTACGCATGTGTTCGGTGAGAATTTCGATGGCAATGCGCTCGGCTTCAGCGTCTTCATTGCGGCAGCGAATCACGCGGATTTCATCACCATGGCCCATTTCACTCCAGAGCTCTTTGCTAAACACATGCGGATTGTTAGCAATGAGAATATTGGCGCATTTAAGAATACGGCTGGTGGAGCGATAGTTTTGCTCTAGCATCACGATTTTTAACGAAGGAAAATCTTCTTTGAGTTGCAGCAGATTTTCCGGTCGCGCACCACGCCAGGCATAAATCGATTGGTCGTCATCGCCAACCACGGTGAACTGCGCGCGCTCAGTCACCAGTAGTTTGACCAGTAAATACTGGCTGGTATTGGTGTCTTGGTATTCATCCACCAACATATAACGGATGCGATTACGCCACTTATCCAATACCTCGGGCTGGTTTTGAAAGAGTTTGACCGGTTGAAAAATCAAGTCATCAAAATCCACCGCGTTGTAGGCTTTAAGTGTGCGCTGATAATGGCTGTAGACGATGGCGGCGGTTTGCTCTTTAGCGCCGCGCGCCTGTTCTAAAGCTTGTTCTGGCAGGACTAAATCATTCTTCCACTGGCTGATCTGGTTTTTCACCTCGTCAACACCATCATCACCGGCGTACTCTTTTTGCATAATGTCGGTGAGCAGATTTTTAACATCGGAATCATCAAAAATTGAGAAGCCGGGTTTGTAACCGAGCAAAGCATGCTCACGGCGGATAATGTTGAGACCTAGGTTGTGGAAAGTAGACACGGTTAAACCATGGCCTTGCGCGCCGCGTAATAAAGACGTGACGCGCTCTTTCATTTCTCGAGCGGCCTTATTGGTAAAGGTTACTGCGACGATATGCCGAGCAGAGATGCCGCACTGCTGAATTAAATAGGCAATTTTACGGGTGATCACGCTGGTTTTGCCTGAGCCAGCACCGGCCAGCACCAGCATTGGGCCGCTGATGTAATTGACTGCTTCTTGTTGGCGGGGATTGAGCTTAGACATGAACAGACCGCTTGGATGTAAAGACGTTATTCTAACATTGAAGTCGCCAGTCGAGGGTCCATCGACATCAACTGTTGCTGTTGATAGCGCTAGCACCAGACATTGGCTGCAAAGTTATAGTCGAATAAAAAGGCGCTCAAATTAGAGCGCCTCAGTGGTTAAGCCGGCAATTAGCGCACAACGTGCAAGAAGTGCATGTGTTGCTCGTATTGATCAAGAATGTCGTCAATCACTTCTTCGCGCGACCAGCCCATGATGTCATAGTCTTGGCCACCCTCAAGTAAATGGACTTCAGCACGGAAGTACTTGCGTTCTTCACGATCCTCTTCATCATCATCGGGTATCACAAAGTCCGGTTGCACATAAGCACGTGGGCGTATTTCGTAGACAAAATTAACCTCCTGATTGTGCTGGACTTCAAGCTTGGTGCGTTTGTCGTCGCCACTAATCACTTCAACGGCATAACCTTGTTTGCGCAGTTCAACAGCAATTTCTTCAAAACTTGGCAGGACCACTTCATCAATAAAACGATTGACATGTGAGCGCCGTGGGAACATCACCATGCTGCGTAAACGACGTTGCCAACCGCCGGTGCTTTTATGCTGGCGTGAGTGGTGTAAGGCACTTTGATGCCTGAGCACGCGCTTGGTCGAGTCAAGGTGTAAGGCTTTAAATAATCCCCAAATTGATACCAATAAAATAATCGAAAAGGGCAGTGCGCTGGCAATGGTGGCCGACTGTAGTGCACCTAAACCACCAGAAAGTAACAGTGTTATGGCGACGATACCGGTGGAGGATGCCCAAAAAATACGCTGCCATAACGGGGTTTGTGTATTGCCGCCAGAAGCGAGCATGTCGATGACTAAAGAGCCGGAGTCAGCCGAAGTTACAAAAAACAATATCACCATGCACACAGCAACCATCGACAGCACGCTGGAGAAGGGGAAGTGTTCTAAGAAAGCAAATAAGGCTAAGGAGGTATCGGCGTTGACCTGATCGGCTAGGCTGGTAATGCCCTTGTTCATAATCATGTTGATGGAAGTGTTGCCAAATACGGTCATCCACATAAAAGTAAAGCCCGTTGGGACCAAGAGCACACCGGTTAAAAACTCACGAATGGTGCGCCCGCGTGAAACACGAGCGATAAACATACCGACAAATGGCGACCACGACAGCCACCAACCCCAATACAGTAAGGTCCAGCCACCTAGCCAATCGGTTGGTTCGTAAGCAAAGAGGTTAAAGGTGTTACTAACGATCTCAGATAAATAGCCGCCGGTGTTTTCTACAAAGCTTTTTAATAGCAGCGCGGTTGGGCCGAGCATCAGGACTAAAACTAACAGGATCACCGCTAAGGACAGGTTGATTTCCGATAAAATCCGGACGCCTTTATCCAAACCTGTTGCCACTGATAGCGTGGCTAATGCCGTAATCGCGACAATCAAGATCACTTGCACATTAGTGCCCACTGGCAAACCGAATAAGTAGTTAAAACCACTGTTGATTTGTAAAACACCGTAACCCAATGAAGTGGCAATCCCCAGTACGGTGCTGATGATGGCGAAAATATCGACCGCATGACCAATGGGGCCGTAAATACGCTTGCCAATTAATGGGTACAGCGCCGAACGTAAGGTCAGCGGTAAGCCATGACGGTAGGAGAAAAAGGCAAGAATTAAAGCAACAACAGCGTAAATCGCCCAAGCATGCAGGCCCCAGTGGAAAAAGGTCAGCTTCATTGCTTCGCGAGCAGCTTGCACGGTGTTTGGATCACCCACTGGTGGAGCAATAAAGTGCATCACCGGTTCAGCGACACCAAAAAACATCAAGCCAATCCCCATCCCAGCAGAGAAAAGCATGGCAAACCATGTCGAGCTTTTGTAATCGGGTTGGCTGTGGTCTGGGCCCAGCTTGATGTCGCCATAGCGACTGGCGGCCATAAAGAGAGTGGATAACAGGATCAGTGCAACGGCAAGGACATAGAACCAACTAACGTTTTCAACGATCCATGCCTGCATATCACCAAAAAAGCTTTGTGCCGTTTCGGGTAAAACACTGGCAAATATAACCAGCGCAGTGATCAATATAGCGGAGGTATAAAATACTGGCGGGCTAATCGTAGCACCGCCTTTAGTGGGTGTTTCCATGAGTGCTCCTTGGGGTGTTAAACAACATATTTCACACAATGATAGCAGTTTGCTTGTAGTCAACTGAATGCAGTCGAGCGTGCCAAGGTATAACGGCATGCTCGGCACCGTTAAACTTAAAAAAGCCCCCCATCTTGTTTGATCAGGATAGGAGGCTCTGTGCAACAACAGATTGGTCTGTGGGCTTAGTCTGTGTACGAAGTGAGCAATGCAGGTTTTTCTTTGCGTGAGCGTGATTCTAATTGCTCCAGTTGCTCAAGACTGGGCAAACGCTCGCCTTTGCGAATAATCAAAGGCTGTGGTGCGGGGCGCGCTTCACGCACAGCGGACGTCTCGTTTGCACCGAGGTAGCGACTGTCTTCACGACGCGGGTTATTGCGTGGTTTATTTGCTGATCGGCGTCGCTCAGCGGCTGGCGTGCTGGCACTGCGTTCTTGGCGTGCAGGACGAGCCGTGCGCCCAGCGCTGGCTGTCGCTGCAGGGGCGCTACTGTTTGGACGACGGCCACGGCCTTTATTCTGATACGGACTGACGTAATCAACGCTGTTACCAAAGTTATCAATGGCATCATCAAGAAAGACTTCTGGATCGCGGTTAGCAGGCAAAGGAGGAACAGCAGCTGTTGTCGCGGCTGGGCGTGTCTGCCGCGTGTTGCGTGGATTGCGTGCATGTTGGCTTGGCTTCGCTTGAGCGCTGCCTTCACTGCGCTCAGTTGAGCGCGCTGCAGGGCGTTTGCCTCTTGGTTTGTCAGGGTTGCTGGTTTTCTCCGCGGCCGCCCGCGGTGCATTACGACCAGCGCCACTGCTGCGGGTTGGGCGAGGTGCGCGTGGCTCAGCTTTTTCAATCACTACCGTGCTTGGGTCAAAGCCTAAAAAATCACCCTCTTCGATGGTTTGACGGGTCATGCGCTCAATGCTTTTCAGCAAGCGCTCTTCGTCCGGTGCAACCAGTGAAATCGCTTGCCCAGCCCGGCCCGCACGACCCGTACGGCCAATGCGGTGCACATAGTCTTCTTCGACGTTAGGCAGCTCGTAGTTCACTACATGTGGCAACTGATCAATGTCTAAACCGCGCGCAGCAATATCAGTCGCTACGAGAATACGCACGCTACCCGCTTTAAAATCAGCGAGCGCTTTGGTACGGGCATTCTGGCTTTTGTTGCCATGAATGGCGGCAGCCGGTAGGCCGTTTTTATCCAAGTATTCAGCAAGACGGTTAGCGCCATGCTTGGTGCGGGTGAACACCAGAACTTGTTCCCATACGCCAAGGGTGATTAAGTGCGCAAGTAGAGCGCGCTTATGTGAGGCTGGAATACGGAACACGCGTTGTTCAATACGCTCAACCGTGGTGTTGGGTGGTGTGACCTCAATGCGCTCAGGGTTGTGCAGCAAACGGCCGGCTAACTGGGTGATGTCTTGCGAAAAGGTCGCAGAGAACAGCAAGTTTTGGCGCTTGCTAGGCAGTTTGGCTAAGACTTTCTTCACGTCATGGATAAAGCCCATATCAAGCATACGGTCGGCTTCATCTAAGACTAAAATTTCAACGCCGCTTAAATCAATTTTGTCTTGATTGACCAAGTCTAATAAACGACCTGGGCAGGCAACTAACACATCCAGGCCTTTGGCCACCGCGTTGATCTGCGGATTCATGCCCACACCACCAAAAATACAGGCGCTGACAAAAGGTAAATCGCGGGCATAGAGTCTGAAACTGTCATGCACTTGCGCAGCCAGTTCACGGGTTGGCGTTAATACCAAAACGCGGGGTTGACGCGCACGGTGGCGCTGCTCGCGGTCCGGCTTACCGTTAGGAAACAGGATTTCTAAAATAGGTAAAGCAAAACCGCCCGTTTTACCGGTACCGGTTTGTGCGGCAACCATCAGGTCGCGACCTTGCAGTGCCGGAGGAATCGCCAGTAATTGCACAGGCGATGGAGATGTATAGCCGGCAGCTTCAACGGCATTAACCAGAGCCTGAGAGAGGCCTAGTGAGGAAAAGGACATGCAGTCTTCCTGTTGTCGGCGACCCGCCGACTTTGGGGCGCAAAATTATAAATGCTCCATACAAGTGCACAACAAAGTATGCACTCCATCCACAAATCATGTCCTGCGCTGGGCATAAAACTGGATGGAGGTATATCGCTATAGTGGCTTAGCGGCCTTTTTCAGCAGTTAAGCTTGAGATTATCCCAAACGGCTAAACTCGGTTCAGCTTGATTAAGTGTGTAGAAGTGTAAGCCTGGCGCGCCACCTTCTAATAGGCGTTCGCACATCTTAGTAATGACTTCTACACCAAAGGCTTGAATGCTTGCTGTGTCATCGCCGTACGCTTCCAGTTGTTTGCGTATCCAGCGCGGTAGCTCAGCACCACAAGAATCAGAAAAGCGTGCCAATTTACTGTAATTGGTAATCGGCATAATACCGGGCACGATTGGAATATCGAGGCCAAGTTTACGCGCTCGATCGACAAAATAGAAGTAACAATCAGCATTAAAGAAATATTGAGTGATGGCACTGTCGGAACCGGCTTGCACTTTACGGGCGAAATTTTGCAAATCAAGTTCAAAATCACGGGCTTGTGGATGCATCTCAGGATAGGCAGCCACTTCAATATAAAAGTGATCGCCGGTTTCGTGACGGATGAATTCAACCAATTCATTGGCGTAACGCAGCTCACCGTTGGCCATACCCATTCCCGATGGCAGGTCACCACGTAGGGCGACGATGCGTTTAATGCCCGCATCTTTATACACATGCAGCAGTTCGCGTAAATCTTCTTTGCTATCGCCAACGCAGGATAAGTGCGGTGCGGTTGGGATTTTGATTTCGCTGTCTAATTGTAAAACGGTGTTCAACGTCCGGTCACGGGTTGAACCGCCGGCACCATAAGTGCAAGAAAAAAACTCAGGATTATAGGTCGCCAGTTGCGCCGCTGTGGCGAGCAGTTTTTCATGGCCAGCATCGGTTTTGGTGGGAAAGAATTCAAAACTAATGCGAGATTGATGGCTCATAGAACAGGTCTCTCAATGTCAAAGTGGATGGGCAGCCGAAAGTACAAAAGGGGCGGCCATGCCACCCCTTCTCTGTCACTTAGTAGCGGTAAGTTTCTGGCTTGTAAGGGCCGTCCACTGGTACGCCAATGTAGTCAGCTTGCGCATCTGTTAGGCGAGTAATCACGCCGCCAAAGCCTTTAACCATTTCGAGAGCAACTTCTTCGTCGAGTTTTTTGGGCAGCACTTCAACGGTTAACGCTGCAGCTTTTTGCTCAGCACTGAGTTGGGCGAATTTGCGCTCAAATAAGTGCATTTGTGCGAGTACTTGGTTAGCAAATGAGCCATCCATAATACGACTTGGGTGACCCGTCGCATTACCGAGGTTCACTAAGCGGCCTTCTGATAACAGAATCAGGTAATCGTCATTGCGTGGATCGAATGAGCCAGCGCCGGTACGGTGAATTTTGTGCACTTGGGGTTTAACTTCTTCCCAGGCCCAGTTTTTACGCATAAATGCGGTGTCGATTTCATTGTCAAAGTGACCAATGTTGCACACCACCGCGCGTTTTTTCAGCGCTTTGAGCATGCCGGCATCACAGACATTGGCGTTACCTGTAGTGGTGACGATGAGGTCGATTTTGCCTAACAGGGCTTTATCAATGCAGGCATCGGTGCCGTCATTGATGCCGTCGATGTAGGGTGAAACCAACTCGTAACCGTCCATGCAGGCTTGCATCGCGCAAATGGGGTCAACTTCAGAAACCTTAACAATCATGCCTTCTTGGCTCAGCGATTGTGCAGAACCTTTTCCGACATCGCCGTAACCAATGACCAGCGCTTGCTTACCGGATAACAAATTATCGGTGCCGCGTTTGATCGCGTCGTTGAGGCTATGACGGCAACCGTATTTGTTGTCGTTTTTGCTTTTGGTGACTGAGTCATTGACGTTAATGGCCGGTATTTTCAACGTACCTTTAGCCAGCATGTCCAGTAGGCGGTGCACGCCAGTGGTGGTTTCTTCGGTTACGCCATGGATGTTTTCTAAAACCTGTGGGAAACGCTCGTGCAAAATTTCAGTTAAGTCACCGCCGTCATCGAGAATCATATTGGCATCCCAAGGCTTACCATCTTTGAGGATGGTTTGCTCAATGCACCAAACGTATTCTTCTTCGGTCTCGCCTTTCCACGCAAACACTGGAATACCGGCAGCCGCAATGGCCGCTGCGGCTTGGTCTTGGGTGGAGAAAATGTTGCAGCTCGACCAGCGCACTTCAGCGCCCAGAGCCGTCAATGTTTCAATCAGTACCGCAGTTTGGATGGTCATGTGGATGCAGCCGAGGATTTTTGCGCCTTTAAGTGGCTGCGCGCCAGCGTATTTAGCACGTAAACCCATCAGAGCAGGCATTTCCGACTCAGCAATAATAATTTCACGACGGCCCCAGTCAGCCAGTGAAATGTCCGCCACTTTATAATCAGTAAAATCAGTAACAGCGCTCATAAAATGAGTTCTCCATTCGTAATTAGCGAATGGGCGCCGTTTGCAAATGTGCAGTTGTCGAGACAACTAGAAGGCAACTGTTTCGAGCCTGACAGGAGAATCCTGCTGCAGCGCCCCTCGAATCTGTTGGTCACCATGGCTCAGCCTTGGTGCGGGGCTGATTATAGCGAGGCTTTATGAATTGCCCAATAGCTAAGTGGCGAAGAAATGCTTTTATCTTAAGTTGTTTGTATTACAGTGGTGCTGCAGCCTAGAGCTATACAGAAAACAGGAGTGATTATGACCATTGCCTTTTGGTGTGTGCTGGCGGCGATTATGTTGCCTTATCTGGCAACAATTTGGGCGAAAGCCAGTGCCGGTAATTTTACCGCGCAAGACAACCATGATCCGCGCGCGTTCTTAGCCACAGTGCAAGGCGTGGCGAAGCGCGCTAACAATGCCCAGCAAAACGGCTTTGAAGTGACGCCCGCATTTGCTGCCGCGGTGATTATTGCTCATCTGGCCGGTGGCGCGGAGCAAGCATTGCTGGATCAGCTGGCCATTGCTTTTGTGCTCAGCCGAGTGCTGTATACTTTGTGCTATATCGCCGATTGGGCGATGCTGCGTTCGCTCGTGTGGACTGTTGGTATGGGCTTAATTGTCAGCATGTTTATTGTTGCAGCTTAAACTCCAGTACGTCGGCCTGTTGGTGAGTCCCTGCAGGCCTATTTTTTGTCTTGGGAGTTGCTGTCTGTATTGCTGTAAGCGGCCAATATCAGCACTTTTACATGGGTGGCTGTGACTGAAATGAATTCTTATAAAGCAAATTGAAAAGGTGAGCCTGTGCTAAAACGTGGTCTATTGTTAGCCGTGGTATTGAGTCTGGGCGCGTGCGGTGGTGTTGATCCCAATTCGCCATTAGGTAAACGTAAAGCGATTTTTAAAGAAATGCTCAGCGTTAGCGAAGATTTAGGTGGCATGCTGCGTGGGCGTATTAAGTACGATGAAGCTGTGTTTGTAGAAAAAGCAATACAGCTTGATCGCTTGTCGAAAACGCCTTGGCAGCATTTTCCGAGCATTAAAGAAGATGAGAAAACGTCAGCCCGTGATGACGTTTGGCAACAGCAAGAACGCTTTCAAGAATTGGCGCGTGAGCTGGAAGCGACGACTGCACGCTTAGTGGCCAGCACGACAGAACCGCCACTCAACGAAAGTGTTTTAGCGTTACGTGTACAAGCCGTTGAGGATGCCTGCGAGTCATGTCACAAAGCGTTTCGCGCCTATTAGTTCAGATGTGTGTTGCAGCGCTCGCGCCATAATGGCCGAGCGCTCAACGATCAGCGACACACTTAATGCAGGGCGCGGAATGATTCCAGTAGTGCTGGAATGCCAGGGAACATGCCGATAGCGGCAATGACTGTACAGAGCACAATAAATACGATGGATGGGATAATCCAGCGGTCAGTGCGAGTCATTTTTTGTCCGCGCTCTTTATCGCCAATGATGCCAATGTTGTCCAGTAATACGGTTAACGACCAACCGAAGACTGGATTCACAAGTGTCGAGGAAAAGATCACAATCGCAGCCGATTGCGAGGTTTTACCTTCGCGGGTCATTTGCATACCCGCTTCGAGTAAAGGCAAGTAAACCCCAACAATTAACGCTACGCTCAACACTGGCGGCCAAATGGCTAGATCCATTGGATAACCCCAAACCGCTGCAATCACGCAGAGTAAGCCAGTTAATAGTGCACCGGCTGGGATCGGACGCTTGGCAATCGCAGCAGGCACCACATAGGTGCCCCATGATGACGCAAGGTTGCCTCCGCCAAGTGCTGTACCAACCACTTGCCGCGCAGCGGTGACGCACATGGTGTCGTCAATGTTCATCAGTACTTTTTTAGCGTTTTTGGGGTAGTTGAGCTGCTGGAATACGCGATGTCCTAAAAAGTCAGGTGACCACATCGCTACCGCCAACACAGCAAAAGGTGCCACGGCAATAAAATGGTGCAGTTCAGGTAGACCGAGCTGCCAGCCGGTATCTGCGCCCCACCAGTAGGCAGGATTGAGGTTTGGAATGCCCGGTTCAGTGCTGAATTCAAATGGCGCACCGAATGCAAACGCAATCACTGCAGCCAATACTGCGCCCAGTGGGATAGCCAACCAACGCTTACCAATATGCTCTAAATAGGCATACATAATAATAGTGGCCAACACCACTGTGAAGGCGACATAGCCCATGTCAAAGCCATCGGCCCAAGCGTATAGGCTTTTAATTTGCGAGGTCATGCCAATAAAACCGAGGAACAGCAGTAAACCGCCGCACACCCCATCGCTGGTTAAGCGTGCCAGCAAGCTTCCTCCTTTAAATACGCCAAGCACAAAGCCCAGTGCACCAACCATAATCCCCAAAGCCATTGGGTGGCCGCCGGACGCAACAATTAATGGAATCAGTGGGATTAATGGTCCGTGCGTACCGGCTAAGTTGGCGGTTGGGTTAAGAAATCCGGAGAACACGACGACGAATAAGATCGCTGCAATGAGCATTTCATAGCGTGCATTCTCAATTACAAAGGCATTGGAAAGACCCAGAGGGCCGGCAAACGCTGCAACCACTGCCGCGACCATCACAATTTTACCAATGGTCGCTGCCATCGCTGGCACCCAGTCTTCGGCTTCGAAACGGTAGTCGCGATAAGGTAAATTGATGCGCCAACGGCGTGGCGACATAATGCTCAGTTCATGCTCTAAATAAGCTTGACGAGAGGCAAACTCGCTACGTGGACGATGCAGTTCACGGTAGCTTTTAGAATCTTCATTTACCATTTTGTTGCTCTTTTGATGTATGCGTCAGACAAAAAGACAGACGCAAAGGGTTACTGCGCAGTAACACAATGAAAGGTCTGTCTTGCCAATGTTTCTTATTTTTATGAGGGGCGCAAAGGCGCAAATGAACGCTGCAATGAACTGCAGCTTAATTAAGCGCGCACATCATGGATATTAATTTGGCCGCTCGCAATACGCCTTTTGGCGTATGTTTTTTTGAGCCCTGCTGCGCTTGCTGAGCAAAGCGCAGCATCAGTGTTTGCTTAGAAACCCGCTACGTTGTGTTTCTGTAGGTCCACAGCAGCGGCTTGCACCGCGGGGTGCTGGAAAAAAGCTGAGAGCTCCTTGGCTTGGGTAGGGCTAAAATGGCGTTGTTGTTGCCAGTCTTGCGCTGAGAGTTGTACGAAGCTTTGCCAGTCATCATGGGTTTTTGCGCTGAGCGCGGCGGGTGCGCCAAGTGCCTTGAGCCAGAGATGAAAAGGCTGGCGCTTGGCCTGATTAAAAGCCTGCACGGTTTGCGCGCTACGCTTCTTGGCAAAGTTCGGTATGTGTTGTAGATCTTCAGCCGTTAAGGCCAGCCAGTCGGTAATGCGATTGATCTGCTGCGCATCAATCAGCGCTTGCCACGTTTTTGCGCCAATGCCGCGCATATTGAGATTCTTTTTGTTGCTTAACCACGTCAGTCGGGCGAGAAATTGCTGTTGGCATTCTGCACTGGCTTGCCAGCAACTGAGTGCATGGTAGTGTTCTGCACTGGGCAATTTGATGGCTTGCTGTTGTGGGCTGCGCCAAACCACTTGTTTAAGTTGAGGAATGGCATGCCCAGACAACGCAATGGCAACATGGTCGCCGCGATTGATTGAGAGCTTTTTTAGCTGAGCCAGTGAGCCTAGACTGACTTTGCGAATCATTTTGTCATCTAATTGCACTGCTTGTAGGTGGGCAATCGGCGTGATGCGACCACTGCGGCCGATGTTAAAGGTTACCTCAGTGATGCTGGTCAGTGCGTGCTGCAGTGGATACTTCCAGGCCACCGCCCAAAACGGTGGATAGTTACTGCGAGGCTGTTGAATACTGCGCTGGCTTTGTTTGATCACCACGCCATCAGTGGCGAAGGGCAGTGCCGCGTTGTACCAGTGTTGACGCCAATGTTTGGCATCGGCAACGCTGTTAATGGGTTGGCTGTAAGCGATGCTTTGGCGAAAACCCAAACGTTGCAGTTCAGCTAAGCGCTCTGGCATCGAGTCGGGGCCATCGGGCCACTCCCAAACAAATAAGCCAATGGTAGCGCCTTCGCTTGCTGTTAATTGGTTGCGCTTGAGTAGCCCCGCCACCTGAGCGCGTGCATTGTTACCACCATGCTGTGCTTGAATATGCTCGGATTGGCGCAAGTACAGCTCAGCTTGCAAGGTGAGCTTGGCGGCTTGAGTGCTTAACTGTTGCGGAATGGCGCGAATAACTTGGGCATGCATCAGCCAGTTTTGTCCGGCTAAGCCATCACCGCGACTGAGCATGTGCCTGAGTTGTCCGTGCTCATAGACAAGGGTGACTGCGACGCCGTCTACTTTCGGCTGTATCCACAACGCGTCACGCGCCTTGATCCAGGCGTGTAACTCAACTTCATTGAGTTTTCTTAAACCTGTTTGGCTAAAAGGTAATGGATGCTCGCCGCGAGCCGCTTGCAGTGCGATTGTTGCCGGTTCCATGTCTGACGAATTGGCAAAACAGACTTGCCAGCTCAGCAGTTGCTCTCGCGCTTGATCATAGAGTTCATCGTCGATCTTGGATTGACCATCGCGGTGATAGCGATGATCCCAATCCGCTATCTGTTCTTGCAGTGTGCTGATTTCTTGCTGAGCCTGTTCGGCATTCCAATCAGGACAATCCGCCACCGCAAGCGCGGTGAACAAAAGTGTGCTGATAAAGACGAGGGCAGGTAACCTGTAGCTAAACATAGTAAGCATCCTTGCTGGTGATAAGTGCCTGTTCAATATAGTCAAGAATTGGCCAATGTCTTGGTTAAGGAAGCGCTGAATAATTACCTGCGTTGTCAGGGCGTTGTTAAAAATCAGCTTAAAATGCTCATTTACTACCTGTAAACTGCGCTTTTTCGCTGATTTTTGCCTAGCTCTGACTGCCTCGCCAACATTATTCAGTGCTTCCTTAAGCTTCAGTTAAGACTCGCGCGTTAAACTCATGCGCAGGATCTTTAGAGGTGAAGGTGATGAAGAAAATACTGTATGGGGTGGCGTTGTTAGTGCTCACGGCTTGGGCAATGACCGTGCTGGGGCATAATCCGTCGATGGATGTGTGGTGGTGGCGCAAACAACTGATTCTGCTGACGGGGCTGGGCTCTTTTGTCTTGATGTCACTGATTATGCTGCTGGCCATTCGGCCGCTGTGGTTGGAAAAACACCTGCATGGTTTAGACAAAAGCTACCGTTTGCATAAGTGGGCCGGGATCTGGGCGATTGCTTTGGCGCTGGGTCATTATTTATTGGATCTGTCGAAAGATTTGCTTTTGGTGTTTTTTGAGCGAGGAATCAAAGAACCGCGTATTGAAACCTTTTTAGACGTGTTTCGCGGAGCCGCTAAGGATTTGGGTGAGTGGTCGGTGTGGATACTCG
>JAAXZZ010000059.1 GCA_012719655.1 Gammaproteobacteria bacterium | reverse complement strand
TGAGTTTTATTTCTAGCCCGTTGTGCTATGGCTAATTTTTCCTCAAGACCGCGATAGAAGCGACCCGCCTCCAGCTTTGTGCCGTCCGAGCAGGTGGCGGTGTCGGTTAAGCCAAGATCAATACCGATACGGTCTTGACCTACTGGGATTTCAGCCTGCACATCAACCACCACATTAAAATACCAGCGGCCACGGGCATCTTCGTTAAAACTGGCAGAGCGAAACTTGTATTGGCTCAAGCCGTAGCTGTCCCATACGCCAAAATAGTGACCGTTGTGATAGAGCTGTCCATTTTTCCACTGTGCCGCACCGCTATTCACCGGAATCCAACCCAATGAGCGGCGTGCGCCGCCTGACTTGCGCCAGTTCAGCCTGGTCTTGTTAAACTGTTTGCGGCGAGTCACGTACTCACCAGCAATGCACTGCAAGGTTTGGCTGTGCAAGCCCAGTTCCATGCCTGCACCTTTTGTATAAGGGTGCATATCGTAAGCGGATAGAAACACACCGCGCTCTTTGATTGAGCGATGGCTTAACGCATTGACGAAGTTCCAGACAAAGTTCACCGACCGCGCCATAGTATTGAGCAGTGGAATGTGCTTGTCTTTCACTCGAACTTTGAGCGTTTTTGTGTGTTTATCCATACTGTATATAATGCCAGTTCCGCATATTAAACCCAAGGGAAAGCTGCACTTTGCGCGCTATCCATCCCCGCACTAAAAGTACGGGGTCTTTCGCGCAAAGCCGATAAGGATTTGATACACAACTCAGACTAAAACTGATACTTCGTTGCCCTGCGGGTCGACATTAAGCCCTAAGACTCTGCTAAATACGCGGCGGCGGTTTTACGCATAGCGTCTTCAACAGTTACGGGAGGCGTCCAGCCAAGTAGCTGTTGAGCTTTTGACGCATCAACTTCTAATGATCCACATAACTGATTAAACAAAGCTTTGCGTCCTGCAAGGGTCGCAGCAACACGCATTAAACTCAAAGGCACAGGCAGCAGCAATAAACGTTTACCCATGCCGGCGGATAAATAGCGCAGCATTTGCGGAGTGCTTACAGGCTGATGATCGGCAATCACGAACGTCTGATTAGCTGCTGCAGGGTGCATTACGCAGCACAAAATAAAATCGACTAGATTTTCTAAAGCTACCATGCTTCTTTGGTTTTTCACCAAGGAGAATGGCAGCGGCAAACCAAAGCTGACCAGCTTCAGTAAACGCGCAAAGTTACCAGGCGCATGCTCGGCATAAACTAGCGGTGGTCGAATGATCACCAACTCCATTGCGCTATCAGCACACAGATTTTGCAAGGCAAGCTCAGCTTCGAGTTTTGATACTGCATACGGTGCATGTGGTGCAGGAACAGAGCGTTCAGTAAACGGCACCCCTTCAGTACTTGCACCATTCACACCAATAGAGCTGATAAATACAAAGCGTTTGACACCTGCAATGAGTGCTTGTTGTGCTAAAGCAAGTGCTGCATCAACGTTGACTTTACGAAACTCTATCAGCGGATCAACAACATTTTCATTCAACACATGAGCGCGTGCAGCGCAATGAACCACCACATCAACACCTTGCAGCGCTGCGCTCCAATCCGTTTGTGTTGTGAGTTCTGGTACTTGCACAACTCGCACCACATTTGCCACAGGCACAGCACGACGTACAGCAATGGTTAAATCGTATTGCCCATCGGCAACAATGCGCTGCTGCACAGCACGACCAACAAAGCCAGTCGCACCAGTGAGCAGCACACGTTTTTGTTTAACAGCCATCTACAAATCCCTGCAAGTTGAACCTTTACCAACACTTCTGAGCGCGCTAACCACTAATCCGCACCCACCCCCGAGGAGCGTAAGCCACTAGGCCACACTTACACACCCCCTGGGAGCGCCGGCCGCTGGCCCGCGTTTAGCATCACTGCCAGCCCAGCGAAACAACCTACCTACAACACCCCAGCCAACAACCCCTGCGCCTCATCAATCAACAACTGCAAATGCGCTTCACTGATAAAGCTCTCAGCATAAATCTTATACAACGCCTCAGTACCACTGGGCCGCGCGGCAAACCAGCCGTTCTCGGTACAGACCTTAATCCCACCAATTGCCGCGCCATTGCCTGGGGCATTGAGTAGCACCGCGGTAATCGCCTCTCCCGCCAATTCAGTGGCGCTAATATGCGCAACAGTCAAACCCTTAAACGCAGCCTTCTGCTCAGGCGTGGCAGCGGCATCAATGCGGCGGTAATAAGGTGTACCGTGTTGCGCCGTGAGCTTAGCGTAATACTGTGAGGGGCTTAAACCGGTCACGGCAGTAATTTCCGCCGCCAACAAACACAAGACAATACCGTCTTTATCCGTGGTCCAAGTGTCACCGGCAAAGGTTAATACAGTTGCTCCTGCACTTTCTTCGCCGGCAAAAGCTAATTCACGCTGATGCAAACCCTCAACAAACCACTTAAACCCCACCGGCACTTCATACAGCTCACGGCCATGGGCCGCGACAATGCGATCCATCAAGGATGAAGTGACCAAGGTTTTGCCAATTTTTAGCGCAGAAGACCACAGCGGCCGATGGGTTAACAGGTAATCCACACACACGCACAAAAAGTGATTGGGATTCATCAAACCCGCGGCATCAACAATGCCATGCCGATCCGCATCGGGGTCATTGGCAAAGGACAAAGCAAACTGCTCACGAATCTTCAGTAAATTCGCCATGGCCGCAGGGCTTGAGCAATCCATACGAATACGGCCATCGTGATCCGGCGGCATAAAGGCAAACTCAGGGTCTTGGCTGCTATTGACCACAGTGATATTTAACCCAGCATCCGCCGCTAACGCCTGCCACACCGCCAAAGCCGTACCGCCCATTGGATCAACACCCAGCTTTAAACCGGACTGGCGAATCGCGGCTAAATCCACCACCTGATCCAGCTCGGCAATATAACGAGCAACATAGTCGTACTCTTGCACCTGCGCCAAAGCATCGGGCAAAGATATACGCTGAACCGCAACGCAGCCATCAGCCAAATACTGATTCGCCCGCGCTTCAATCCAGTTGGTCACATCACTGTCCGCTGGACCACCATCGGGCGTGTTGTATTTAATTCCGCCATCTTCCGGTGGATTATGCGATGGGGTAATAATCAAACCATCGGCCAAATCCGCCGAGCGCTGCGCGTTATAG
>JAAXZZ010000058.1 GCA_012719655.1 Gammaproteobacteria bacterium | reverse complement strand
TGAGTTTTATTTCTAGCCCGTTGTGCTATGGCTAATTTTTCCTCAAGACCGCGATAGAAGCGACCCGCCTCCAGCTTTGTGCCGTCCGAGCAGGTGGCGGTGTCGGTTAAGCCAAGATCAATACCGATACGGTCTTGACCTGCTGGGATTTCAGCCTGCACATCAACCACCACATTGAAGTACCAGCGGCCACGGGCATCTTCATTGAAATTGGCTGAACGAAACCTGTATTGACTCAAGCCGTAGCTGTCCCATACGCCAAAATACTGGCCGTTGAAATAGACTTGCCCCAATTTCCATTGAGCCGCGCCTGTATTGACGGGTATCCAGCCCAATGAGCGCCTAACGCCACTCGACTTGCGCCAGCTCAGCTTGGTCTTGTTAAACTGTTTGCGGCGAGTCACGTACTCACCAGCAATGCATTGCAAGGTTTGGCTGTGCAAGCCCAGTTCCTTGCCTGCACCTTTCGTATAGGGGTGCATATCGTAAGCTGATAGAAACACACCGCGCGCTTTAATTGAGCGATGGCTTAATGCATTAACGAAGTTCCAGACAAAATTAACCGACCGCGCCATAGTATTGAGCAGTTGAATATGTTTGTCTTTCACTCGTACTTTGAGTGTTTTGGTGTGTTTAGCCATACTGTATATAATACTAGTGCCGCATATTAAACCCAAGGGAAAGCTGCACTTTCCGCGCTATCCATTCCCGCACTAAAAGTACGGGGTCTTTCGCGCAAAGCCGATAAAACCAAGTACTAATGATGTGGCCCTAACGATGCACGCACTTGGCAGCACTTCTGTTGCAGCACTTTGGCGTTATTTAGACTATGCCGAGGCTCAACAGCTGGATACTCAAGCTGCTTTAGCAGCAGCACAGATCAACTCAGAACAGCTAAAAGACAGCAATAGCCGCCTGTCTTTACAGGCCTTCGAGACATTATTAAGCCACTTATTAGCACAGCGCCCACAGCCCTTGTTTGGTTTAAACGCAGCGCGCCACGTGCAACCAGCGTCTTGGCATGTTCTGGGTTATATCACCATGAATTGCGCCACCTTAGGCGATGCCTTAGAGCGCATTATTCCCTTTGAAAAGCTGGTCAGCGACAGCGGCACCACGCAACTGCAAGTACATGATCATGCCATTGAATTGATCTGGCACTGCCAACACTCAGCGCCGTTACTGCGTCAGCATCTAAGTGAAAATGTCTTGGCCGCGTGGCTGCTTTACGCGCAATGGTTGGTCGATGATGCCAGCGCACCGTTAAAAGTCAGTTTTGCCCACCCGCAACCCAGCGGCACCACAGTGCAAGATTACCAAGCACTCTTCGCCTGCCCTGTGGTGTTTAATCAAGCACACAATGCTTTGCTGATTCCTATGGACTACTTGCAACTGCCCGTGCGCCAAGCCGATTCCATGTTGTTACACACCTTAGAGCAGCACGCCAGTCATCTACTCAATCAGCTGCAAGCACCGACGCAACTGTCTTTTACCGCACAGGTGAGTCAGGCCATCACAGAGATTTTAGCCAGCCGTGTACCGCGCCAAGCCGACGTGGCGCAGCATTGCGCGCTATCACTGCGCACCTTACAGCGGCGTTTACAGGAAGCCGGCAGCAGTTATCAACAACTGTTGGATGAAGTACGTTTTGTTCAGGCCAAAACTCAGCTGAGCAGCACACAAAAACCATTGCACAGCATTGCCGAGCAATTGGGCTTTATTGAGCCACGCTCATTTTTCAGGTTTTTTAAAGCTAGAGCTGGCCTAACGCCGGGACAGTACAGAAAACGCCATCAAACTTAACGCGATAAGCTGTGTATCTAGGCGTGAAATAAAGAGCGCCTGGGCTGCTTAGACAGTGCGATCAAGCCGCAGCAGCTAAACAACCCAAACACAAACCGTTACAGACTGAGCTGACGGTTGGAAGCTTTAATGAATTCTTTTTTCAGATCATCAAAAGTATGTACTGCAGGGAACTGTGGGAACTGCTCAATCACGTTGTCTGGCGCATGGAATAAGATACCCGCATCCGCTTCAGCCAGCATGGTGGTGTCGTTGTACGAATCACCGGCAGCAATAATGCGGTAATACAAGGTTTTCAACGCCAGCACGGATTGACGTTTAGGGTCTTTTTGGCGCAACTGATAGTCCACCACACGGTCGTTTTCATCAGTCACCAACTTATGGCAGAGCAAGGTTGGGAAACCCAGTTGGCGCATCAGCGGCTGGGAAAACTCATAGAATGTATCGGATAAAATAATGACTTGGAAACGCTCACGCAACCAATTCACAAACTCCACCGCGCCGTCTAAAGGTTTGAGCGTGGCGATCACTTCTTGGATGTCGTTTAAGGTTAAACCGTGCTCATCCAAAATACGCAGACGTTGCTTCATCAGCACATCGTAATCAGGAATATCACGTGTGGTCGCCCGTAATGATTCGATACCCGTTTTTTCTGCAAAGGCAATCCAGATTTCTGGAACCAATACACCCTCAAGGTCAAGGCAGGCGATTTCCACAGCAATTCCTCATCGTATAAAAAAGAGGCACTCTAGCCGCTCCATCCAGACCATGCAAGATTAAGATGCTTTATAGGCTCTAACATAACCATAAAGCATAAGCATAACGGTTTATATTCGTTCTAATCACAGTGCGCTGTTTGCTAGTATGCAAGCCATTAAGGGGGTGCCGATTAAATCAAGCAACAGCATGACGCCGTCAATAACCTCATTGCAAACACTCGCGATCAGGTGAGCCTTTACGGTCATTGCCAACGCAGTGAAGCAATCCATCTTGATCCACAAGCGCTGTTGCACGCAATGTTAAAAATAGATTGCCACGTCGCTGTGCTCCTCGTAATGAGCAGAGTTATTGGCAATAGCAGAATTAATCAGCCCCAAACCTATACATACTTTAATGAGGAGCTTTGCATGACTGCTTCAATTGACCTTCAGCAACTGATCGCTGATTGCGCCGACGCTTCACCAAAAGAGATTCTCAAGCAGGCCTTTGCTGCGTTCGGTGATGAATTATGGCTGTCTTTTAGTGGCGCAGAAGATGTCGTACTGCTGGATATGGCATGGAAAATCAATCCACAGGTTAAAGTTTTTAGCTTAGATACCGGCCGTTTGCATCCAGAAACTTATCAGTTTATTGAGAAGGTCCGCGAGCATTATAACATCAGCATCGAAGTGCTCTCCCCTGACGCACAACAGGTGCAAGACTTAGTGCGCGAAAAAGGCTTATTCAGCTTCTATAAAGATGGCCACAGTGAGTGCTGCGGCGTGCGCAAGATTGCGCCACTGAAGCGTAAGCTCAGCACAGTCAAAGCTTGGGCGACCGGACAACGTCGCGATCAAAGCCCTGGCACGCGCAGCAATGTTGCCGCCGTCGAACTTGATGCAGCATTCTCAACAGCAGAACAGCCCTTATATAAGTTTAATCCACTGGCACAGATGAGCAGCGAAGATGTTTGGACGTATATCCGTATGCTCGAATTACCCTATAACAGCTTGCATGAACGCGGCTTTATCAGTATTGGCTGCGAACCCTGCACCCGTCCTGTGCTGCCTAATCAACACGAACGCGAAGGCCGCTGGTGGTGGGAAGAAGCGACGCAAAAAGAATGTGGTTTACATGCTGGTAATATCATTACTGCGCAGTGATGCTAGATGCGGGCCAGCGGCCCGCGCTCCCAAGGTCTCTGCAAGAAGCGCAGCGACGTGGCAGCTCACATCTACAGCAGCGCGCTACGCCCACAGCACACTATTGCTGGCATGATGGATTGCTTCACTGCGTTCGCAAAGACGCGCTACCGTCTCTGCGAGGAGTGTCGCGACGTGGCAGTCCACAGCTCTTAAAGCCGTTAATTAAAAAACAAATCCATAGCATTTTCTAAGCGAATCACAATATAAGTTGCCAAGCTGGTTATACTTGGCGCGCTGTGAATGATGCCGAGCACTTGATCAACAGTTTTTGAGCATTTACTGTTGGTTTCTATCATTATTTATTCGGGAGCCCTATGAAAACCCCTGCACGCCTAATCCCACTCGTTGAAGATGGGCTGATTGACGAGGTGTTACGCCCCCTAATGAATGGTAAAGAAGCTGCGGTGTATGTGGTGCGCAGTGGTGATGAGATTCGTTGCGCGAAAGTCTACAAAGACATGGACAAACGCAGCTTTAAAAAAGCTTCGTTGTACCGTGAAGGGCGTAAAACCGGTAACAGCCGACGCGCGCGCGCGATGGAGAAAGGCTCTAAGTTTGGTCGTGAACAAGCCGAAGAAGCCTGGCAGAATGCCGAAGTGGATGCCTTGTATCGCTTAGCCGCGGCTGGCGTGCGCGTCCCCGAACCCTATGGCTGTTTTGATGGCGTATTGTTAATGGAACTGGTCACTCTGCCCGATGGCGAAGTTGCGCCGCGCTTAAACGACGTCACCCTCGATGCCGAACAAGCCCGCAAAGACCACACCACCTTAATGGAATCGGTTAAACGTATGCTCTGTGCTGGCTTGGTACATGGCGACTTATCTGAATTTAACGTGCTGATTGATGAGCAGGGCCCTGTGATTATCGACCTCCCCCAAGCCGTCGATGCCGCCGCCAATAACAACGCTTTTTTTATGCTCAACCGCGATGTAAATAATATCACCCAGTATTACGGCCAGTTCGCCCCGGAGTTACTCAAGACACGTT
>JAAXZZ010000057.1 GCA_012719655.1 Gammaproteobacteria bacterium | reverse complement strand
TTATTAGGTTTGGCTGTTGGTGCAGTCTTAGCTTTATCTGGTGTAGCGATGCAGGGCTTGTTTCGTAACCCGCTGGCTGATCCTGGTTTAATTGGCGTGTCCAGCGGCGCCGCTTTAGGTGCTGCAGTGGCGATTGTTAGCGTTGCCATGCTAGGCGGCATCTCGCCCGTTTTGAGCCCTTATCTCTTGTCGATCTGCGCTTTTGCGGGCGGCTTAGGGGTGACGGCTTTGGTGTATCGACTCGGGCGGCGCGATGGTCAGACTCACGTGGCAACCATGCTGTTAGCTGGGATTGCTTTAGCTGCATTGGCCGGCGCAGCCATCGGCTTGTTTACCTACTTGGCCGATGACGCCACCTTACGCACCTTAACCTTTTGGAATCTGGGGAGCTTAAATGGCGCCAGCTATGCACGTTTATGGCCGCTGTTGCTGATTACTTTCGCCGTGGCTTTATGGCTGCCGCGGCGCGCTAAAGCCTTGAATGCTTTGCTACTTGGCGAGTCCGAAGCACGGCATTTAGGTTTTGCGGTGGAAAAACTCAAACGTGAATTGGTGTTTTGCACGGCGCTTGGCGTGGGGGCCGCCGTGGCTGCAGCAGGGATGATTGGTTTTATTGGTCTAGTCGTACCGCATGTTTTGCGTTTAGCCGTTGGTCCTGATCATCGAGTGTTATTACCTGCTTCAGCATTAGCCGGCGCGAGTTTATTGCTGTTTGCGGATTTAGCAGCACGCTTAATCTTGGCACCGGCCGAGTTACCGATTGGCATTGTGACGGCTTTGATTGGCGCGCCGTTCTTCTTGTACTTATTGCTCAAAAGCCGTTTTTGATTCAGCGCCAGTCTTTGCGTAACACCTCTGTCGACAGCGCCAGTTAAAGCTATTTCTAGGGAGTAAATGTTGATGTTACAGGTTAGTCAGCTACAAGTACGACGCGGTTTTTCTACAGTGTTAAGTGAGGTGGATTTGCATCTGCGCGCCGGTCGTGTGACGGGCGGCTTAGGTGCCAACGGAGCAGGTAAAAGCACCTTGCTATCGGCCTTATGTGGCGAGCTACCCATTACCTCAGGCGAGGTTTTGCTCAATAATCGCAGGCTTGAGGATTGGCCAGATCAGCAACGCGCACAGTATTTGGCTGTATTGCCGCAACACTCAACGCTCAATTTTGGTTTTCGCGTTGAAGAGGTTGTTGGCATGGGGCGCTTGCCGTATTCCACCGGACGGCAGCTCGATGAGCAAATCGTCCGCGCTGCATTAGTTGCTGCTGATAGCGAACACTTGTTGGGACGTAATTATTTACAATTGTCAGGCGGTGAGCGCCAACGTGTCCATTTAGCCCGTGTGCTAGCGCAGTTATGGCCAGGTGGGAAAGGTCAGGTATTATTGCTGGACGAGCCAACTTCGATGCTTGATCCATTGCATCAGCATAGTATTTTGCAAGCTGTACGCGTGTTTGCCGAGCGAGGTGGGGCGGTGCTGGTCATTGTGCATGATCTGAATTTGGCGGCACGTTATTGCGATGACTTGTTATTATTAAACAAAGGCCGCGTGTTTGCTTCGGGTTCACCCGATGAGGTACTTCGCGCTGATAGCTTAGGTGCAGTCTTTGGTTTAGAGGTTTTGATACAAAAACATCCTGAGCGCAATCATCCTTTGATCATTGCCAGATAAAATAATCATTGATCGCTCTCGCTGTGCTGACTCGCTTTAATGTGTATATGAAGAGGTGTGAAATGCGTTGGTTTTTATTGGCGGTAGTTGCTTTGCTCAGTGCTTGTCAGCTTATGCCTAAACAGCAGGCCACTGCTGTGCCTGTTGCAACGGTGCAAGAGCCGCCTTTACCGGAATGGCAAAGTCCGCGTGAGCGTGATAATCCGCGTGTGGGCTCTATCCTTGACTTGCGCAGCGGTACAACCATCACCTTGAGTCAATTACTGGCTGAATTAGCTCAGGCACCTCTGGTTTTGTTGGGTGAAAAGCATGATAACGCCGATCACCACGCCTTACAGCTATGGCTGCTACAGGCCTTAGAGGCGCGTCGTGCTCAGGGCGGTGTGGTGATGGAGATGCTTGCGGTCACGCAGCAAGAGGCTATCAATCAAGTGCAAAGTCAGTTACGCGCAGGCTCAATGCCGGAAGACTTGCCCGGCGCGCTGAATTGGCACAAAGGCTGGGATTGGCAGCAGTATGGCCAGCTCGTTACGCACCTTGTGCGGCAGCCCTATCCGTTGCTGGGGGCAAACTTCAATCGTGATGGATTAATGGCCATTTATCGTAATCCACCAGAGCTGATCGGAACTGAGTCCACCCGAGAGGATGTCACCCTGCGATTATCTGAGCAAATTCGCCAGTCGCATTGTAATAAGCTGCCAGAAACACAGCTGCCTGCGATGTTGGCTGTGCAGCAACAACGTGATCGTAGTATGGCAGCCGTTCTGCTGGATGCACCGCGCCCTGCAATGTTGATCGCGGGCGCCTATCATGTGCGTTACGACTTAGGCGTACCGCTGCATATTCGTGATTTGCAGGCTCCTGTCGCCAACCAGCAGCGTGTTTTGATTTTTGCCGAAGCCGATCAGGATATTGAGGCCGGTAGCGCGGATTTTGTCTGGTACACCCCAGCCGTTGCCGCGAAAGATTATTGCGCTGAGCTATAGAACTGCGTTGAGTATGACATCAGCAATACATTGTGCTTAAGGTGCAATGTGTTGGTTCTCGGGTAATAATAGAGCCTTAACATCGTTGACCAAGGGAGATGGTTTTGAGTCGGATAAAATTTATTTTCTCAAGCGCATTACTAGCGCCTTTCTTTGCTCTATATCCAGTGGCGTTTGCACAAGAGTCCGCAGTGTCTGAAAAGAATATCTACGACAACTACTTTGAAGCCACAAAACCTGTTACTGAAGTATTGAACAGCCAAATTCACAAGTTTTCTGATGCGCTTTTACGGCAGACAACGATGGGGCAGCGTGCTGAACAAACGAGAGAACAGCAGCAGCTTAAACGAGATATACAAACCAAGCGTGTTGTACGATCGGTAAAGGACTGTATTAAGCCCAACGGTTTAATCGATGATGAAGTGCAAATGTGCGTGAACGGTACGCGTGAGAAAACTTGGTAATTATCATTAAAGCTTTCAGAGTACTCAGGTCAGTTGGTTTTCGGAGTCAGAATTTTCTCAAGGTGCGAGCGTTTTGCAAGAGTTTGATTTAGCAAGAAGCTTTACCTTGTCATTTCTAGGTCACCTTTATGCGTGTAATCTAGTGCGTCATATTTATTCATTGTAGGAGTGCCTCATGGCTGCGAAAAAGATTCTGATGTTAGTGGGCGATTACGTAGAAGATTACGAAGTCATGGTGCCATTTCAGGCGTTACAGATGGTCGGCCATACCGTGCATGCCGTATGCCCAGGTAAAAAAGCCGGTGAGTTTGTTCGTACCGCGATTCATGACTTTGAAGGCGATCAAACTTACAGCGAAAAGCCGGGCCATAATTTTGTCTTGAACTTCGATTTTGACGAGGTTAAAGCAGAGGATTACGACGGTTTGGTTGTACCAGGCGGCCGCTCACCAGAGTACTTGCGTTTAAATGCCACGGTACTTGAACTCGTGCAAGCCTTCGATCAGGCTGATAAGCCAATTGCTGCAGTGTGCCACGGCCCACAGTTGTTAGCCGCTGCCGGTATTTTGGATGACCGTGAATGCGCAGCCTACCCAGCCTGTGGTCCTGATGTAGAGATGGCCGGTGGACACTATGTTGAATTGGACGTGACGGGTGCGCACCTTGAAGGCAATTTAGTCACAGCCCCAGCTTGGCCTGCTCATCCAACTTGGTTGGCTGGCTTTTTGCTGCTATTAGGCACTAAGATCACTGTATAAGATCACTGCACAGGTGCTGTATTGAGTGCAGTGCCTGTGTTTTTAATAGTGCTGATAGCCACTTTGCTATCCATCTATACCTGTAAGCAATTGTCGCAACAGCAAAAGACTCGACCTAGAGTACAATGGTGTTAGCAAGCAACTGATTGCATTTTGTCTTAAGCATGCAAAGGAAATATAAATGACTACTGTTACTTTTAAAGGCACGCCTGTACGTATTGATGGCCATTTCCCACAACCAGGGGAGCAAGCGCCAAGTTTTAGTCTAGTGAATACAACGTTAGAAGAGGTCACTTTGTCGAGCCTCAGCGGCTTTCGTAAAGTTATAAATATTTTTCCAAGCATTGATACGCCAACCTGTGCAACCTCCGTACGTAAATTTAATGAAAAAGCTTCAAATATAAAAAATACGCGTGTGCTGTGTATCTCTGCCGATTTACCCTTTGCGCAAGCACGTTTTTGCGGTGCTGAAGGCTTAGACCGTGTACTGATGTTATCGACCATGCGTGATCCTGATTTTTTCCAGGCTTACGGTGTGGATATTGCAGAAGGTCCATTAGCTGGATTAGCTGCGCGTGCAGTTATTGTTTTAGATGAAAATGATAAAGTACTGTACAGCGAGCTGGTCGCTGAAATTGCTGATGAACCCAATTATGATGCCGCTTTAGACGTGTTAGGTTAAAATCCTATGGCTGCGGTATGGAAGTGTTTTATCTGTACCGCAGTATATTTATCTGAGAATTTTTAAACAGCCGTATAACAGTATAGAAATC
>JAAXZZ010000056.1 GCA_012719655.1 Gammaproteobacteria bacterium | reverse complement strand
TGTCTTTGGTTAGTATTTTTTGTAATAATCTTAAAGGAAAAAACTTTAATGGTAACTATTCGTTTAGCTCGTGGTGGCTCTAAAAAGCGCCCTTTCTACCATCTGACAGTGGCTAACAGCCGCAATGCTCGTGATGGCCGTTTCGTAGAGCGCATCGGTTTCTTCAACCCAGTTGCAACTGGCGGTGAAGTACGTTTGTCTGTGAACCAAGAGCGCGCTAATTACTGGTTAAGCCAAGGTGCACAGCCTTCAGAGCGCGTTGCGCAACTGTTAAAAACTGCTGCTACCACTCAAGCTACTGCTTAATTGGCTATGAGTAAAACGCCTCCTGCAGCAGATGATCTGGTCGTTATCGGCAAAATCGGTGCGGTGCACGGTGTGCGTGGTGAAGTAAAGGTGCATTCTTTTACTGAGCCAATGGAAAATCTGCTTGATTATCCAGTCTGGCAATTGCGCCGTGACAATGAGATTAAGCAAGTTAAGTTGACCAGCGGACGTATACAAGGTAAAGCGCTTGCAGCAAAAATCGAAGGCTTAGATGATCGTGAAATTGCACGAACATTTACTGGTTACGAGATTTGCATACTGCGAAGTGACTTGCCTGAGTTAACTGACGATGAGTTTTACTGGCATCAACTTGAAGGTTTAAAAGTGATCAATCAAGACCAACAGTTGTTTGGCATTGTTGACCATTTACTTGAGACTGGCGCGAATGATGTCCTTGTTGTTAAGCCTTGTGCTGGCAGCATTGATGTTAAAGAACGATTGCTGCCTTATACGCAGCATTGTGTACAGTCGGTGGATTTGACA
Source organism: Gammaproteobacteria bacterium (assembly GCA_012719655.1). Classification (GTDB taxonomy): domain Bacteria; phylum Pseudomonadota; class Gammaproteobacteria; order Pseudomonadales; family Pseudomonadaceae; genus Denitrificimonas. The sequence goes on along the minus strand of JAAXZZ010000056.1, from coordinate 18,644 downwards.
GCAGGCGAGATGCATGTCGAATGGGATGCGGATTTTTAATGAGTAAATGCCTTGCGCGTTGAAGTTATCAGTCTCTTTCCTGAGATGTTTGCTGCGATTACCGAGTACGGCATTACCAGTCGTGCAGTAACGCAAGGGTTATTAGAGCTTAATTGCTGGAATCCCCGTAGCTTTACTGAGGATCGACATCAAACAGTGGATGACCGACCCTTCGGTGGTGGTCCAGGTATGGTGATGAAGATCAAGCCTCTAGAGGATGCCTTAGCTGCGGCGAAGCAATCCATCGGGGGGCCGGCCAAGGTAATTTACCTGTCGCCGCAAGGCCGTCAGCTGAAACAAGCGGCGGTCAGCGAGTTAGCAAAACAGGATAATTTAATTCTGATTGCGGGTCGCTATGAAGGCATTGACGAGCGTTTTATTGAAACCTACGTCGATGAAGAGTGGTCAATTGGCGATTATGTGTTGTCCGGTGGCGAGCTACCGGCAATGGTGCTGATTGATGCTGTAACGCGGTTGCTGCCTGGGGCATTAAACCATGCAGATTCCGCCCAAGAAGATTCATTTAGCGATGGTCTTCTCGACTGCCCGCATTACACGCGACCGGTTAGGTATGCAGGCAAAGATGTTCCTGAAGTGCTACTCAGTGGCAATCACGAACATATCCGGCGCTGGCGATTGCAACAAGCTTTAGGGCGAACTGCAGAGCGTCGCGCTGATCTTCTGGATAGCCGCTCGCTTTCTGGAGAAGAGAAAATGCTGTTGGACGAGTACTTTCGCCAACAGAACGATAGTTAATTAACGTATCGATGGTAAATCATAGAGATTTGCCTTCAGGAGCACAGCATGACTAACAAAATTATTCAGCAACTTGAAGCTGAACAAATGAACAAAGACATCCCTGCATTCGCAGCGGGTGATACTGTAGTTGTTCAAGTAAAAGTAAAAGAAGGTGATCGTCAACGTTTGCAGGCCTATGAAGGTGTTGTGATCGGTAAGCGTAACCGCGGTATCAACAGTGCTTTTACTGTTCGTAAAATTTCTAGCGGCGTAGGCGTTGAGCGTACGTTCCAAACTTACAGCCCACTGATTGAAAGCATTACTGTTAAGCGTCGTGGTGATGTTCGTAAAGCGAAACTGTACTACTTGCGTGCTCTGTCTGGTAAAGCAGCGCGTATTAAAGAAAAACTGGCACGTTAATTCGTTCAGGGTTTCAAAGCAAAGCAGCCTAAGGGCTGCTTTGTTGTTTGTGTCAGTATGATTGAGCTATTTTTTTGGCAACAGCTGCAGAAAATTATCTTTTGCAATCGCCTCTGCAACGTCTTTAGGCAAGGCTGCTAATATCGGCTCAAAGCCGCTCATTGTCTCGCCTAAACTAGAAAAGCGGCCAACGGTGTCGCTACCAAGCACAAAGCGTGTTGGGTGGTCAGTGAAGAGCTTTAGCCAATGGGCATTAGGCTGGCCTTGTGCATCGAGTAGATAAGGTTCAAGTAACGTCCAAGATAAATCAATGTAGAGATTGTCGTGTTCATCCAGTAAGCGCTTAACTAACGGCTGCAAAAAATCTAACGCTTCCTGATGGCGGTGTAATTCCATACTGGTTCCGGCGTGGGCCCAGATAAAACGTACATCAGGATTCTGACTCAGCGCTTGCTCTAACTCTTCAAGGTATAAAGGATTGCGTTCGCGTTTTGAGGTGACGTTGCTGTGCAGTAAAACCGGGAGGTCGTACTCTGCTGCAACCCGATAGACTTTCATCATCGCCTCATTATTAGCCCGTGGCGTCTGGCCTTGCATTAAAGCGGTGACATCGTCATGACGAGTAAACACCTCACCAATGCCTTGCCAGAAGCCTGGATTCATTTTTAAGCGGCGGCGAATGTGAGTGGCAGCATTTTTATCATTGGCATTAAAGCCGGAAAGAAATGGAAAAAAACGCTTTTTCTGTTGAGGTTTTAATTGCTGTAGCGCATCTAACAAGTAAAAGTCTGTAGCACTGTACCAATACAGATCCGCATCGTCGCCAGCATAATAGCGAGGCTTTTTAGGCTCATCCTCTTGCCACTTTTTTGCCACAGGTATACCCATAATAGCGGCGTGACTGATGTTGCCTTGATCCATAGCGTTTAATAAAGCTTGCATCCCTTCTGACTCTTGAAAGAAGTCCACATAATGCAGATGCCCGTCAATATAGCTGCGTGCGTGTGTAAATTGCACAGCGAGTAGAAGTATAAAAAATAGCGAAATTCTCATTGGTATTTAAACCTGTTTATTGCCAGTGTAGAAATAAGACGCAATGAGGGAGCGAGAGTTCGTAATGAGCGCTATTTAAATCAAGCACATAGCGTGTTTTGGCGGTTTTTTTAGTGTGATGTCTAAGGTTGCAAATGGATTGATGGCTAAGGTAAAGATTGTTGAGTGAAAGCTCTGTGCGTCAAGCAGGTTAAGCTAAACAGACCTCAATCACTTCAATCTGCTCAAGGGTTAGGTAGTGCCAGCGCACCTGTACATCATAAAACTGCACACCATATATACGCTCAGGCGTTGGCTGTTGATAAGCCGGGCGTGGATCTTGGGCTAAACATTGCTCAATCAACGCTGATAGTGGTTGTTGTAAACGTTGTGCATGTTGCTCGGCTTGCTGTAAGGCGCTGGGCTGCCAGTTTACAGTAATCAAGGTCGGTGCGTGATCGGCAATGGCATTATGCGCCATTGGCAAATGATCGGCATAAGGCACATAAGGCTTGATATCCAATACCGGTGTGCCATCAAGTAAATCTATGCCAGAAATCCATAAGCGCCCAGGCTCCGCACGTTCTAAACGTACTGCCGACTGCCCTATACCATTAGGGCGATGGGTCGCGCGACTGGCAAAGACGCCAATGCTTTTATTGCCACCTAAACGCGGTGGACGCACCTTTAAACGTGGTACCTTGTCTAGGGTTTTATGGAATAGAAAAATCACCCAGATGTGACTGATCTCTTCTAAGCCGGCGATTGCATCAGCTTGATCATAAGGTGGCAGTAGCTCAATGCAGCCTTGCGCCGCTGGGGCTAATAAAGGCTGGCGTGGAATGGCAAACTTTTCTTTAAAACATGAACGCACATAGCCAATTGGCGTGACGGTGTAGCCCATGAGTGTGCCTCCAGAATATTTTCCACGAACAGCCGATGCTGCGCTGTAAATCTAATTCAAGCGCAGCATCGACAGGTTTTAGCCGGCCACCAACACGCGCACTGCCTCCAAGCGTAAAGCCGCTTTAGCAAACATGTTTAAACCTTGCTCCTTGTAAGCGCGCAAAGTGTCGATTTCCTCATCGCGCACGCTTGGGTTGATGGCTTGCAGAGCAGTGAGGCGGGCGATTTCTTCATCCATACTGGCCAAGAATAGCGCGCTGGCTTGCTCAACACGTTCGCGGTGACGGGGCTGCATATTGGCTTCAGCGGCATCGACTAAGCGCAGTAAGGTATCGCGTTGAGCGCGGGCAAACTTACTGGCGCTGGAACGCGGTACGCTTTCCAGTTGGTCATTGAGCGTCTCAAAGCTGACGCGAGCGGCCAGATCATTACCTTTGTCATCAAGCAAGCAACGCATGGCAATCGGCGGCAAGAAACGTCCGAGCTGTAAGTGTTTTGGTGCAATTGCTTCGCTAACAAACAGCAATTCAAGCAACATAGTGCCGGCTTTAATGGCCTTGTTTTTTAACAAAGCCACCGCGGTGTTACCCATAGAACCAGACAAGACTAAATCCATGCCGCCTTGCACCATGGGGTGTTCCCAAGTAATAAATTGCATATCTTCGCGGCTTAAGGCCAGTTCACGATCGTAGGTGATGGTCACCGCCTCATCGTCACCGAGCGGGAAGCTGGCATCCAACATTTTTTCGCTAGGACGCAAAATTAAAGCGTTATCGGAATGGTCTTCGCTATCAATACCAAAAGCGTTAAACAACTCTTCCATGTAGATGGGTAGGTCAAAGGTATTGTCTTGTTGCTCAATCGCGGCGACCAGTGCTTGCCCACGACCGTCACCACTGGAGTTGATTTCCAGTAGACGGTCGCGGCCTTTTTCCATTTCGCTTTCCAATTCTGCACGCACAGCGGCCGCGTTTTCTAGCAAAGCGAGCCAAGCGCTTTCATCTTCTGTATCAAGTAATAACCTTTCTAGCTGCTGGCTAAACTGCAGTTGCAAAGCGTTACCGGTGGGGCAGGTGGATAAAAACGCATTGAGTGCTTGGTGATACCACTGAAAAATCCGTTGCTGTCCCGTGCCAACAAAGTAAGGGACATGGATTTCAATGGTGTGCTGTTGACCAATACGGTCAAGACGGCCAATGCGCTGCTCAAGTAAGTCAGGATGCTGTGGTAAGTCAAACAGCACGAGGTGATGACTAAACTGGAAGTTACGACCTTCACTGCCGATCTCAGAACAGAACATCACTTGTGCGCCAAATTCATCATCGGCAAACCATGCAGCGGCGCGGTCGCGTTCGATAATGCTCATGCCTTCGTGGAACGTCGTGGCCGCAATGCCTGAGCGAATGCGCATGGCATCACCCAGATCAAGCGCAGTGCTGGCGTGGGCGCAAATAACTAAAACTTTTTCTTGTTTAAGTTCTTTTAGCCTCTCAAGTAGCCAGTCCACACGAGGGTCAAACTGCCACCAAGGCGCTTCAGTACTGGCGTCATCGGCTTCATCCAAATGCATCATTGCCAAATCGTTGATATGCAGCTCTGGATACAGCTGCGCTTGTAACTGCGCCGCATTACCCTGGTATTGCTCAGGGCAGGGTAAAGGTACCGCGTGCAATTGGCGCTCGGGAAAACCAGATATCGCGGCACGGGTATTGCGGAATAATAAGCGTCCAGTGCCGTGCCGATCGAGCAGTTCGCGAATTAAACGTGGCGCCGCTTGCGCATCACCGTCATTAAAAGCAGCGATCAAAGGCTCGCAGTCAGCCCCTAAAAAGCTCTTAATGGTTTTTTCTGCTGTGGCACTGAGTTTGGTTAAATCCAACAGCTCACGTACCGCATCGGCAATGGCTTGATAGTGCTGACTTTCCTCGCGAAAAGCGGCTAAATCATGGAAACGGTGTGGATCCAACAAACGCAAACGGGCAAAGTGACTGTCTTGGCCAAGCTGCTCTGGGGTGGCCGTGAGTAACAATACGCCCGGCGTAATGCCCGCCAGCGTTTCAACCAGCTGATAGGCTGGGCTGGATTGCTCAGGATGCCAAACTAAGTGATGGGCTTCATCGACCACTAAAATATCCCAGTCACAGCTGCATAACGCTTGTTGTGCACGCTCGTCTGCGACCAGCCAGTTCATCGACAGCAAAGCGATTTGGCAGTCTTCAAAAGGATTGTCAGCGTCACTGGCTTGGAAGCGCTCGGCGTCAAACAGCGCGACGTCTAAATTAAAGCGTCGGCGCATTTCGACTAACCATTGATGCTGCAGGGTTTCTGGTACCATCAGTAAGATACGACTGGCACGACCACTGAGTAACTGGCGGTGAATAATTAAGCCCGCCTCAATGGTTTTACCTAAACCTACTTCATCGGCCAGTAACACTCGCGGCGCAATACGGTCAGCGACTTCTTGGGCAATGTGTAATTGGTGGGCAATTGGTTGTGCCCGCGCGCCGGCTAAGCCCCAGAGATTAGACTGTTGTAGCTTGCTGTTATGCTGCAGAGAGTTGTAGCGCAAAGTAAACCACGGCAGTGGATCGACTTGCCCAGCGACTAAACGATCACTGGCCATACGAAATTGAATAAAGTTGGAGAGCTGCGTTTCTGGTAACACGCAGTCTTCGTTTTGACTGTTAAAACCTTGGTAGATCAGCAGGCCATCGACTTCACTGACCTCGCGAACCGTTAAAGTCAAGCCTTCAAAATGGCTAATTTCATCGCCGGGCACAAAGCGAACACGGGTCAACGGGGCATTGCGCTGCGAGTATTGGCGGGTTTCTCCCGTCGCTGGGTAAAGGATGGTGAGTAGGCGACCATCGCAAGTCAGAACTGTGCCAAGGCCTTGCTCAGCCTCGCCGTCACTGATCCAGCGTTGTCCAGGTAGATACTGCTGCGTCATGCTTGTCTCCGCGTGATGTAAAAAGCGCGTTATGATAACGGATACTGAGGCATAGGACACGGTTGAATCGCTGTGATGGAGTTCAAAGCCATTCTTGAGACAATCAGGCTCTGGATGGCTATAGTAGATCAATCACTGTTTTAGTGTCGGAGGTTTTCTATGCTTCCCCCCATACCGCAAGGTTTACACCCAGTCACCTCGCAACATGACGTAGAAAAGCCTAAGCCGGCTATTGCTCCGGTGGTGCCTGTGCAAGAAAATGCCAAAAGCGCAGAGTTGGGGCTGGAAAAAGATGAGCTTTCGGCTGCACAACAACGCGCGCGAGAAGAACAGCGTAGACGCCAGCACGCGGACGAAGAGCAAGCAACGGATGTCGATGATGCGGATCGTCAGTATGACAAAACGGGTGAGCTATCGCGTCAAGGCGTCTGGGTTGATGTGAAAGTTTGATCAGGCCAGCCTTGGCAATACTGACATACAGCTAGCAATGTCATGGCGAATGATTTCAAGCCATGTATTTGATGTTGTGCCGCAGTAAGTTAGAGATTGTCGCGCGGTTTTTCTAATAATGAACCAATGCTTGAGCATTTTCTTAGAGCTATACGTCAAGATCACAATAGGCTGAAATATGAGTGATGAGAACCTAGATAATATTGTTGATTTTTCAGGTGAGCGTGTGCGTCGAGTGCATGATCAAAATGAAAAACGTTTGCAGGCTGTACGGGCTGCTTTTGCTAAAGCGCTGCCCTTAACGAGCACAAGGTCAAAAGCTAAAAAGAAATCGAAGAAAAAACGTTAATCGAGAGTGGTCAGCAGCATTGAGGTGTGACTCATCCCTAGGCTAATACAGAGCGAATCTATTGACCTCTATCAATGTGGCTTAGGTGATTGTGACGTATCTTTAAATTAAGTTAATTTGAAAAGTGTTGAGGAGATTGCAATGTTTATGGATGTAGTCGTATTCGCAGGTATCGGGACAGTCGCTCTCATGATTGCTTTCTTCGTTGGTCTTTACTATTTCGTCAGAAAAGAAGAGCAAAAACGCAACTAGAGCTCGTCTTTTCTAACTCCGAAGCACGCAAGGCAATTCGGGCAACTTAGGTTGCCCTTTTTTTTGCCTGCTATTTGACGGCGCTGTGCTTGCAGTGAGCCTGTGACACTGGAGTGTCTGGCTACACTTGGCGGTGAACAATCTATGACTACAGAAAACCCTGTCAATTATGTGATGAATAACTATTGATTAAAGCGCGTAGAGCTGCCGGCTTAACGGGTTTGGCTAAGAAGCTTAAACCTGCCGCATGCACTTGGCTGATCAGTTCGGGACGGGCGTCGGCGCTGATAACAATTCCAGGCACCTTGGTGTTGACCTGTTTATTTAGCCAAGCCATGAAGGCAATGCCGGTGTCACCTGCATCCAAATGAAAGTCCACCAAAGCAATATCTGGCACCTGGCCTTTAGCAAGAACCTTGCTGCACTCAGTGCGACTGCTGGCGGTTAACACGTGGCAACCCCAGCGTGTAAGCAGGCTGTGCATGCCGGCTAAAATACTATTTTCATTGTCCACGCAGAGTATGCATAAGCCTGCCAAAGGCTGTATTTGTGTGTTGCTGACAGCAACCGGGGCTGCCGTGGCCAAAGCACCGTGATACACAGGCACAGTGATACTAAAGACACTGCCTTTTTCCAGCCAAGAGCGCACTTCAATTTTGTGGCCAAGTACTTTGCTTAAACCATCGGCAATGGCTAAACCTAAGCCCAGTCCTTTTTCTTCACGCGTTTGGTGGCTGTCTAAACGCTTAAATTCTTCAAAAATAAACTGCAGCTTATCTTCGGGAATCCCTTGGCCACGGTCCCAGACATCAATGCGTACGCTATTGGATTGACGGCGCACGCCGAGCAGCACGCTACCATTGGCATAACGGAAAGCATTGGTCAGAAAGTTTTGTACGATACGGCGTAAAAGTTTTGGGTCACTGACAATATTTAATGAGGTGCTGCGCAAACGAAAGTCAATACCTTGTTGCTCAGCCAACGCTGTAAACTCAGCACCTAATGCTTCGAGCCAAGCGCCTAAAGCAAAGGGTTTGCAATGTGGGGTAATGCGCCCGCTTTCTAAGCGTGAAATATCCAATAAGTCACTGATAAGGTCTTCTGCTGAGCGTAACGAGCTGTCAAGGTTTTTGACCAGTTCGTGAGCGTCTTCAGGCAAGGCTTCTTGATGCGAGAGTGCTGCTGAGAATAGACGGGCAGCATTGAGGGGTTGCATTAAATCATGACTGACCGCTGCCAAAAAACGTGTTTTCGACTGGTTTGCGCTTTCCGCTACATGCTTAGCCTCGCTCAGGGCAAGGTTAAGTTGTGACAGTTCGTGGGTGCGCTCACTGACGCGCTGTTCAAGGCTTTCATTGGCTTCTTTTAACGCCTTTTCTGCTTCGCGGAAAGCGGTAATATCGGTAAAACTCATCACAAAACCACCGCCTGGCATTGGATTGCCAATCAGTTCAATGACGCGACCGTTAGGAAATAGGCGCTCAGAGGTGTGTGCATTACCTTGGCGCATCCAGTGCAAACGCTTGCTAACATGTGCTTCAACATCGCCGGGCCCACATAAACCATGGTTGGCGTTATGACGAATAATGTCAGCGATGGGGCGGCCAACTTGAATTAAATCATCAGGGTAATTAAACAGCTTTAAATAACGACTATTCCACGCAACCAAGCGCAAAGAGCGATCAACCACGCTGATACCTTGGGTAATGTTCTCAATCGCACCCTGCAGCAACGTACGGTTGAACTGTAAAACTTCCGACGCTTCGCCAACAATACGTACCACGTCCTCAACGTACATTTCCCGGCCTTCGATTGCCGCTTTCACCACCACACGAGTCGAAGAGGCACCTAACACACCGGTAAGCAGGCGTTCAGTATGGGCAATCCATTCACTGCTAGCTGTTTCGTTAGGGTTAAAGCCCATGCCTTGTTTATAAGCAAAGCGAATAAAGCTTTGTTTGGCACGGCTGTCACCGACAAAACGCCCAGAGAGGGTTAATAAATCGCTGATTTGCACTGTTAACGTCTGGCGGTTACCTACGTGCTGGCCGATAAAACGGTTGGCTTGCCAGTGCTCGGAAACACGCGTCCTAGAAAAAAGTGAGACAAGCGCAAAGAGTATGAAGTTGCCGCTCAGAGACAGTGTTACGCCAAGGGTAAGTGGGTCGATGGGTAAGCCAAACGGTTGATTTGTTAGCCATGTTAAGCCCGGGAAAGCCTCCAATGACCAGCCAGCGCTGGTGGCAATTACCGGCAGCACCAATGTATATAGCCATAAAATTGAGCCAGCGGTTAAACCAGCAAATACACCCTGGCGGTTGGCTGACTTCCAAATCAATGCGCCAATCATTGCCGGTGCCAACTGCGTGAGTGCGGCAAAGGCAATTTGACCAATGGTCGCGAGACTGGTGTTGGCACCTAACAGTCGATAGCTGATATAGGCGAGCAGTAAAATAATAATGATGCTGAGCCGGCGTGCGGTGAGCATCCAATAACGAAAGGCCTCAAAGGGCCGCTCTGTATTACGAGACTGCAATAAAAAAGGCAGCAAAATATGATTGGAAATCATAATTGAAAGTGTTACGGCGGCGACAATCACCATGCCGGTTGCGGCAGATGCGCCACCAATAAAAGCCAGAATCGCCAAGGTAGGATTGCCCTCAGCCAACGGCAGACTGATTACAAATGAATCTGGCACCACTGATACGGGTAAGCGTAATTGTCCGGCCAGGGCGATGGGGATGACAAAAACCGCGACGATTAAAAGATATAAAGGGAAAACCCAGCGTGCCACGCGTAAATCGTTGTAATTATTATTTTCGACGACAGTGACGTGAAACTGACGTGGTAGTGTGTAAATCGCCATCATGGCGACGCAGGTTTGTACCAGTATCGCTGGCCAGTTGGTGGCTTCGTTCCAGTAGGCTTCAAGTTTGGGGGCTTCTTTGGCTTGCAACCATAAATCACCCACGCCGTTATACAGTCCATAAATGACGAACAAGCCCACAGCCATAAATGCCATAAGCTTGATCAGTGATTCGAAAGCGATTGCCAGCATTAAACCACGGTGGTGCTCTGTGACATCCAAGTTGCGCGTGCCAAATAAAATGGTGAACAGAGCCAGCGCTACAGTAACGATTAATGCGGTGTCTTGGGCATGGCTACCGGTGGAGTTGGCGGAAACGCCGGTCAATAAGTTAACGCCTAATACAATGCCCTTAAGCTGTAAGGCGATATAAGGTAAAACACCAACCACAGCAATCAGGGTAACAACAATGGCTAGACGTTGTGACTTCCCATAACGCGCAGCAATAAAGTCAGCAATGGAGGTGATGTTTTCTTGCTTGCTGATGATGACCATTTTTTTCAGCACCCAAGGTGCAAAGGTCAGTAATAATATAGGGCCGATATAAATGGGTAAAAACGACCAAATTTGTTCTGCAGCTTGACCGACTGAGCCAAAAAATGTCCAGCTGCTGCAATATACGGCCAGCGACAAGCTGTATACGGTTGAACGCATGCGTGGGCTCATGGGGGTCGTGCGGCGGTCGCCATAAAAAGCGATGGCAAATAAGATGGCCATATAGCCGAGTGCAACGAGTGCAATAAGTCCTGTGGAAACAGACATTAAGATGACCTGGAACATGAAAAGATAGCTTCAGTTTAGGCAACTCTGCTGAGATAAGATAGCCAATGTAATACTACAAATCTGCGATATGTGTTGAGAAAAGGCGCAGCGTTGCAGTGCCTAAAGAGTGTATCGGTTCGCTTTAATCGACCACTAACCAACGGCCGTTGCTAAACACAGGCTGGAGAGCATTAGGGCTGGGCTGAGTGTATTCTTGCGGCGAGCCGGCTGGGGAGCGGTTAAATTGCAACAGCACTGGAGTGTTTAGGTTATATGTGGAGTCGATACAGGTTACGCCGAGTCATTTTGAGCGTACTGTTTGTGTGTGGCGTGCTGTGGTTGGCCGATGTGCTTGATCCTTTACCGCTACCCAAAGACGATATGGCGCGGGTGGTGCTGGCACAAGATGGCACGCCGCTATGGCGTTTTGCCGATCATAATGGTGTCTGGCGTTATCCAATCCGCATTGATCAAGTCTCGCCGTATTACCTTGAGGCGTTGCTGGGCTATGAGGATCGCTGGTTTTATCAGCATCCTGGGATTAATCCTGTATCGATTGCTCGGGCGGCTTGGCAAAATCTCAGCGGTGGCCGCGTTGTCTCCGGTGGTAGCACTTTGTCGATGCAGGTCGCGCGCTTGCTCGATCCGCACCCGCGTACCTTGCCTGGCAAGCTGCGGCAAGTCTGGCGTACGGCACAATTGGAATGGCACTTATCTAAAGATGAGATCCTAACGCTGTACCTCAATCGTGCACCTTTTGGCGGTACCTTAGAGGGGGTGGCGGCGGCCAGCTGGGCGTACTTGGGTAAATCACCCAAAAATCTCAGTCGTGCAGAAGCGGCTTTGCTCGCCGTATTGCCGCAAGCGCCGAGTCGTTTACGCCCGGATCGGCATCCTGAGCGCGCGCAAGCAGCGCGCGATAAAATTCTGCAGCGTTTGCAGCAGTTTAAAGTGTGGCCGCAGGCAGCGATTACCGATGCATTGCAAGAGCGAGTCTGGCTGGCGCCGCGCGATGAGCCATCTTTAGCACCTCTGCTGGCGCGACGTTTAAATACAGCAAACAGCACAGCAGTGATTGAAACTACTCTGGATGCCAGTTTGCAGCGTCGTTTAGAAGAGCTGTTGCTGGGCTGGCGTGCGCGTTTACCGGAGCGCACTTCAGCAGCGATTATCGTGGTTGAGCACGAAAGCATGGCGGTGCAGGCCTATTTAGGCTCGTTGGATATTCATGATGCGCCGCGCTTTGGCCATGTTGATATGATTCAAGCCGTGCGTTCGCCCGGTTCAACGTTAAAGCCTTTTTTATATGGGCTGGCGCTGGATGAGGGCTTAATTCATTCTGAATCTTTACTGCAAGATGTACCGCGGCATGCCGGTGATTATCGCCCAGGTAATTTCTCTCAAGGCTTTAGTGGCCCGGTGGCAGCCAGTCAGGCGTTATCACGTTCGCTGAATGTGCCGGTGGTGCAGTTATTGGAAGTCTATGGCCCCAAGCGCTTTGCCGGCGAGCTGCGTAACTCTGGCGTGCCGCTGTTGTTACCCCGAGGTGCTGAGCCGAATTTGGCGTTGATTCTTGGCGGTGTTGGCACGCGTTTAGAGGATGTGGTCAGCGGCTTTAGTGCCTTTGCACGGCAGGGTAAAGTGGCGCAGTTGCGTTTTCAGCCGCAGCAAGCCTTGCAAGAAAAGCCATTGATGTCAGCAGGAGCCGCTTGGATTGTGCGGCGCATTTTATCTGGCCAGCGCCGTCCTGCTATTGATCCGCGCGCGCCGTTGGTTGAGCGTGCGCCCTTAGCTTGGAAAACCGGTACCAGTTATGGTTTTCGCGATGCCTGGGCGGTGGGCGTGAGTTCGCGCTATTTAATTGGTGTGTGGATTGGCCGTCCGGATGGCACACCGGTGCCTGGGCAGTTTGGTCTGGCTTCAGCAACGCCATTACTGCTGCAAGTGCATGATGTACTCAATCATCGTGATCGCCAAAATGCTAAACCGCTACTGCCTGATCCGCAGCCCGCGAGTGTAGGTGTTGCCGCGATTTGCTGGCCGCTGGGTCAGGTATTAGCGCGCAGTGATGATAATTGTCGGCGTTTGCGTTTTGCTTGGACACTTAATGGCACTGTTCCACCGACCTTAACCATGGGCGAGCCCTTTAGCAGTGAGTTGCAGCCGCTGATTTGGCTGAATAAACAAGGGTTGCGGGTGGGCAAAGATTGCCCAGGTGCACAAGCGCAGCGCGTGGCCTTGTGGCCGGCGGCGTTAGAGCCTTGGTTACCTTTAACTGAGCAGCGCCGTACACGTTTAGTCGCGATTGATCCCAGTTGTCCGCCAGCTGTTGCGATGCACAGTGAGCCGATTCAGATTGTCGGCGTCAGTCAGGGTGATCGTTTACAAAAAGCCGGCGCGCAGCAGGCTGAACTTAGACTGCGCTTCTCCAGTGAAGGAGGCAGCGCCAAACAGTGGTGGTATCTCAATGGCCAACCATTGCTCAGCACTGAGAATGGTGAGGGGTTTGATCATGTATTTCGCCAAAGCGGTCTCTATCAACTCAGCGTGCTCGACGAGGCGGGACAAACCGGCTCGGTGCAATTTTCGGTGGTCGACTGATGGTCTGCTGTGCTGCTGTGGTAAACTGCACGACTTTATTGTGTCGCAATGTCTTGATGGCTCAATCGCGCGGCATTTTGTCTTGTCTTTTAATAGCTGAACTCTGAAAACTATGTCCTTACCTGTACACCACCTTGAACTGCTCAGTCCTGCCCGCGATGCCATGATTGCCAAAGAGGCCATTTTGCACGGCGCAGATGCGGTGTATATCGGTGGGCCAAGTTTTGGCGCGCGGCATAACGCCACTAATAGCCTGAGCGATATTGCAGGCTTAGTCGAGTTCGCTCATCTGTTTCATGCCAAGGTGTTTGTCACCATCAATACCATTTTGCATGATGATGAGCTTGAGCCTGCGCAGCAGTTGATTTGCCAGCTGTATGAAGCGGGTGTCGATGCGGTGATTGTGCAAGATTTAGGGGTAATGGAGATGGATTTGCCGCCAATTGAGCTGCATGCCAGTACCCAAACGGATATTCGCACCCTAGAAAAAGCCAAGTTTCTCTCGCAAGTGGGTTTTTCGCAGTTGGTGTTGGCACGTGAACTGAATCTGCAAGAAATCCGTGAAATCAGCCAAAATGTTGATGCGGCCATTGAGTTCTTTATTCACGGCGCGCTGTGTGTCGCGTTTTCTGGTCAGTGCAATATTTCACATGCACAGACCGGTCGCAGCGCCAACCGTGGTGATTGCTCACAAGCCTGTCGTTTGCCCTACACCTTAAAAGACGATCAAGGTCGCGTGGTGGCTTACGACAAGCATTTGCTGTCGATGAAGGACAATAACCAAAGTGCCAATCTGCGTGATTTGGTTGATGCGGGTGTGCGTTCCTTTAAGATTGAAGGGCGTTACAAAGACATGACCTATGTGAAAAATATCACCGCTTATTATCGTCAGCAGCTGGATGAGATTTTGTTGCAACGCCCAGAGCTGGCACGCTCATCCAGTGGTTTTACTGAGCACTTTTTCGCCCCTGATCCAGATAAAACCTTCCACCGTGGCAGCACTGATTACTTTGTCACTGATCGTAAAATTGATATTGGTGCTTTTGATTCGCCGAAGTTTATTGGTTTGCCAGTTGGCGAGATTCTTGGCATTGGCAAAAATGATATCAGCGTGCAAACCACGGAAGCCTTAGCCAATGGCGATGGCTTAAACGTGTTATACAAGCGGGAAGTGGTCGGTTTTCGTGCCAATACTGTGCAGCAAGTCTGCGAGTATGAGCAAGATGGCCAGGTGATTCGCCAGTACCGTGTAGTACCCAATGACATGCGCGCCGAGCTCAAAGAGTTGCGCCCGCCGTATCCACTCAATCGCAATATGGATCACAACTGGCAGCAAGCACTGCAAAAGAAATCCGCAGAGCGTCGTGTTTTAGTGGATTGGCAGCTGCAATTGGATGAGCAACAGTTGACCCTTACAGCAACCAGTGAAGAAGGCGTAAGCGTCACTGTGCAGCAAGCAGGGCCTTTTACTGTGGCTAGTGATGCTCAGCAAGCGCTTGCGCAAAGCAAAGACACCCTGAGTAAGTTAGGCACGACGATTTATCATGCGCAGAACATTCATGTGCAAGCCGAACAAGCCTGGTTTGTGCCCAACTCACAGCTGAAAGCTTTGCGCCGTGATGCCATTGCCGCGCTAACAGCAGCGCGTGTGGCCGCGCATCCGAAAGGCTTTCGTAAGCCGGTCAGTGATCCGCCGCCGGTCTACCCAGAGTCGCACCTGACCTTTTTAGCCAACGTTTACAACGAAAAAGCCCGTGCTTTTTATCATCGTTTCGGCGTGCAGCTGATTGATGCGGCCTATGAAGCCCACGAAGAGGCCGGTGAAGTGCCCGTGATGATCACCAAACACTGCTTACGCTTCTCCTTTAACTTGTGTCCCAAACAAGCCAAAGGCGTGACTGGGGTGCGTACTAAAGTCAGTGATATGCAGTTGATTCATGGTGATGAAGTGCTGACGCTGAAGTTCGATTGTAAGCCCTGTGAGATGCATATTATTGGCAAAATGAAAAGCCATATTCTCAATATGCCACAGCCTGGAAGCGCACAAGCCAGCGCTGGTATCGTTGGCTATATCACTCCGGAAGATTTACTGAAAACCATTAAGCGTTAAGCTTGGCGATGTTCGGCGCTGCTGGATGACTCATACTCCATGGGTAACGCGAGCTAAGCGTGCCCCAGCTCCAATTGCGGCTTAAAATAGCGGCTGTTTTTTACCAGCAAAGAGGCGTTATGCCAGAGCAGAATGACTTGCAGTTGCAGGATGAGGTGTTTATGCGCGAAGCACTGCGCTTGGCCGAGCAGGGCGCCGCTTTGGGGGAGGTGCCGGTTGGGGCGGTGTTGGTGCAAGATGGGGCGATCATAGGTCGTGGCTTCAATAGCCCGATCGCCTTGCATGATCCCAGTGCGCATGCGGAAGTGCAGGCGATTCGTGATGCGGCGGTGCATCTGCAAAACTATCGGCTACCTAATACCACGCTGTATGTCACATTGGAGCCCTGCAATATGTGTGCGGGCCTGATTGTGCATGCGCGCATTGCGCGTGTGGTGTTCGCTGCCCATGAGCCGCGTGCTGGTGTGGTTGCCAGTCAAGGTTGTTTTTTTTCGCAAGCGTTTTTAAACCATCATGTGCAGGTGACTGGCGGTGTATTGGCCGAGGCTTCTGCGCACATGCTCAAGGCTTTTTTTAAGGCGCGGCGTTAGCCTGTTGTAAGTCGGTGTCGGTTGCGGCTTGGTTTAGTGCTCGGGGTCTATGACCGCGGTGTTGCTGCTTTGAATGCCTGGCAGATGAGTTGAGCCAGCAGCAACACTGGTGCCTTCCATTTGTGGTTGCGTCGCCCAAGTCAAAATATCGTAATAGCGACGAATGTTATTGACGAAATGTACCGGTTCACCGCCGCGCGCATAACCGTAACGTGTTTTGCTGTACCACTGCTTCTGCGCTAAGCGCGGCAGAATGGTTTTGACGTCCAGCCATTTATTTGGATCAAGCCCTTCTGCTTCTGTGAGCTTACGCGCATCTTCAAGGTGCCCCATGCCAACGTTATAAGCGGCAAGGGCAAACCAAACTCGATCTGCCTCATAAATGCTTTTTGGTAATTGTTCCATCAGTAAGGCTATGTAGCGTGCGCCGCCTTGGATGCTCTGCTTGGGGTTTAAGCGATCACTGACGCCCATGGCTTGAGCAGTGCGCTGGGTGAGCATCATCAGGCCGCGAACGCCAGTCTTTGATGTGGCAGTGGGCAACCAGTGTGATTCTTGGTAGCCCATGGCGGCTAACAAACGCCAGTCGATGTTATGGGTTTGCGCCGCTTCACGAAAGGTTGCTTCGTAGTTTGGTAAGCGTTCTTGGAGGTGTCGAGCGAACGCATAAGCACCGACATAGCCGAGTGTGTCAACATGCCCGTAATAGCGCTCGGTGAGGCGCTGTAGCAGTCCGGATTGTTTGGCATTAGCGAGGAAACGGTTGATTTCATTGAGCAGGCTTACGTCATCGCCACCGGCAATGGCCCAGCTTTGCTGATGATTATTGTCTAAGGTGAAGGCCACGCGGATATTAGGAAAATAAACCTGATTCATCGCCACTTGGTTGGAGTTAACCACGGTTAAGTCGATTTGACGTTCATCGACCATGCGGAGTAAATCAACGGTTTCAACTTGATCGGAAACTTCATAACGAAAGGCTGGGTACTCTTTTTGAATGTGTTGCAGATGCTCTTCGTGAATACTGCCTTTGAGTGCTAACAGGGTTTTGCCAAGCAAATCTTTAGGTTGTTTAGGACGCGGATCTTTTTGATGATAAATAATTTGCGAAGCAACATCTAAATAAGGATCAGAAAACCGCAAGGTCTCTAAGCGACTCGGACTTGGCACTAAGCCGGCTGCGGCCAAAACTGGGCCGTCTGCTGCGGCCAAACGATCGTACAATTGTTCGATGGTGTCAGCGGTCTCAATTTTTAGCTCAACACCGAGATGATCAGCAAAACGCTTAACCAGTTCGTATTCAAAGCCGGTGTCACCGTTACGGTCTTGGAAGTAGGTCGATGGGCTATTGTGAGTAATGACATGCAATTGACCTTGAGCCTGAATGCGTTCAAGGGTGGTGGGTGGTTTTGCGCAGCCACTAACCATCAACAGCATGCAGGTTGTGCAGGCAAGCAATAAGCGTTGCAGGTTAGACAGTGATTGAGAATGCATAGGCGCAGTATACGCAAAGGTGATTGAATCCGGCAAAAAAAGCAGCGCTAAACAATTGCTTGGGCTGGAAAATTGGATTGATGATACTCAATAAAGCGCTAAAGGGCAGATTTGGATGGTTATTTATTGTCGTGAGGACTAGAATATGCGCCCATTTAATACAATTTTCTGAGGCTGTCACGACGATGCTGATCTTGCGCGGCGCTCCTGCCCTTTCTGCTTTTCGCCACGAGAAACTTTTTGAACAATTGCGTCAAAAGGTTCCCTCTGTCAGCGGTTTGTACGCTGAGTTTGCTCATTTTGTTGAGGTTTCAGCTGCGTTAAGCAGTGAAGAAGGACAAGTCCTTAGCCGTTTGCTCAAGTATGGCCCAAGCGTGCCTAGCCAAGAGCCAAGCGGACGCCTTTTTTTAGTTGTGCCGCGCTTTGGCACTATTTCACCGTGGTCCAGTAAGGCCACGGATATTGCCAAGAACTGCGGTCTGGCTAAAGTGCAGCGTATTGAGCGTGGCATGGCGTACTACATCACGGGTGATTACAGTGAGTCGCAAGCGCAGTTGATTGCAACTGTTCTGCACGACCGTATGACCCAATTGGTGCTCGGCGCTATGGAAGAAGCTTCGGCCTTATTTAGCCATGCTCAGCCGCGTCCATTAGCCGTGGTGGATGTGCTCACGGGTGGTGTCGAGAGCCTAAAGCAAGCAAACGTTGAGTTAGGTTTGGCGCTGGCTGAAGACGAAATCGAGTACTTGGTGACAAGCTTTAAGAAGCTGGGCCGTAACCCGCACGACATTGAATTGATGATGTTTGCCCAGGCCAACTCTGAGCATTGCCGTCATAAAATCTTTAATGCCTCATGGGATATTGATGGTCAGGCGCAAGAGAAATCCTTGTTTGCCATGATTAAGAACACCTTTGAGATGAACAGTGAAGGTGTGTTGTCCGCGTATAAAGATAATGCTTCGGTGATTGAAGGTTTTACTGCTGGGCGTTTCTTTCCAAATTCAGAAACCGGCGAGTATGCCGCGCATCAAGAGCCCATTCATATCTTGATGAAAGTTGAAACTCACAACCACCCCACTGCAATT
>JAAXZZ010000055.1 GCA_012719655.1 Gammaproteobacteria bacterium | reverse complement strand
TTAACTTAGAGGCGCAATACGGTGAACTGAACAAATATTCATTTCACCATCTATTTTTAAAAAGTAAGGTGAATTTAATTTGACAGCCGATTGGCAATCCCTCGATCCAGAGGCCGCGCGCGAAGCGGAAAAATACGACAACCCTATTCCTAGCAGAGAGCTGATTTTGCACCACTTGGCTGAGCGTGGTGCGCCTGCCTCCCGCGAGCAACTGGCTGAGGAACTTGGTTTAACCACAGAAGAAGATATCGAGGCGTTACGCCGTCGCTTGCGGGCGATGGAGCGTGATGCGCAAGTGGTGTATACCCGCCGTGGCGCTTATGCGCCGGTAGATAAGTTGGACTTAGTGGTAGGTCGCGTCAGCGGTCACCGCGATGGTTTTGGTTTTTTAATTCCAGATGCCGGTGGTGATGATTTATTTCTAAGTCCCACACAAATGCGTTTGGTGTTTGATGGCGACCGTGCTTTAGCCCGCGTAGTGGGCTTTGATAAGCGCGGCCGTCGTGAAGGTGCGATCGCTGAAGTGGTGATGCGTGCCCATGAGTCGATTGTTGGTCGTTATAACGAAGAAAACGGCATTGGCTTTGTTTTGCCGGACAACAAAAAAATCCAGCAAGAAGTCTTAATCAGTCCTGGTCGTTCTGGTGGTGCGCAAGTCGGGCAGCTGGTCGAAGTGGCGATTACCCACTGGCCAACGGCACGTTTTCAAGCGCAAGGTAATATCGTTGAAGTATTGGGTGAGTACATGGCGCCCGGTATGGAGATTGAGGTGGCTTTGCGTAATTATGATATCCCACATGTGTGGCCGGACGCGGTGCTTAAAGAGGCCAAGCGTTTTAAGTCAGAAGTGGAGGATAAAGATAAAGAAAAGCGCGTTGATTTGCGTCATTTACCCTTTGTTACCATTGATGGAGAGGACGCGCGTGACTTTGATGATGCGGTCTATTGCGAGCCACGCAGCGGTAGTGCTACGCAGTTAGTCACTGGCGGCTGGCGTTTGTATGTTGCCATCGCTGATGTTTCACATTACGTGAAAGTGGATTCAGCGCTCGATGCTGAAGCCATGATTCGTGGCAACTCCGTATACTTCCCGGAGCGCGTCATTCCGATGTTGCCAGAAGAGCTGTCTAATGGGCTGTGCTCGCTCAATCCGCACGTTGATCGCTTGGCGATGGTCTGCGAGATTACCTTGGCCCGCTCAGGGAAAATGATCGACTATCAGTTTTATGAGGCGGTGATTCAGTCCCATGCACGCCTGACCTATGATGCCGTCAGTGCCATGCTAGAGCGTCCGCGCAGCGCTGAAGGCAAACAGTTGTTGGCGGAGCACGCGAGCATTGCGGATGACCTAAAACAGTTGTATGCGGTGTACAAAGCACTGCAGAAACAACGCCATGTGCGTGGTGCCATTGACTTTGAAACCCGTGAAACCCGTATCGTGTTTGGCCAAGATCGTAAAATCGCTGAGATTTTACCGACTGAGCGTAATGATGCGCACAAACTGATTGAAGAATGCATGCTCTGCGCTAACGTGGCGATGGCGAGCTTTTTGCAAGACCACGAGATGGATGGCTTGTACCGTGTGCATGATGGCCCGCCAGCGGAGAAGTTAGAAAAATTGCGCGGCTTCTTAACCGAGCTTGGTCTAACGCTCAACCGGGGTAAAGGTGATCCAACGCCAAAAGATTACTTGCTGTTGTTGGAATCGGTGCGTGAGCGTCCTGATTTCCAATTGATCCAAACCGTCATGCTGCGCTCGTTAAGTCAGGCAGTATATAGCCCTGACAATAACGGTCACTTTGGTCTCAATTACGAGGCTTACACGCACTTCACTTCACCCATTCGTCGATACGCCGACTTACTCAATCACCGCGCAGTGCGCAGCGTGATTCGTTCGCGTAAAAAAACTGAACATGTGCGACGTGTGGGTGCCAGTGCTATGCCGAAAGCGCGCATTTATCCTTATGATTTGCCGCGTTTAGAGCAGATTGGCCTGGAAGTGTCGCTGACTGAGCGGCGTGCTGATGAGGCCACGCGTGATGTGGTGACGTGGCTTAAATGTGAGTTTATGTTGGATCGTGTGGGCGACACCTTTGCTGGTGTGGTTACTGCAGTCACAGGTTTTGGTCTGTTTGTTGAGCTCACGGATATTTACGTTGAAGGCTTGGTGCACGTCACAGCGTTGCCGGGTGATTACTACCAGTTTGACCCGTTACACCACCGTTTAACCGGTGAGCGCAGTGGCCGCAGCTATCGTTTGGGCGATACGGTTGAGGTGGTTGTCGCCCGTGTTGATCTGGACGAGCGCAAAATTGACTTTGAGATGAGCCAGGACAATAGCAACACGGATAAGCATCCAGTGTCTGCGCCAAAGAAAGGCCAGTCAGTGAAAAACGGTAAAAAAACCGATGCTGCTAAGGCTCAGGGTGCTGCTGGTGCAAAGAGTGGCCGCTCGACGAAAGATGCAGCAGTAAAAAGTAAAGCTAAAACTAAAAGTCGCAAGAGAAAAGTGGTGAGTAAGTCAACTAAGGCAGGGCATTATGAGTGATCTAGAAAACGTTTATGGTGTGCATGCAGTTGAAGCCTTGCTGCGTCACCATCCTAAACGTGTTAAGCAGCTTGTTTTAGCCGATGGCCGTAGTGATCCACGCATCCAGGTTTTACGTGATTTAGCCGATGCAGCGCGCGTGCAAAGCAATACCATCAGCCGTCGTGAAATGGACGAGCTGGTGGATGGCGTGCATCAAGGTGTTTTAGCTAAAGTCAGCCCCAGCCAAATCTGGGGTGAGCAAATGCTTGATGAGCTGCGCGATCGCTTAGACGTGCCGCCACTATTGTTAGTCCTTGATGGCGTGACCGATCCACATAACCTTGGTGCATGCTTGCGCACCGCTGATGCCGCCGGCGTACATGCGGTGATTATTCCTAAAGATAAATCGGCCACCCTCAACTCCACTGTGCGTAAAGTTGCCTGCGGTGCTGCCGAAGTTGTGCCATTGGTGGCAGTGACTAATTTGGCGCGCGCGCTAGAAAAGTTACGTCAAAAAGGCTTGTGGGTGGTGGGTACGGCAGGTGATGCTGAGCAAACCCTCTACCAGCAAGACATGACGGGCCCCTTAATCGTCGTGATGGGCGCTGAAGGCACAGGCATGCGTCGTCTCACCCGTGAGCATTGTGACTTTTTAGTGAATTTGCCGATGCAAGGCAGTGTCAGCAGCTTGAACGTCTCAGTGGCGACCGGTGTGTGCTTGTTTGAGGCGCAGCGTCAGCGTATGAATCAAAAAAGTCGCACCGTTTAGCGCGTAAATCAGCCTTTTAATAGACTCACCTTGCTTAGCTGGGCGTGCTTCTTTAGAATACGCCCCTTGCATTGCGCGTACTACCCATGTAGTTGTTTTGCAAATCTTATCAACTCCTTGTCTGACCGCATGGTGTGGCAGACTACAACCCGTAAGGAGCATCTATGCGTCATTACGAAATAGTGATCTTGGTCCACCCGGATCAAAGTGAACAAGTCGGCGGTATGGTTGAGCGTTATACCAAACTGATCGAAGAAGATGGTGGTAAAGTTCATCGTCAAGAAGACTGGGGCCGTCGCCAATTAGCGTACGCTATTGATGATATCCATAAAGCTCACTACATCTTGCTCAACGTTGAGTGCAGCAGCAAAGCTTTAGCCGAACTGGAAGACAGTTTCCGCTACAACGATGCGGTATTGCGCAACTTGATCATTCGTCGCGATGAAGCGGTTACTGAACAGTCTGAGATGTTGAAGGCTGAAGAGAACCGTAACGAGCGTCGTGAGCGTCGTGAACGTCCTGACACTGCTGAAGACACCGATGAAGACGGTGACGACGACAGTGACAACGATGTTGATGAGTAATCCTAGAGCTAATTGAGGAGCCACTGTCATGGCACGTTTTTTTCGCCGCCGCAAATTCTGCCGTTTCACAGCTGAAGATGTAAAAGAAATCGATTACAAAGATTTGAATACATTAAAAGCTTACGTATCAGAAACTGGCAAGATTGTACCGAGCCGTATTACTGGCACTAAAGCTAAATATCAGCGCCAATTGTCAACCGCTATCAAACGCGCGCGCTTTTTAGCTCTGCTGCCATACACCGACAGTCATAACAATTGATTCTTGGCTGTACCGTTTTAATGGATAGATTAAAGCATGCGTAGACTCGCTGAATTTATTATGCGTGGGCGTGTGCAAGCCATTGTAGTGATGGTTTTTGCAGCTGTTGTGCCAATGATGTTTTGGCTCAGTGCTGCAACTGCAAGTTTAGTGTTGTTGCGACGCGGCTTAAATAATTCTCTTAGTTTAATTATTTGGGCTGTACTTCCCGCATTAGTGTGGGCGTACTTGGATGACCCAAGACCCTTATTAGGTGTTTTAGGGGCTTTAGGTTTAGCTCAAGTGCTGCGGGTTACGTCGTCTTGGTCAAAAGTCTTGCTTGCAAGTGTTTTGATTGGAGTGTTTTTTGCTTGGGCGTTGGGCATTGCATTTGCTCAGCCCCTTGCCAGTTTGGCTGCAGAGCTGAACACGGCAATGCCAAAAATGCTCTCAGGACTTTATGAACAGTTATCGGCTGATGATGTATTGCTACTACAAGGCCTGATTGTGCCAGTGTTAACTGGATTGATGGCTGCCGTACTGCAATTGCTGTGTGTGCTCAGTGTGATACTTGCGCGTTATTGGCAAGCAGTTTTATTTAACCCTGGTGGTTTTGCGCAAGAGTTCCAACGCTTGCGTCTACCAGCGGTGATGATGTTCCCCCTAGTGTTTGGTATGTTGTTTGCGCCAAGCCTCGGGATACAGGCTGCAGTTCTAACGCCTTTGTGCAGTGTGCCATTGATGTTCACAGGCTTAGCAATCATCCATGGGCTGGTCGCTCAATACCGCTTAGGCAGTTTTTGGCTGACTGGTTTTTATGTCGCGCTAGTGCTGGTCACACAGCTGATTTATCCGTTTTTAATGGTACTGGCTATTGTTGATAGTGTTTTTGATTTTCGTGGCTTAAAGAATCAGAAAAATGATTCTGATGCTGCGAACGGTGAACGTTGAAATTCAAGAGGTGAGACTCAAATGGAAGTCATCCTGCTAGAAAAAGTCGCTAACCTTGGCGACCTAGGCGACAAAGTAAATGTTAAGGCTGGATACGGCCGTAACTTTTTATTACCACAACGCAAAGCAACGGCTGCAACTGCAGAAAACGTTGCAGCTTTTGAAGCGCGTCGCGCAGAGCTTGAAAAAGCGGCTGCCGAGAAGCGTGCAGAAGCAGAAGCACGCGCGGCTCAATTGTCTGAGTTGGAAGTGACTATCACGGCTAACACAGGTGAAGAAGGCAAGTTATTCGGTTCTATCGGTACTCACGATATTGCTGATGCGCTGACTGCTTCAGGCGTTGCTGTTAACAAAAGCGAAGTTCGCTTGCCTTACGGCACGATTCGTCAAACTGGCGAATACGACGTTACTGTGCATTTGCACACTGATGTTGAAACTACAGTTAAATTAATTGTAGTTGCAGGCTAATCGCCCTATTGGTTAACGCAGGTTAACTGGTGGTACAAGAGGCACGTTATCTGTAGAGATGCGTGCCTTTTGTTGTTTAATAACAGGTAGAATCTGGCCTTGGTGACAACATTGAGTGTATGGCATGAGTGAAATTGACGACCCCCAACAGTATGATTTAGAGACTGCTGCGCTGAAAGTGCCGCCGCATTCCGTGGAAGCTGAACAAGCGGTGCTGGGCGGTTTGATGCTGGATAATAACGCTTGGGAACGCGTGTTGGATCAGGTTTCAGATGGCGATTTTTATCGGCATGATCACCGTCTGATTTTTCGTGCTGTAGCGCGTTTGGCAGAGCGTAATGCCCCCTTTGATGTTGTAACTTTATCTGAACAACTTGATCAGGAAGGGCAGCTGAACCAAGTGGGTGGCTTGGCTTATTTAGGTGAGTTGGCGAAAAACACGCCTTCTGTGGCCAATATTAAAGCCTATGCGCAAATTATTCGTGAGCGTGCCACGTTACGCCAGTTGATCAGTATCAGTAATGAGATCGCTGACAGTGCTTACTCACCGCAAGGTAAAAGCGGTAGCGAAATTCTTGATGAAGCTGAACGAAAGATTTTTCAGATCGCTGAGGCAAGGCCAAAAACGGGTGGTCAGTTCGGCCTTAATCAGTTGCTGGCCAATTT
>JAAXZZ010000054.1 GCA_012719655.1 Gammaproteobacteria bacterium | reverse complement strand
GCACCATGCGCCGTCGTTTACGTAACAGTCAGCTGGCCGGTCAAGCACACATCAAAACAGGCACCCTAAAAAATGTCCGTGCTATCGCCGGTTATAGCCGTGACGTGAATGGTGATGCTTGGGCGGTGGTGGCGATTATCAATCATCCCCAGCCTTGGGGTGCCTCGAGCATTCTTGACCAAGTTCTATTAGACACTTTCAGTCAACCTAAGCGCACTGGCAATAACGCCACGCGCTAATTGCAAGCGGCAAGACCTTACTCGTCTTGCCGCTGCGTTGTTGTAGCACTGATGCTTAAGAGTCTGTTAAATCGAACCTTGTCTATACAGGCGAAAATTGTCTGACAATTTTTCAGAAAGCGACTCAATATTTATTTTTATTCATATAAAAGCCGAATTAGAGCCTTTCAGGCTGACTTGGACCGGATTGTTTCTTGGCGCTCATAAAAAAGCTTGTTAACGTGGCGCGATTGTAAAATCCCGGAGTTCTAGTATGCGTTTTCCTTTTTTGCGCAGCACCTTAGTGGTCAGTCTTTCTTTAGCCAGCGGCGCTCTTTTCGCTAACGGTTTGTCTTTAAACGAACAAAGCGCCAGCGGTGCAGGTACAGCTTATGCCGGTCGTGCTTCTTCGGCATTAGATGCCAGCACTGTGTTTGGAAACCCTGCCGGTTTGTCTAAGCTCGAAGGCAAGCAAGTCAGCGGTGGTTTTGCCATGGTTAAAGCCAACGTTGAAATCAGTCGCGTTGATACCAATGCGCCTGGAACCAGTAAAGGCGACATGGTGCCTTTAGCCAGTGTGCCTTTTGCCTTTTTCGCCATGCCAATTGATGAAAAATGGAACTTTGGCTTAGGCATGTATGTGCCGTTTGGATTGATCAGCGACTACGAAAAAAGCTTCCAAGGCAGCAGCCATGGTCAATACAGCAAAGTTGCGGTGATGACCCTACAACCCACATTAAGTTATAAAATCACTGATCGCGTGGCAGTCGGTTTTGGTCCAACCCTCAATAAAATCGATGGCAAGCTGACTAACACATTGCAAACCCGCGGCTTGAGCCCAACCGGTCAAGATACGCTGATCAATATTAAAGGCGACGATACAGCGCTGGGTTACAACATTGGTTTAATGGTTGATTTAAGCGAGCAAACCACTTGGGGTATTACCTACCACTCTAAAGTGGATTACACCTTAGAAGGCCGCACCAAGGTGTATAACGCTCCGCTACCGGTGAATGGCGAATACAAAGCCACTCTAGACTTCACAACACCTGAGTCAGTTGATACATCCATCAGTCATAAACTGGATGACCAGTGGACCTTACACGGTGGTTTAACTTGGACACGTTGGAGTCGTTTAGAGTCTATTGCAGCAAAAAACCAAGGGGTACCAAGCGCCCTACAAGGACAATTCGGTGTGCTACGCGAAGAGCTAAAATGGCATAACACTTGGGCCTATTCAATCGGAGCCAGCTACCAAGTAAATCCACACTGGGTGTTGCGTACCGGCTTTGCCTTAGATCAGTCACCCACCACCAATGAATACCGTACCGTACGCATTCCTGTTGGTCACCGCAAGATCCTAACCTTTGGAACTGGTTGGCAAGCCAGCGACAACCTTACCATTGATTTGGCTTATGCTTATATCAGAGAAAACACAGCTGGCGTGAATCAGCAAGCAAGCGCTTACCGCCCTGCTTATCGCGCCACCTACCGCAACAGTGCGCACGGTTTTACCGGTCAAGCGACCTGGAATTTCTAAGCGAGCAACGCGTTAAGCAACTCAATAGCCGCAGCGGTGAGCGCTCTGAGAAGAGTCGGTCATCCTGCGGTTTTTTAATCCATCTACGCTGTTATTGCGCCTCACCTTTAAGCGCGACCATTGTCCAACGTGTACATTGTTCGCCAGATAAGGCTATGCTGTAGACCACTGAGTCACAGTTTTAAGAGGATAATGTCATGCAAGCAGCCCCATTCAATCCTAATCAACTGCACCATACTTTCACCCTCAGTAATGGCAAAACACTCAAGTATTGTTCTTTACCTGCTCTTAAAAATATCGGCATAGGCTCAGTTTCACGCCTGCCTATCTCCATACGTATTATTTTAGAGTCGCTCATACGTAACACCGATAATCACAGCATCACTTTTGCACATGTTCAGCAACTGGCCAACTGGCAGCCGAATGCGCCACGCAATGAAGAAATCCCATTTATGGTCGCGCGCGTTGTTCTGCAAGATTTTACCGGTGTACCCCTGCTTTGCGATTTAGCCGCGATGCGTAATATCGCCGAAGAGATGGGCAAACCGGCAAAAGCCATTGAGCCGCTGGTACCTGTTGACCTCGTTGTCGATCACTCGGTGATGGTGGATTTCTACAACAGCCCCGACGCCTTAGAAAAAAATATGGCTATGGAATTTAAGCGCAATAGCGAACGCTATCAGTTTTTAAAATGGGGCATGCAAGCCTTTGATACCTTTAAAGTGGTGCCGCCTGGTTTTGGTATCGTTCACCAAGTGAATCTTGAATACCTCTTCCCCGGCATTCAAGAAAAAGACGGTATAGCCTACCCTGATACCCTGGTTGGCACTGACTCACATACCACCATGATTAACGCACTTGGCGTAGTGGGCTGGGGCGTTGGCGGTATTGAAGCAGAAGCGGCGATGCTTGGTCAGCCACTTTATATTCTCACCCCAGATGTCGTTGGCGTACACCTAAGCGGTAAGTTGCGTGAAGGCATGACCGCCACCGACTTAGTACTGACCGTAACGGAGTTACTGCGCAAAGAAAAAGTTGTCGGTAAGTTTGTCGAATTCTTTGGTGAAGGCGCCAAACACTTGAGTCTGCCTGACCGCGCCACACTGGCCAATATGGCACCTGAATACGGCGCAACGATGGGTTTTTTCCCTGTTGATGAGGTCACCTTAGACTATATGCGCGGCAGCGGTCGTCAAGATATCGACATTGAAGCCTGTGAAGCCTATTTCCGCGCACAAGACATGTTTGGCATTCCTACCGCTGGCGAGATTGATTACAGCCAAGTGGTTGAATTAGACCTGGATAGCGTGCGTCCATCATTGGCCGGTCCAAAACGTCCACAAGACCGTATTGCGTTACCGGATATGCATGACAACTTTACTTCGTTATTTAGTGAGAGCATTGCCAGCGGCGGCTTTAACAAAGACGCTTCTGAGTTGGACAAACGCTATAACACGAGCTGCCCACTTATCCCGGTTGTCAATAATGACTCGCCTCAGCCTCAACGCCCACTCGCCCGTCAAGAAGTGGAAATGATTGATAACCGCTTAGAGACTCCTGTTGGCGACAGTGGTGAACACTGCAGCACGCCGAGCAGTATCGACCTAGGCCACGGCGATGTGTTGATTGCCGCCATCACCTCCTGCACCAACACCTCCAACCCAAGCGTATTGCTGGCGGCTGGATTGTTGGCGAAAAAAGCAGTGGCGCTGGGTCTAAGCGTGCATCCGCGGGTCAAAACATCATTGGCCCCAGGCTCACGGGTGGTTCCTGAATACCTTGCAGCAGCGGGTCTACTCGATAGCCTTGAAACCTTAGGTTTTGCTGTCACCGCTTTTGGTTGTACCACCTGTATCGGTAACGCCGGTGATTTACGACCTGAATACAACCAATCCATTGTTGAAAATGACATTGTCGCAGCCGCAGTACTTTCGGGTAACCGCAACTTTGAAGCGCGTATTCACCCCAATATCCGTGCTAACTTCTTAGCTTCACCACCTTTAGTCGTGGCCTTTGCTTTGGCTGGCACCGTCAATATCAATCTTGATAAAGACCCTCTAGGCACCAGTAAAGACGGCAAGCCGGTGTACTTGAAAGACCTCTGGCCGACCAATAGCGAGATCCAAGCCTTACTCGGTAAAGCCATGAACCCTGCGGTCTTCCGCGACAAATACAGTGACGTCAGTAAAGACAATACACTCTGGAACGACATTGAAAGCGCTAAGGGTTTGGTCTACGACTGGCCAAAATCCACCTATATTGCCAAACCGCCGTTCTTCTCTGACTTTAGCATGCAGCCCAAAGCGGTTGCGCCAATCACCAATGCTCGAGCACTAATGCTCTTAGGTGATTCAGTCACTACCGACCACATCTCACCCGCAGGCTCATTCCGTAGCGACTCACCAGCGGGACAATATCTGATCAGCCATGGCGTACAGCAAGCAGATTTCAATACCTATGGCTCACGCCGAGGTCATCACGATGTCATGATTCGCGGCACCTTTGCCAACGTACGGGTCAAGAACCTGATGCTACCGCCCACCGAAGACGGCTCACGGATTGAAGGTGGCTTTACCTTGCTCGATGGCAAGCAAGTCACAGTGTATGACGCCGCGATGGCATATATGCAGCGCGGTACGCCAACCATTATTTTTGCTGGCCAAGAATACGGTACCGGTTCGAGTCGTGACTGGGCGGCGAAAGGCACTCTGTTATTGGGTGTCGCAGCGGTTATTGCACAGTCCTATGAGCGTATTCACCGTTCCAATCTCGTCGGCATGGGCGTCTTACCCTTGCAGTTTGTTGATGGTGCATCCTACAGTTCGCTGAATATCACGGGCGAAGAAACCTTTAGCATTCTTGGTGTGGACAGCAGTATGCAACCGCGCCAGCAGTTCACCTTAGCCATCACCCGCAAGGATGGCAGCGTTGATAAGGTGCCAGTGCTATCGCGTATCGACACGCCGATTGAAGTTGAGTACTACCGTCACGGCGGGATTTTGCCGTACGTACTGCGAGATATTTTAGCTAAAGCCTAAATAGCCTGCAGTTAAGCAAACGGCCAGCAGCCTAAGTTTAGGAGTTGGCCGTTTTTATTGGCAGCGACAGTCTAAATTAAGCGATTACTTATCGTGCAGACTGCCACCACGGCAGTGCGGCGAATCAGGAACAGCTTGCTCTGCTTGCCACTCATCAGGGCTGAAGGTATGCAGGGCTAAGGCATGAAATTGCTGCATTAAATCACCCAGCGCCGCATAGACTTTTTGATGACGCTGTACTTTACGCACACCATCAAATGCAGCACTGACCAGCACTACTTTAAAATGACTTTCTTGGCCACGGCTATGCATATGGCTTTCATCTTCAATCTGTAATGCTTGCGGCTGTAATGCCGCTAACGCGGCCTCAATTTTTTCCATCATCATTATCACTTTCCTCGTTATTGCTGTGCTGATTGCGCCATCTTCTGCGCATCAAAGCGAAAGGTGCGAATCGCAATCAACAAAAACACACCCGTCAACCCCATGGCCACCGGCACTAAATACAAAGCATCGTGCAAACCAATCGCACGAAAAGCCTCCGTCATTACGCTGGCACCCGCTAGCAGCATGGCTTGGTTAGCAAAATAATCAGATAAACCGCCCACCATTACTGGGCCTAAGCCACCACCGAGCAGATAGAGCCCAGCAAAAAACAAAGCCATCGCTGTAGCCCGCAAACGCGGTTCAATCACATCTTGTACGGCAGTATACACGCAGGTATAAAAGTTATAAGCAAACAGCCACCCCACGGCAAAAAGGCCAACAAAGATCGCTGCATCAATTTCACCGGCAACTAAGGCAGCGCCGGTAAAGACGCAGGTCAGCAGCAAACTCACCGCACCAAATAACAAACGACCATTACGAAAACGCATATGTAAGCGATCCGCAATCCAGCCACCTAGCGGCAAGGCAAGTAAACCCGTCACGCCGACAATAACCCCCACCGACATCGCTGCCTGGGTCAACTCTAAAGCAAAGTAACGCTGTAGCATCGGCACCATAAACGACGTGTTAGCGTAAGTTGCAAAGTTGTAACACAGCCCCGCCAACATCAACCACCACATCGTTGGTATGGCTAAGACTCTACGAATGGGCCGATCAATAGGCGTACTCTGCACCGCTATCAATTCAGCATCACCACGCTTAGGCTCGCGAATAAAAAACATAAACAGTGCTAAAACGATGCCCGGCACCGCCGCAATAAAAAAAGGTGCACGCCAACTATCAAAAGCCTGAACCATAGCCCCAGTGGTAAAAAAGGCCAGCAGCAAGCCCAACGGCAAGCCAAGCATAAAAATACCCATGGCACGGGCACGGCGATTGGCTGGAAATAAATCACCAATCAATGAATTCGCTGCCGGACCATAACTGGCCTCACCGACCCCCACCCCCATACGTACCAGCAAAAAACTCCAAAAGCTGGTAACTGCACCGTTTACCGCAGTCAAACCACTCCACACCAGCAACCCCCAGCCCATGATTTTTTTACGCGAGCCGGTATCGGCCATGCGTCCTAATGGTAAGCCTGCAATGGCATAGACAATGGTAAAAGCGGTGCCTAATAAACCAATCTGAAAGTCGGTTAAACTCCACTCAAGTCGGATCGGCTCAATAATGATGCTCGGAATTGCGCGATCAAAAAAATTAAACAAGTTGGCTAAAAACAGCAAAAACAATACGCGCCAAGCGTTATCAGCCTGTTTTGATTGATGTGGTAAATGTGTCATAAAGTCCCCTATTTTTATTATTGTTGATAGAACATAGATCTACAGAAAAACCTGCACAAGGATTTAGAGCCCTAGGTTTCAATCCAGCCAAACACACTGGCTCCATTGGTCATTGCAGTTGCAAACTATTGCGCGAAAGGTGCACGACTGAGCCATGCCAAACTCTCTTGTGTACTCTTGCTCGGCCGGTATTCTGCTGCTAGCGCACCTTGATAGCCTGACTGCTCCAGCGCCCAGCACATAGCGTTAAAATCAACGCTGCCAGTCCCAGGCTCACCACGACCTGGACAATCGGCAAACTGCACATGCGCGACTTTACCAGCTAATACCGCTAACGCCTCCTCAACGCTGATGCCTTGCCGTGCCATATGGTAAACGTCCAATTGAGCAAAGCAATTGTCGTGACGCACCTCAGTTAAGAGTTCGTTTAAGTGTTGCGGGGTATTGATTAAAAAGCCAGGCATATCAATGGGATTAATGGCCTCACATAAAACCTTGATATGTAGACGATCAAAGGCCTGGGCTGTTTCGCGCACATTAGCAGCTAAGGTCGCCAGTGCTTTGTCACGGCAAACACCCTCAGGTAAACGCCCTGCTAACACATTGACCATGCGTGGCCGCACCATAAGTGCGTAACTCAAGGCTTCATCTAAAGCATCGGCAAACGGCTGGCGACGCTTGGGATGACAGGCTAAACCAGCACCGCCTTGCATCAAATCACCGGCCGGTAAATTCATTAACACAAGCGGCATCGCGCAGCGCTGCAGCTCTTCTTTGAGTTGCAGCGCTGGTACTTCATAGGGAAACTGAATTTCCACGCCAGAAAATCCTGCCGCCGCTGCCGCACGCACACGCTCTAACAACGGTAATTCAGTAAACAACATGGATAAATTGGCCACAATGTCCATTATTTATCTCCACTATAAAGTTTGATCAGGGTGGCAGGATCCGCTGCTAAATATCCTTGCGCGCCATGGCTGCGCATCAGTTGCGCAGCGAGGCCACTCATCGGTGTCGCTGACAGGTGGCTATGGGATAACTGCACGGCCATATCTAAATCTTTTAACAAGGTGCGCACATGCCACTTTACCGGTTCAAACTCACGCTCTGCCATTTGTGGTGCAAGGATTTGTAAAGGTTTGCTGTCGGCAAAACCACCGGCCAAAGCCGGTGCTAACAGCGACGCATCAACACCGGCCTGCTCAGCCAAAGCCACCACTTCGGCAATCACCATGGCATTGCAAGCCACTAGCATCTGATTACACACTTTAGTCACCTGCCCAGAACCTACCGGCCCCATGTGGGTGACGCGCTGACTGAGGTGCGCTAACACCGGCATTACTTGCGCCAAAGCATCGGCATCACCACCGGCCATCATGGCTAAGCTGCCCGCCTCAGCACCACCAACGCCACCGGATACCGGCACGTCCAGCCATTGCGCGCCACAACTCTGCGCTAGCTGTTGCGCCATGCCTCGGGTTGTTGCAGGCTCGATACTGGAAAAATCCACTAAAATCTGTTCCTTATGCATCGCTGCTGCAATGCCTTGTTCGGCAAACATCACTTCAAACACGGCCTGCGTATCAGCCAAGCACAGCATAATGATATCGGCTTGAGCGCAGAGTTCGGCACGCTCAAAGACCTGCTGCGCACCTAAGGCGACCAAGGGCGCACATTTATCAGGATTACGATTCCACACCACTAATGGATAACCTGCTGTTAGCAAGCGCTGGCACATGGGCAGTCCCATTAAACCGATACCGGCAAAGGCTAAGCGAGGTAATGACGATGCGCGCATAAAACTCTCCAATTCACTCGACACTGAAGTTTTGCCCCTTGGGGGGATAGTGCAACTCAGGCTATCATGCCCACTTTTGTTACGAGAAAAAACATGTCAAACGAAATCAGTGACTTATATGCTCAGCTGCTGGGCCAAACCGCACGCATGAGCTGGGCGGAAATCATGCCAATTTTTGCTAAAGGTATGGTGCTATGGGTTGCCAGCAATCAAGATTTAGTCACCGTGGCCGAGCAGATCATCAAAGACGATAAAAAGAGCGTCAGTGCGCTAATGCAGCAAAAAGCGCTGCATCATTTAAAAGATGAGCAAGCCCTGGACTTTCAGCAGCGCGACCCAGAGCTTTGGGCGGTGGTGGTCGCACCTTGGCTGATAGTGCAAGAGCGTCAAACAGCGGCAACTCACTCAGCATAGTGAGCCAACACATTTAATCTGCAAAGCAGTGGCCTTTACATCTTTTAAGCACAACTGGGCCAGCCAGTGACATTCTTTCGAAACAATCATTAGGCGCAAAGTATGACTGATACCCCTTGGTGGCTAGACGCCACTGCTGCGCTCTCTGACAGCGCTCGCGATAATGCACAAATACACCAAGATCAACTGACCAAACCGCAAGGCTCGTTAGGTCGTTTGGAAAGCCTTGCCATTGAGTTGGCGGCGATGCACAACACCAGCAAACCGCAGATCAAAAAGCCGCACATGCTGGTTTTCGCCGGCGACCACGGCATTGTCGCGCAAGGCGTCTCAGCCTTCCCGCAGTCGGTGACCATTGCCATGCTGGCGAATTTCGTCAACGGTGGCGCGGCGGTTGCCACGTTGTGCAAACAACAAGGCATTCAACTGAGCGTCATTAATTGCGGTACTGCGCAGAACTGTGAGCACTTAACTCAGATGACTCATAAGCCCATCATGGACGGCACTCACGACTTCTCCTTGCAAGCGGCCATGAGTAATGAACAGGCGCTGGCGGCCTTAAGTTTAGGCAAAGAGCAAGTAGAACAGGCTCATCAGCGCGGCTGTGATTTTCTGATGCTAGGTGAAATGGGCATTGGCAATACCTCAGCCGCCAGTTGTTTAAGTGCTCTGCTGTTGGAGCAAGACGTCAGCGGTTTAACCGGCCCCGGCACTGGCGTTGCAGGTGCGGCGCTGAGGCGGAAAAAAGAAATTTTAAGCGCCAGCGTGGCCCGCGCGAAGCCTCTGGGTAAAAATCCATTAGACGCCTTAGCGCAAGTTGGTGGGCTGGAAATCGCTGCCATTGCAGCGGCCTATATTCGCGCCAGTCAATTGGGCATG
>JAAXZZ010000004.1 GCA_012719655.1 Gammaproteobacteria bacterium | reverse complement strand
TCCTGCAAGAGGGAGACACCAGTCTTCACGGCATGATTGGCTCTTGGGCCGGCGCGATGGGACAAACGCAATTTATGCCCTCCACCTACCGCCAGTATGCCGTTGATTTTGATGGCGATGGTCGTCGTGATGTCTGGCAATCCAGTGCCGATGCACTGGCTTCAGCAGCCAATTATTTACGCTTATCCGGCTGGCAACATGGACAGCCTTGGGGATTTGAAGTGCAGTTACCCGCGCAGCACTTCGACTACCAGCTAGCAGATGGTGAACAACGCAAAACATTGGCACAGTGGCGCGCGTTAGGTATTTCTTTGCGCAGCGAGGAAAAAGCGTCACAAGACTTGGAGCAACAATCGGCGACGCTGTTTTTACCCAGTGGTCACCAAGGTCCGGCCTACCTATTTATGGATAATTTTCGCAGCATTTTAAAATATAACAATTCAACCTCTTACGCTTTGGCAATCGGTTTACTGTCTAACACCTTAGCCGGCGATTACCGCAAGCCTACAAACTGGCCAAAACACGAACGGATGCTCAGCCGTCAAGAGCGCGTTGAATTGCAAACGCTGCTCAATCAGCTAGGTTTTAATAGCGGTAATGCCGACGGTATTATCGGTGTTAACTCACGCCAAGCCGTACGCCGTTTCCAACAAACCCAGGGCTTACCCGCCGATGGCTACCCAAATGATGCGCTGTTAGACAGCCTACGAAAAGTGGCGCGACAAAGCCTAACTCAGTAACAACCTGATGCCGCAACACCATGCGTCTATGGCGCAGCTGTGTAAATTTTTACACAATTGCGCCCCGCATGTTTAGCGGCATACAATGCTTCATCGGCATAACCGGCTAACTGCGTCGCATCTATATCATTCATATCAGCTGAGTATTGGACAATACCTGCGCTAAAAGTACAGCTTAAATCCCCTGTTGGCGCCGGAAAGGCTATTTCAGAAAAGTGCTGACGAATATCATTCATCACATTTTGCGCTGACTCAGCATCGGTATTGGGAAAAACCACCGCAAACTCCTCGCCCCCATAACGACCAATAGAATCAGTGCGGCGCAAGCGTTGGCGAAGAAATAGCGCTAAACTTTTAATCACTTTATCGCCCATTGGATGCCCGTAGGTATCATTGACCTGTTTAAAATGGTCAATATCAAGCATCACAAAAGACAAAGGTTGTGCGGTTTTTTTCGCGCGCAACAGGGCATCATCAAACAACTGTAAAATATGCGTATGGTTAAATAGGCCCGTTAAGCTATCGCGCACAATACGTGATTTCAAGTGCCGTGCCCGTGCAGCTCGATTACGCACCGTGGCCACTAAATGCCGAGGTTTAACAGGCTTCATTAAAAAATCATCAGCACCTTCACTCATGGCATCGAGCTGTTTATCTAAGTCATCTTCAGCAGACAAGTAAATAATTGGAACACCAACAAAGCGATCATTATGACGAATGACTTTCGCCAGTTCAGGACCATCACACTGCGGCATATACATATCGAGAATAATGAGATCGGGATCAAAATCCAGCAACTCGGTTAACGCTAAGGTGGGGTCGTTGATTGTGCGCGTCACAATCCCTGCTGAATTAAGCACACGCTCAGTAAATATTGCTTGCGCCCTAGAATCATCAACAATTAAAGCACGGTAAGGCTCTGCGTGGGCAATGCGCGTTGCAGCCTCAACTTTTTCTAAAATAGTAGCAGCATCCAACTCGCCCACAAAAAATGCCTCAGCTCCTGCGCGCACAGCCGCTAAACGCACATGCGCATCCGCCTCTACAGCACTGTAAAACAAAACTGGCACATTGCTTTCATAGTCGTCTTTTAAAGCCTGCGCGAGCTGCAAGCCTTTGCCCGCCCCTGAAAAATCAACATCTAAAACAATTAAGGCCGGATGGCGCTTAGCCATTGCCTGTAGAAAAGACGCTGCATCGTGAAAGACCTCGGCTTGCAGTGAAAACGAATGCATTTGCTGAGTAAAATGCGCTGCTTTTTCATAATCCTGCAAGAGTACATAGAGGGGTTTGCGCACCATCGGTGGCAAAAAGACGCTATCAATGCTTTCACCTTGACGCAGGCCTGTTTGCAATAAATCTTGCAAAAGCTGCGTCATGGTTTCGATAAACCCACTGTTTAAGCGGTTGCCATTCTTTTCAATAGCAGCAAGATTATCCAGTAATGCTTGAGCGATTTGCAGATGGACTGGCTGCTCAAAGCGCTCGGCATAACGCAATAAACGCTGCGTAGCATCTTTCATATTGACCAATTCTTGCACACTCCATTGAGTGCTGTGCAAGTTTTGCCAGATCTCTAAAAGCTGGCGAGACTGATGAATGACGCGCTGGGCAAAATGCTGCTTTAATCGTTCAAGACTATCCATTTGTATGCCTGTCATACGGTTGACCACCTTATCACGCAGCGTATTTTTAACAGCTGTGTAGCGCTTTTAATAGCTAAATGCCATCAATGTTTTAAATTCAATATAACCTTGATATTGACAAAGGCAATATTTATATTCAACAAGCTTCCCTACAACAGCAGACATCATCTTTATAGTACACTTAGACAATACAATACATCGGCTGCTAGCGCTTAGCACTGCATAATATAGGGCTTAATCATGCTCAATTGGAAAAAACGTTCACGCGACGCTCGCGACCAAGTCAATGACTCTGTTGACGATGTTAAAAGCTACCTCGGCGGCATCTGGTTTAGCCGAACACTGCTCACTGTAGTGGCTGTTTATTTAATCGTAACTATTATTATTGGCTGGTATTGGAGCCAAGAGCCAGAATTTTTCTCGGTGCAAGAGCATACTCAGCAATCCGCCGATAAAGCTCAGCACTCCATCGTTACCGGCTACACCACGGTGGCCACTCTTAAACAAGTCGCCACGACCTTACTCGACAAACCCGGCGGCTATTTAACCAATGACATCGCGCCTCCTGGTATTTGGCTCGACAATACACCCTCATGGGAATATGGCGTATTAGTGCAAATGCGTGATTTATCGCGCGCGTTGCGTAAAGACTTTGCGCGTTCGCAGTCACAATCCACCGAGGATGCGGATCTGGCTAAAGCTGAGCCACGTTTCAATTTTGATAATAAAAGCTGGGTATTGCCAGCAACCGAAGACGAATACCGCTTAGGTATTCAATCTTTAGACCGCTATTTAGTGCGATTAAGTGACCCAGAAAAAACCAACACACAGTTTTATGCGCGTGCCGACAACCTCAATAACTGGCTCGGCGATGTGGCCACACGCTTAGGTTCATTGTCACAACGTTTATCAGCAAGCGTAGGCAAGGCTCGTTTGAATATGGACAGTAACCAAGAGGAGGACAACCCAGCAGGCACTCCACCGCTCCTGACTAATGGTAAAGATGGCGTCGAAGAAATCGTTAAAACACCTTGGCTACAGATTGATAACGTCTTCTATGAAGCCCGCGGTCAGGCTTGGGCGCTGTCACATTTCTTACGCGCGATTGAAATTGACTTTGCTGATGTCATTGCCAAGAAAAATGCCACTGTTAGCGTGCGCCAAATCATTCGCGAGCTAGAAGCGGCGCAAGAACCACTGTGGAGTCCAATGATTCTAAACGGTGATGGCTATGGTATTTTGGCTAACCACTCCTTAGTTATGGCCAACTACATTTCCCGCGCTAACGCGGCGATTATCGAGTTACGCCAATTGCTGTCACAGGGTTAAGCCATAGATTAAAAAGCCGTAGCGCTCACAAGCGTTACGGCTTTTTTTATGGCTGTTAAAAAAGACTTCATCGCCTAACTGTATTGCACCTTTTGCAACTGACGTATAAAAAACCGCAAATAAACGCACAACATATCTGTGCAATCGCTTTGCGGTTGTGTCAGGCAATATCAGCCACTAGCTGTTTTGCCACTGCGCTTTGCGTTTTTCTAAGAAGGCACTGACACCCTCTTTAGTATCTTGTGCGTCAAACAAATCTACAAAGGCTTCGCGCTCCGCCGGTAACCACTGATCGGGGGCATGGGTGCGAGCTCCTTGAATCAACGGCTTAATTTTGCGCACAGCAACAGGGCTTTGCTGCGCCACTTTATCGGCCAGCGCCAAGGCTGCCTGCAAAGCGGCACCGCTAGCGACAACCTCTTCCACCAAACCAATGCGCTCTGCTGTTTTGGCATCAATTCGCTCTCCGCATAAAATCATGCGTTTGGCCCAACCCTCACCCACCAACCACGGCAGTTTTTGTGTGCCGCCGGCGCAAGGTAATAAGCCCACAGTGGCTTCAGGTAAAGCCATTTGCGCCTGCTCTTCGGCAATACGGATATCGCAAGCTAAGGCACACTCCAAACCGCCGCCCATCGCATAACCATTAATCGCCGCGATGGTGACGCCGCGGTAATTGCTCAACGCTTCAAAGGCCTCGCCAAAATAACGTGCCATGCTTCGCGCAACGGCTTTATCACCGCTGGCAAAGAGTTTTAAGTCTGCACCCGCGCTGAAAAACTTACTGCCAGCGCCAGTGACCACTAACGCATAAATATCTTTATCACCATTTAAATGCTCAACCAGCTGCTTGACGCCCTGGAGCATTTCGGCATCCCAGGTATTGGCTGGTGGACTATTTAGCGTCAGCAAAGCGGTATGCCCGCGCATTTGCACAAGCAACTTATCGGTTAATTGCAGGTGCTGAGCTTTCTGATATTTCTCTACGGC
Source organism: Gammaproteobacteria bacterium (assembly GCA_012719655.1). Lineage (GTDB taxonomy): Bacteria > Pseudomonadota > Gammaproteobacteria > Pseudomonadales > Pseudomonadaceae > Denitrificimonas. The sequence continues at coordinate 18,557 of JAAXZZ010000004.1, read as the reverse complement.
ATTGGACATAACTTCAATTCCTCAATAATCGATATGTAAATGCGATTAACCATTTACATTTAGGGTGTTAATGCAGAATTTCAACCGCCATTGCAGTCGCTTCACCACCACCAATACAAATGGCAGCAATGCCAAAACGCTGCTGCTTTTGCTTTAAGGCGGCAAGCAAAGTGACTAAAATGCGCGCCCCAGATGCGCCAATCGGATGGCCTAAAGCACAAGCACCACCGTGCACATTGACTTTTTCCGCCGGCAAATTCAGCTCCTGCATAGCAATCATAGTGACGACGGCAAAAGCCTCATTGATTTCAAATAAATCCACTTGAGCCAAATCCCAGCCGGTGCGCGCCAGTAAGTTATTAATCGCTCCCACTGGGGCACGGGTAAATAAGTGCGGCGCAGCAGCATAAGCACTATGGCCGTGAATAACTGCCAAGGGCTTAAGACCACGGGCGTGCGCTGTACTTTGGCGCATCAGCACTAAAGCCGCTGCACCATCGGAAATCGAGCTGGAGTTAGCAGCGGTGACACTGCCCTCTTTATTAAAAGCTGGGCGCAGTTGACGAATCTTACTGATATCGGCTTTGGGTGGCTGTTCATCGACACTAACGGTGACATGGCCCTGACGGCTCACCACCTCAACGGGGACAATTTCCTCAGCAAAATACCCCTGACGAATCGCTGCTTGCGCACGCAACAATGATTGCTCGGCAAAGTCATCCTGCTGCGCACGGCTAAAGCCATAGGCATGCGCGCTGTCATCGGCAAAAGCGCCCATTAAACGACCTCTATCGTAGGCATCCTCAAGACCATCCATAAACATATGATCAATCACTTGGCCGTGCCCCATACGGTAACCGGCACGGGCTTTATCGAGCAAATACGGTGCATTCGACATGCTTTCCATACCGCCGGCGACGATCACATCCACAGAGCCCGCAAGCAGCGCATCATGGGCCATAATCACTGTTTGCATGCCCGAGCCGCACATTTTGTTCACTGTGCTGCACAGGGTATGCTCGGCCAGACCTGCGCCTAAAGCGGCTTGGCGTGCCGGTGCTTGACCTAAACCTGCCGGTAAGACGCAGCCAAACATCACTTCTTGTACGGCTTCTGGGGCCAGTAGCGCTCGGCGCACTGCCGCTTTAATAGCGGCAGCTCCTAACTCTGGTGCAGTTACACTCTGCAAAGCGCCTTGAAAGCCCCCCATTGGGGTACGCGCCATACTGACGATAACCACAGGATCTGCCCTATTCATTGTTATTTAACTCCCATGCGTAACGCACCATCAAGGCGAATCACTTCACCATTGAGCATGCTGTTTTCAATAATATGCTGAGCTAAAGCGGCGTACTCTTCAGGCTTTCCTAAGCGCGCTGGAAAGGGCACAGCGGCCGACAAACTGGCGCGCACATCTTCAGTCATGCCCGCCATCATCGGCGTTTCAAAGATCCCAGGGGCAATGGTCATCACGCGGATTCCGAGTGCGGCCAACTCACGCGCCGCTGGCAACGTTAAGCTGACAATCGCGCCTTTTGAAGCGGCATAGGCGGCTTGACCTAATTGCCCATCATAGGCAGCAATGGAGGCGGTATTAATAATCACCCCACGCTCACCTTGAGTGTTAGGCTCATTGCTGGCCAGCACTTGTGCGGCTAAACGCAGCATATTAAAACTACCAATGACGTTAATATTCAGCACGCGGGCAAAATCATCCAGATCATGGGGGCCTTGACGCCCCAGAATCCGCTGTGCGCCAACAATTCCGGCGCAGTTAATTAAGCCATGCAGCGCGCCAAACTGTTTAAGCGCAGCAGCCAATGCCTGCTGCACTTGCTCGACATCGCAAATATCACAAGCAAGCCCCAAGGCGTTACGGCCTAAGCGTTGCGCTTGCGCCTCAACAGCCGTCTGATTAATATCCAGCAGCACCACGGCCGCCCCCTGAGCCACGAGATGCTCGGCGGTGGCGGCGCCTAACCCAGAAGCGCCACCGGTGATTACAAAGGTATGTTCAGCTACACGCATACGTCATCCTTAAAATCAGCTAACGGCTTGTTTAGCCTGTTGCTGTTCGTTGTATTTATTCATTTCATTGATGCGCAAAATAAAGCGCTGCACTTTACCGCTTGGCGTTTTGGGTAGCTCCTGCGCAAACTCAATTTCACGGGGATAGGCATGTGCAGCCAAGCGATTGCGCACATGCAAACGCAGCTCTTCAGCCAACTCAAGCGTCCCCTCGAAACCGTCTTGCAAAATTACAAAGGCTTTAATGATTTCATTGCGCTGCTGATCTGGTTTACCCACGACCGCCGCTTCAATCACCGCTGGATGCTCTAACAAAGCGCTTTCTACATCAAAAGGCCCGACACGATAACCAGAGGTGCTGATCACATCATCGGAGCGTCCAACAAAGCTGATACTGCCATCGCTATTGAGCTCAGCGGTATCACCGGTTAAATAGTAACGACCTTTAAAGGACGTGGTTTCTATGCCTTTATAGCCTTTAAACCAAAACATCGGCGAGCGCTCCACATCAACCGACAAAATCCCTGGTTGGCCAGCGGGCAACTCTTCAAGGGTTTCCTCATTGAGCACCACAACACGATGCCCAGGCGAGGCATAACCTGCAGCGCCGATATGAATCGGGTGGGCTAAATTATGATGATTACACAACACCATGCCCATTTCAGTTTGCCCGTAATGGTCATTGATAGGGGCATCTAAATGCTCCTTAAACCAACGAATCACTTCAGGATTTAACGGCTCACCGGCGCTGCTGACCACGCGCAATTGCCCTTTCCACTGATCAGCCACTTTTGCACCCGCGGCAATCAGCATACGAAACACCGTTGGAGCGCCGGCTAAGTTAGTCACATTGTATTTTTTCGCAATGTCTAAGCAGCGCTCAAGATTGAACAAACCATCCACTGACAGCCCCGGCAAACCCATCGACATCGGCCCGGTTATGCCAAAGTACAAACCATAGGCCCAGCCTGGATCAGCCACATTCCAAAATGAATCCTCTGCACGCAGGCCTACCGCATCAATCATGTAGCGCTGAAACGCGACGATGGCACGTAGCGGCACTTCTAAAGGCTTAGCTAAACCTGTAGTGCCGGAAGTAAACATCATTAAAAAGGGATCATCGCCGGTGCGCATAACCGCTGCGAAATCCGTCGACAAAGTAGAAATTGATGGCCAAAAATCAGCATCACCGGTTGCTAAGCCTTGGCCTTGAGCATCTGTAACCGTCATCACTGCTGGGCACTGCTCAACCTCTAACAACTTACTGCGGTTGGCCGCATCGCTGACTACAAGCTTTGCGCCTGAAGTGTGTAGGCGGTGCTCAATGGCTTTAGGACCAAAGGCGGTAAACAACGGCTGATACACCGCACCTATGCGCCAGGTGCCTAAAATCGTCACAATCAAGGCATGCCCACGGGGCAACAAACCGGCCACGATATCGCCCGCTTGCAGACCTTGCTGGGTAAGGTAGTGGGCAAATTGCGCTGACTGATCACGCAGTTGCGCATAGCTATGACGGCTGCAACTGCCATCAGCATTTTCTTGGATTAAGGCAATGGCGTCGCCGACGGCATGGCGATCACAGCACTCGTAACAGGCGTTCATCGCGGCAAACGTGCCGCTAATGTCATCGCTCACGGTCTGCTCAAAGTCAAAGGTTTTTGCGGCTGTAAAATAATCACGTTTAACAGGGTTCATGGCACGCTCCAACTTTTATTATTGTTGACATTGCAAGGTACAGGCCTTGATAGTCAGCCCCAGTCCGCTGCAGAAGCAATAGCCAAATCAACCAAACTACTTGAACGTTTTTGCCAATTATTTATTTTTATCCATGAGTATTGAGCGGTAATGACTGGGCTGCGTGCCCGTCCATTTACGAAATGCTTTGTAGAAAGTACTGACATCAGCAAAGCCTAGGGCCGTCGCGATATCGACAAAAGTATAAGATTCATCAGCCAACCATTTCACCGCCAGCGAACTGCGCACGGCATCCTTAAGTCTTTGATAGCTTTGCCCTTCTTCGTTTAAACGACGCCGTAAAGTCGAAACCGACATAAATAACTCGACAGACAAGTCCACCGCATCGGGCCAACACTTAGGGTCACGATTGAGCAAGGTGCGACGAATCTGACTGGTTAAACTCTGTTCATCGCGGTACTTGACCATAATGTTATTGGGGGCATGGCGTAAAAAGCGCTGTAAGTCTGCGGGACTGCGACGGATTGGCACGTCTAAGACATCAGCTGAAAAGAAGATTTTAGATTGTCGACAATTAAAGCGTAAGTTGTCAGAAAACATCACCCGATAGTCATCAATAAAGTCAGGCTCTGGGCTGCGTAAATCCACCGACAACAAGTCAATACGTTGATTGGCCAGCCAGCAGGTCAAGCCATGCACATACATCCAAAAAGTAAAATAGGTGAAAGCCCGTGCCGGCTCTACGGTTTCTTCTCGCAGCACCACGGCCGCCATACTGTGTTTGGTACGCAACACGGCACGTTTATCGGCAAAGACCAAAGCCAGAAACTGTAACGCCACCTCTAAACCCTGACGTACCGTGGCTTGCTGCGCGGCAATACTGCACATAAAAGCAAAACTGCCTGGTCGCATGCAACGCTGATCCATCAAAAAAAACTCATCTTGAATCGTACGGCGCAAGCGCCGCCAAAAGCGCGCATAGTGCTGAACAGGAACACGCGCCGCATCGTCATGCAGCACTGCTGCGCTAAAGGGCGTGCCATCTAATAAGTCTTGTAGATCCCACCCTTGCTGCAAAGGGGCTAGCAATGCTTCACGCACCATCACCGCGGATACAGTTCCAGCGTACTGTCCGGACATTCTATATTTCCTCCTCTTCGTCCTGCATGGGTAATAGCACGGGCTGCTGAGCTTGGGCTTGTTCACGCAAAAAATTCCATACGGTGCGCATCCGAGCGATATCTTTCAGTTCAATGGGCATCAGCATCCAAAAGGTGCGGGTAAAACTCACATCTCCAGCTAGCACGCGGCATAAGCGCGGATCAGTACGGGCCGCAAAAGCCGGTAAAATGGCTAAACCTGCGCCAGCGGCCACCGCCTGCTGCTGCGCCAAGATACTGGTACTACGCAAATTGGCTTTGTTGCTTTTAACCAACTCATCTAAAAATATCAGCTCTTTACTGAACAGCAAGTCATCCACATAGGAGACAAAGCGGTGCTCACGTAACTGTTCGCGTTGCTTGATTGGCGGATGCGCTGCCAAATAATCAGCACTGGCGTAGAGGTGCAACGCATAATCTGTCAAACGGGTGATAATAAACGGCCCGCGCTCGGGACGTTCGAGGGTAATCACAATATCAGCCTCATTGCGCGATAACTGCACCGCTCGCGGCAACGCCAACAAATCCACCAGCAAATGTGGAAAACGCTGTCCCAACTCAACCAACTGTTCAGCCAGCAACAAGGTGCTGTAACCTTCGGTGGCGCCAATGCGCACATGCCCAGAAATTTGCTCACCTAAGTTGGGCAGCGAATCCGAGATGCCAACAAAAGCACTTTCCATGGCCTCCACCTGCGGCAGTAACGCACGCCCGGCCTCCGTTAGCTTGTAACCTTCCGGTTCACGCAAAAATAACGGCCGACCGAGGTCTTTTTCTAAGGCCTGGACTTTACGCGACACCGTGGTGTGGTCAACACCCATGCGTCGCGCGGCAATCACTAAACGCCCTGCCCGCGCCAACTCTAGAAAAAACCGTAACTGTTCCCAATCCATAGCGTCCTCACCTCGACCCAATTAGCTGTGTGCATTTTTGCACAGCGCATCTGCAAGCAGCAGGGTTGTTGCGAGTAAAAATGCACTGCTAGGATGAAAGCATACATAGCCAATCAAACACAAAAACAATTTCATCCTGAGGCATGCCCATGACAACAGTTCAAGTCCCTACCATTAAGCTCGTGATTGACGGTCAATTTATTGAATCAAAAACTGACCAGTGGCGCGATGTTATCAACCCGGCCACGCAAGAAGTATTAGCCAAAGTACCCTTTGCTACGGCAGATGAAATCAATGCTGCCGTGGCCAGCGCCAAAAATGCTTTCAAAACCTGGCGCAAAACACCGATCGGCAGCCGTGCGCGTATTTTCTTAAAATACCAACAGCTGATTCGCGAAAACATGCAAGAGCTGGCCGCTTTGTTGACCGCCGAACAAGGTAAAACCCTCGCAGACGCCGAGGGCGATGTGTTTCGCGGCTTAGAAGTAGTCGAACATGCGGCTTCAATTGGCAACTTACAGCTGGGCGAACTGGCCAATAACGTCGCCAATGGCGTGGACACCTACACCTTACTGCAGCCCATTGGTGTCTGTGCCGGTATCACCCCGTTTAACTTCCCGGCGATGATTCCACTGTGGATGTTCCCTATGGCCATTGTCACTGGTAACACCTTTGTCCTGAAACCGTCAGAGCAGGATCCAATGGTGACCATGCGTTTGGTGGAGCTGGCTTTAGAGGCTGGGATTCCAGCGGGCGTACTTAACGTGATCCACGGTGGCCCAGAGGCAGTCAATGGCATTTGTGACCATCCAGACATTAAAGCGGTGTCCTTTGTTGGTTCCACCCATGTTGGCACCCATGTGTACAACCGTTCATCACTGGCCGGAAAGCGTGTGCAGTGCATGATGGGTGCGAAAAACCACGGCATCGTCATGCCCGATGCCAATAAAGAACAAACCCTCAATGCCATTGTCGGTGCCGCCTTTGGTGCCGCTGGTCAACGCTGCATGGCGCTACCAGTGGTGGTCTTAGTGGGCGAAGCACAAAGCTGGCTACCTGATTTAGTTGCAAAAGCACAAACACTGAAAGTCAACGCCGGCTGCCAAGCGGGCACCGATGTCGGCCCTGTGATCTCTAAGCAAGCCTTAGCGCGTATTACCGACTTGATTGAGAGCGGTGTCAACGAAGGCGCTACACTGAACCTTGACGGCCGCAACCCAAGCGTACCGGGTTTTGAAAACGGTAACTTTATTGGCCCAACCCTGTTTTCTGGCGTCAAGACCTCGATGCGCATTTACCAAGAAGAAATCTTTGGTCCAGTGCTCTGTGTGATGCATGCCGACACGATCGAACACGCCATTGAACTGGTAAATGCCAATCCAAACGGCAACGGCACGGCAATCTTCACCCGCTCGGGCGCCACTGCCCGTCGCTTCCAAGAAGACATTGATGTCGGCCAAGTCGGTATTAACGTCCCTATCCCAGTGCCGGTGCCAATCTTCTCTTTCACCGGTTCACGTGCGTCGAAACTGGGTGACTTGGGGCCATACGGCAAACAAGTGGTGCAATTTTATACGCAAACCAAAACGGTTACCGCACGCTGGTTTGATGATGACGAAGAAGTCGGCGCACTCAATACCACCATCAGCTTAAAGTAAAACGCTTGCCCGCTCGAACCTTGGTTTAGGCGGGCCGCCTTCACTGCAACATACAATGATTAGCAACCTATTTAGCATCGGTACGCGCAACAAGCATAAGAAGCGGAGATCAACCATGCACAATGGATTTTTAGGACTCGGTAATATGGGCAGCCCCATGGCCAGCAACCTCGTTAAAGCAGGTCATGCCCTCAGCGTTTTCGACCTGTCGCAACCAGCGGTTGCGGAACTTGCCAAACAAGGCGCACAAGGATTTAACTCAATCGCTGATTTAGTCGCCAGCGCCCCTGATGTCATCATCAGCATGCTGCCAGCAGCGGCCCAGGTGAAAGCGGTCTATCTGGGTGATGAGGGTTTAATTGCCCAGCTGCGCAAGCCCACTTATTTAATTGATTGCTCCACCATTGATCCGCACAGCGCCCGCGAAGTGGCGCAAGTGGCGCAAGCGGCTGGACACTGCATGCTCGATGCACCAGTTTCTGGCGGCACGGCTGGTGCTCACGCCGCGACTCTGACTTTTATGGTGGGTGGCGCGGCTGCCGATGTGGATAAAATCCGGCCGATCTTGCAAGCCATGGGCAAAAACATCACCCATTGCGGTGATAACGGTAATGGCCAAGTGGCGAAAGTGGCCAACAATATGCTGCTGGGGATTTCCATGATTGGTGTCGCCGAAGCGATGGCGTTAGGCGTTGCCCTCGGCATGGACGCTAAGGTTCTGGCGGGCATTATTAACACCTCCAGTGGACGCTGCTGGAGCTCAGAAATCAACAATCCTTATCCAGATGTACTAGAGAATGCGCCGGCCAGTCGTGGTTATAGTGGTGGCTTTGGCAGTGATTTAATGTTGAAAGATTTAGGACTGGCCACTGAAGCCGCACGTTTAGCCAAGCAACCGGTTATGCTCGGGGCAGCCGCGCAACAGCTGTATCAGGCCTTCAGCTTACAAGGCAACGGCAGCCTCGACTTTTCGGCCATTATTAAATTGTATTTAAAGGAGTAAGCAGTATGTCCGATCATCAAGCACTGGTACTGAGCGAGGTTCGCAATAAGGTTGGCCATCTGACACTTAACCGTGTCGCGGCGTTTAATGCCATCAATCTAGACATGGTGCGCTGCATTGCCCAACAACTGAACGACTGGGCCACTGATGACACTGTCGTCGCCGTAGTGTTACGCGCCAACGGTGACAAAGCGTTTTGCGCCGGCGGTGATATTCGTGAGCTGTACAATAATGCCAAAGAAGGTAATGACCTCAATCAAACCTTCTTCAGTGAAGAATATGCCCTTGACCAGCATATTCACGCCTACCCTAAGCCTGTTATCGCGTTGATCAATGGCTTAACTTTGGGTGGTGGTATGGGCTTGGTGCAAGGTGCAAGTTTTCGTATTGTCACCGAAAAAGCCCGCTTAGGGATGCCCGAAGTGAGTATTGGGTTTTTCCCTGATGTGGGTGGCAGCTATTTTTTATCGCGTTTGCCGAGCGAAATCGGTACTTATATGGGCGTCAGCGGTAATCCCATTGGTGCAGCAGACGCCTTACAAGTCGGTTTGGCCGATTGGTTTTTATATGCCGAGCAAATCACTGAGTTGGATCGCTGCTTAGACAATATGCAGTGGGGTCACTCCTCACAAGAAGCCATCCGCAGCCTATTCAATACCTTGGCCAGCAAGCGTGCCAGCGGTTCCAAGTTAGCTCCGCTACGGGCTGCTATCGAGCAGCATTTCAGCAAAGATTCAGTGGCGCAAATTATCGCCTCCTTAGCCAGCGAAACCGATACCAGTATCAAACCCTGGTGTGAAGAGCTGATCAGCACCCTGCGCACCCGCTCGCCCATCGCCATGGCTACCACTTTAATGATGCTACGTCGCGCTAAAAACCTGACACTGGCCGATTGTTTCCGCTTGGAATACCACCTTGGCAGCCAGTGGTTTACTAAAGGCGACTTTATGGAAGGCGTGCGCGCACTGATCATTGATAAAGACAAAAACCCACGCTGGCAGCCAGCCAGCATCGAAGCGCTTGATCCGGCCAAGCTTGATGAGCTGTTTGCCGGTTTTCAAGCGCAGGCTATTTAAGCCGATGGGTGCATTAAAGGAATTTCACCATGAATGATATCGAACTCTCTGAAGAGCAACGCATGATCCGTGATATGGCACGGGACTTTGCCAAAACCGAATTAGCCCCCAACGCAGAACAATGGGAAAAGGCTGGCTGGCTCGATGAGAACATGCTTAAACAGATGGGTGAGCTGGGCTTCTTAGGCATGGTAGTGCCCGAAGAATGGGGCGGCTCCTACATCGACTACACTTGCTACGCCCTTGCCGTGGAAGAAATCTCAGCCGGTTGTGCCGCCACCGGCGCGGTGATGAGCTTTCATAACTCAGTGGGTTGCACGCCCATCCTGAACTGGGGCACTGAACAACAAAAGAAAGAGTGGGTTGCGCAATTAGCCTCCGGCCAAACACTGGCCTGCTTTTGCTTGACCGAGCCACAAGCGGGCTCTGAAGCCAACAACCTGCGCACCAAGGCAGTGGAAGATGGCGACCATTGGGTACTTAACGGCAGTAAACAATTTATCAGTAATGCCAAACGCGCAGGCTTAGCCATTGTTTTCGCCGTGACTGATCCGGAGCTGGGCAAAAAAGGTTTATCGGCGTTTTTAGTACCCACCGATACACCCGGCTTTGAAGTGGAACGTATGGAGCAAAAAATGGGCTTGCGTGCATCAGACACCTGCGCGATCAGCTTGGTCAACTGTCGCATCCCGAAAGAAAACATGCTCGGCCCTCGTGGTAAAGGCTTAGCTTTAGCATTGTCAGGTTTAGAAGGTGGTCGTTTAGGTATTGCAGCACAAGCACTCGGGATTGCTCGTGCAGCTTTTGAAGCAGCGCTATTGTATGCACGCGAGCGCGTGCAGTTCGGTAAGCCGATTGCCGAACACCAAAGCATTGCGAATATGCTGGCTGATATGCACACCCAGATTAACGCGGCACGACACATGATTCTCTATGCGGCGCGCTTGCGTACCGCTGGTCTGCCCTGCTTATCTGAAGCGTCACAAGCCAAGCTTTTTGCCTCAGAAATGGCAGAAAAAGTCTGCTCCATGGCCATTCAAGTACACGGTGGTTATGGCTATTTAGAAGACTATGCTGTGGAACGTCATTACCGCGATGCGCGCATTACGCAGATTTATGAAGGTACCAGCGAAGTGCAGCGCATGTTAATTGCCCGCCAACTGGCCGATTACCCTCTATAAGTTCACTGCACTTTTATTAGGTCCAATAAAAAACGGCTACCCATCACTGAGTAGCCGTTTTTCTGATGCTTTAGAGCGAAACAGTAAGGTAAAAAACCTTACATCATGCCGCCCATACCACCCATGCCGCCCATATCAGGCATTGCAGGTGCGGCGCTGTCATCTTTGATGTCAGCGATCATCGCTTCAGTGGTGACCATCAAGCCTGCGATGGACGCTGCGGCTTGTAGCGCTGAACGGGTCACTTTTGCAGGGTCCAAAATACCCATAGCAATCATGTCGCCGTACTCGCTCGTTGCCGCGTTGTAACCGAAGTTACCTTCGCCTTGCTTAACTTTATCAACCACCACACTTGGCTCATCACCCGCGTTAGCAACGATCTGACGCAGTGGTGCTTCAACCGCGCGACGCAGCAGAGCAATACCCACGTTCTGATCGTCGTTGTCGCCTTTGAGCTCACTGATGGCTTGCAGTGCACGCACAAGTGCTACACCACCGCCAGGTACCACGCCTTCTTCAACGGCAGCACGGGTTGCGTGCAGCGCGTCTTCAACGCGAGCTTTCTTCTCTTTCATTTCAACTTCAGTGGCTGCACCCACTTTGATCACGGCAACACCGCCAGCTAATTTAGCCAGACGCTCTTGCAGTTTTTCTTTGTCGTAGTCTGAAGTTGTTTCTTCAATTTGCTTACGGATCTGCAGCACACGTGCTTCGATGTCCGCTTGCTCACCTGAACCATCAATAATAGTGGTGTTGTCTTTATTCAAGATCACACGCTTAGCGTTACCCAAGTGCTCTAAAGTTGTAGTGTCTAAGCTTAGACCCACTTCTTCAGAAATCACTGTACCGCCGGTCAAGATTGCGATGTCTTGCAGCATCGCTTTACGACGATCACCAAAGCCTGGCGCTTTAACTGCAGCCACTTTAACGATGCCGCGCATGTTGTTAACAACCAATGTTGCTAACGCTTCGACTTCAACATCTTCAGCCACGATCAACAATGGACGACCGGCTTTTGCCACCGCTTCCAGAACAGGCAGCAGCTCGCGGATGTTAGAGATTTTCTTATCCACTAACAGCAACAGCGGGCTTTCCAGCTCGGCAACCATGGTGTCGGGTTTGTTGATGAAGTAAGGCGACAGGTAACCGCGGTCAAACTGCATACCTTCAACCACAGACAATTCGTTGTCCAGGCCTGAACCTTCTTCAACGGTGATAACGCCTTCTTTACCAACCTTGTCCATTGCTTCAGCAATGATGTCACCGATTGAGGTGTCAGCGTTGGCAGAAATAGTACCCACTTGAGCAATGGCTTTGTTATCCGCACATGGCTTAGCCATTTGCTTGATTTGCTCAACAATCGCGATAGTGGCTTTATCAATACCGCGCTTGAGATCCATTGGATTCATGCCTGCGGCAACTGCTTTCAAGCCTTCGTTAACAATGGCTTGGGCTAGAACTGTCGCAGTTGTAGTACCGTCACCGGCTTCGTCGTTGGCTTTAGAAGCAACGTCTTTAACCAGTTGCGCACCCATGTTCTCAAAGCGATCTTTGAGCTCAATTTCTTTTGCTACAGAAACACCATCTTTAGTGATTGACGGCGCGCCATAGCTTCTTTCCAAAACAACGTGACGACCTTTAGGGCCTAAGGTTGCTTTTACTGCGTCAGCTAAAACGTTGACGCCAGCTAACATTTTTTTGCGGCCTGAATCGCCGAATTTTACTTCTTTAGCAGCCATGAATTGTGTTCCTCAATTTTGTGTCATTTACGCAAAGGGGGATAAATTAAGCTTCAACAACCGCGAGAATTTCGCTTTCGCTCATTACCAACAACTCTTCACCATCAACCTTGATAGCGTTACTGCCGGAATAAGGGCCAAATACAACTTTATCACCGACTTTTACCGCGAGTGCACGCACATCGCCATTGTCTAAAACACGACCCGTACCCACAGCAACAATTTCGCCTTGGTTTGGTTTTTCAGCTGCTGAACCCGGTAGCACAATGCCACCAGCGGTTTTTGTTTCTTCTTCGCTGCGGCGGATTACCACACGGTCATGCAGAGGACGAAGCTTCATTGTCGATCTCTCCCAACAGGTTAATTACATCAACCGATGACACTCATCGGCACGTTTATTAAGTCCGGCAAGCCGGGGCGCGCTGAGCAATATGCACAGCGCGCGGAATGATCTGCTAGTGCAGAATCTCTTAGTGACTTGTATATGGAGACAGGATTGAATATTTCAAGGCCCAGACAAGAAATTTTCAATAATAGTGTGATGGTCGCCTTTAAGGATCTTTACGCTCGAATTCGCCTTCAATAATCTGCACGCGGGTGCGCTGTGTTGGCGTGTCGTGTTGACGATAGGTCTGCTTCGCGGAATAAAATCCTGCTGTATGCCCAGTGCTTTGAGTCATGTACCAAGCAATGCGTTTAATTAACCAAGAACGCGTCAGCGGGAGCAAACACACAAGACCCATCACATCACTGATAAAGCCTGGCAAAAATAACAAAGCACCCGCCACCACTAACAATAGACCGTTGAGCATTTCACGATTTGGCACCTCACCCTGCGCCATACGCTGGCGGACATTGAGTGCAGTGGTTAAGCCCGCCAAGCGCATACACACAACACCGAAAACACCACTGGCTAATACCAGTAATAAAGTGGCTGAGGCACCAATGCTGGAACCGACACGAATCAGCACAAAAAGCTCAAGCAGCGGAAACACCAAAAACAACAAGAAAAAAACACGCATTAGGTACACCTTAACAATCTCAATGGTTATTTAATGCGCCCGAGCAGAGTAAATCTCAAGGACAACATCCTTTGCACTGTGTAACAAAATACCTCAGAAGCCAATTAACCATCTGTTTCCATCGGCGTCTGGCCCGCTTTACGCCGATCGTTACGCCACTGCCAAACAATCAACACCAGCGTCGGCACGCCCAGCAAAGCGGTGATAAAAAAGAACTGCTCATAGCCAAATTTATCCACCAGCACACCAGAGTAACCACCAATCAGACGTGGCAACAGCAACATAATTGAGCTCAGTAAAGCGTATTGTGTCGCGGAAAACCTAAGATTGGTCAGACTCGATAGATAGGCAACAAAGGCTGCCGTTGCGAGGCCGGCACTGAAGTTGTCGCAGGAAATGGTGACGATCAACATCGTCAAATCAGCGCCCATCCCGGCCAGCATGACAAACATTAAGTTGGTCGCCGCCGAAGCAATACCACCAATCAATAAAATCGGCATAATGCCAAAACGTACGATCAGCAAGCCGCCGATACCCGCACCTAATAAGGTCATAATCAAGCCAAAAACCTTACTGACACCAGCAATCTGATCTTTACTGAAACCTTGATCGATATAAAACACATTGGCCATTACCCCCATCACTGTATCTGACATACGATAGGTGGCGACTAAACCAAGCAACAACAACGCCTGCCAACGATAGCGCACAACAAAGTCACTGACCGGTGTGAGTACCGGAGCCAATCCTTTACGGCCAATGGCAGACAAACAGAACAGCGTCAAAATGGTATAGAGCAACGCGCGTAAAAACGCGCGATCACTGTAAAACAGATCATCCAATCCCGACTGGCCTGAGACTAAGGATTGGAAATCGGTTTGGTAAAATTGCGTCATCATCGCCGGCACCGACACCAACAGCACCATCAGCACCACCACAGAAATCAATTGATGACTGAGTTTGTAGCGGTTGAGTGCATCGGCCGCTTGGACAACCACTTGCGGCTCTTTCATCCACAAAGTAGTTAATAAACCTGGCAGCATCAATAAAGCAAACAACAGATAAGTGCTGGCCCAGGCCGCGTGTCGATACTCCACACCGGTGGAACCAAACCACTCGGCAAAATACAACGCACCGGCTGTGGCTAACAGTGCAGCAACGCGATAACCCGCCATATAACTGGCTGCTAGCGCGGCTTGACGGCTGTTATCAACAATTTCTAAACGATAGGCGTCCACAGCGATATCTTGCGTTGCGGAAGCAAAGGCAACCAATACGGCCAAGGCAATTAAGATGGCCAGATGACTTTGCGGATTACTCAACGCCATCCCGGCAAGCCCAATCGCCACCAGTATTTGCGAAAACACCAACCAAGAACGGCGGCGGCCTAAGCGCCCTAAGAGCGGCAAGCGCCATTGATCAAGCAGCGGCGACCACACCCATTTAAAGGCATAGGCCAAGCCAATCAAACTGGCATAACCAATGGTTTCCCGAGCCACCCCGGCTTCGCGCAACCACACCGATAAGGTGGAGAACACCAGCATGTAAGGTAAGCCGGCAGCAAAGCCTAATAACAAAAGCGCTAAGGTGGCAGGACTGGAATAAGCCTGTAGCGCTGTGCGCCAACTGTTATCAGACATATTTTACAAATTTCATTTTAAAAACATACCTTGTTCTGCTTAACAGCTGCAGGCTGCCATTGATAATTGCCTAATTTAACACGATCGCCCTGCACGAAGATGCCCTCATCGCGCAAACGTTGACGTTGCTCATCACCGGCCGGGGTATTGGCCGGCAAACTTAAACGACCACCCGCCGCAACAACACGATGCCAAGGCAGCTGTGTATCCGCGGGTAACTGACTCAGCGTGCGCCCCACCCAACGCGCAGCGCTAGGGTAGCCCATCAACTTTGCCAGCTGTCCATAGGTCGCTAAACGACCTTGCGGGATGTTGGACAGCAACATATACAGGATGATCCGTCTTTGCTGCTGATTCTCTGTATCCAATGCGGAACCCTATTTAGCACTATGAGTCTGTTACTGCATGGCGGTAAACTGCGCCCCTAAATATGCCTCAATCCATTTACCTTTTGAGCTCGTCATCATGCGTCATTTTGCTTTATTTTGCTTAATTCCCAGCTTAACTTTTTCACTTTGTGCGCAAGCCGATACCGTCTGGTTAAAAAACGGCGACCGGATGACAGGGGATATCCTACTACTAGACAATGGCAAGCTGCTATTAAAGACCAATTACGCTGGAACAATCACGTTAAATATCGAAAAAATTGCCACTTTAGAAACCGATCAAGCGCTGCTGGTTAAGATGAACACTTTTAGCACTGAATCGAGCAAAGCACTGCGCCCCGCCCCCGATGGCAGTGTCACATTGATCAACGGTGATACACCCAAAACCATTGCGCTGACCGATATTCAGCAACTAATGAAGCCCAAGCCCATTATTGAAGACTTACGCTGGAAAGGTAATATCAGTTTCTCTGCCGACTACAAGAAAAAAGAAAGCAACGTTAAAGATTATGATCTCGATGTGAGCTCTGAACTACGTCATGGTCTGTGGCGACATGCCCTAGACACTGAGTACGACTACGAAACCAAAAACAACGCGAAAAAAACTGAACGCTTTGAAGCAAGCTACGCACTTGACAGATTTATTACTGAAAAGTGGTTCTGGAAAAATAAGATTAAATATACCAATGACCGCCTTGAAGAACTACGTCGCCAGCATACCTATGGTACTGGGCCGGGTTATCAGTTCTGGGATAACGAGTTAGGTACCTTTTCTGTATCAAGCCTGATTAACCATAATAAGTTTCTCTTCGATTCCGGTGAAAAACAAAGCTTTAACTCCAGCACCTTTTCTTGGGATTACAACCGCTATATCAGCGGTAAAAGCTTTGAACTGTATAGCCAAGGTGAGGTTGGTGTGCCTTTTATTAGCAGTATTGATTATGTTTTAGATACCGAAGCAGGATTACGCTACAAGGTCAATAGCTGGGCTGCGATTACTCTAAAAGCTGAGTGGGACAAGGTCTCCAGTCAGTATGGCGACCTCAATGATCGCCGCTATTTGATTGGTGTCGGCGTGGGCTGGTAAAGCGTGCTGGAGTGAAAGTGATCGCAGCGCAAGGCCGCGTCGAGCGGTGTGATTAAAGCTGCACAATGAACAATCCAACAAGCCCGCCATTGACAAGCTATAGTTGTACAAATTATTTGACTTGTACAACTATAGCTATATTCTTGTAGGCATATTTTACAGCCTATAAAGACCTATTATGAGCAGTTCAAATAACCTGATTAAAGTCGGTATCAGCGCCTGCTTACTTGGCGCACCAGTACGTTTTAATGGCGGCCATAAACAGTCGCATTTATGTAAAGATGTGTTGAGCCAATACTTTAGTTATGTGCCGCTGTGCCCAGAGCAAGCCATCGGCCTTGGCACACCGCGCGAGCCAATTCGCTTAGTGGGCGAAACCAGTAACCCTCGCGCAGTGGGGACAGTCAATGCCGAGCTGGATGTCACCGATGCACTGACGGCTTACGGACAACGCACTGCAGCGGAACTGACTGACCTATGCGGCTTTATTCTGATGCAAAAATCGCCCTCCTGTGGCATGGAGCGCGTCAAGGTCTATCAATACAGCGGGCATACGACTGAACACGGCGGCGTCGGTTTGTTTGCCGCCGCCTTAATGCGCGCCCAGCCTAATCTGCCGGTCGAAGAAGACGGCCGTTTAAATGATCCGGTGCTGCGGGAAAACTTTATTACCCGAGTATTTGCCTATGCACAATGGCAACAGCTCTTAAGCAGCGGCCTAACCCGCAAAAAACTCTACGACTTTCATGCCCGCTATAAATATCAACTGATGGCCAACAGCCCCGCCGATTGTGCGGCACTCGGCCGTTTATTGGCCAGCAACCATCAGCTGCGCCTAGGTATTTTAGCCACCCAGTATTTTAGTAAGTTTATGTCAGCCTTGAAAAAAATCGCCAACCGCGGCACCCACACTAATGTGCTGCAGCATATCAGTGGTTACATTAAGCGCTCCTTAGCAGCCGATGAACGCCAGGAACTACAAACACTGATCAGCCAATACCGCAGCGGTATTGTGCCCTTAATTGTACCTTTGACCCTGCTCAAGCATCACTTTAGACGTCACCCAGATCGTTATATTGCCGAGCAAGTGTATTTACAACCCCACCCCGAAAACCTCATCTTGCGGAATGCCATATGAGCACTTTAAACGCCGCCCCACAGAGCGCGCCACGGCAATTGCTATGGCTGCGTAACGACTTGCGTATACAAGATAATACGGCCCTCACTGCGGCAATGCAGGCCGGCCCAACGCTGGCTATTTACTTAATCAGCCCAGCACAATGGCTGGCCCACGATGACGCCCCTTGCAAAGTGGATTTTTGGCTGCGCAATCTTGTTGAATTACAAAAAGACCTCGCCGCCCTCAATGTACCGCTATTGATCCGCCACGCCGAGCAGTGGCAGCACGCGCCTGACGTGCTTGCTCAAGTGTCTCAGCAGTTCAATATCAGCGCTGTTCATGTCAACACAGAATACGGCATCCATGAAAGCCAGCGCGACCTTAGCGTTGGCGCACTTTTAGTTGACCAAGGTATTTTATTTCACCCGCACTTTGACCAACTGCTGTTTAAGCCCGGCAGCATACTCACGCAAACAGGTACCTATTTCAAAGTTTTTAGTCAGTTTAAAAAAGTCTGTTACCAGCGTTTATCTGAGTCGCTACCACAACCCAGCGCCACGCCCACAGCACAAGCAGCGCTCAGTATTGCCAGTGACGCGATCCCAACTACAGTGGCGGGTTTTGCCGCCACCGACGCGAGTGTGCAGGCGCTCTGGCCGGCTGGCGAACACGCAGCAGTGCAACGCTTACAGGCATTTACTCAGCAGGCCATTGATGGCTATTTAGATCAACGCGACATCCCAGCTCTGCTCGGCACCAGTCAGTTATCCCCTTACTTGGCCGCAGGGATTATTTCGGTTCGCCAATGCTTACAGGCTGCACTAACAGCCAACCAAGGCGAGTTTGAATCTGGCACGCCCGGTGTA
>JAAXZZ010000053.1 GCA_012719655.1 Gammaproteobacteria bacterium | reverse complement strand
TCATCATCGCTGCACACAATGAAGAAAAAAATATAACAAACAAAATAGTCTCTATTCTCAATCAATCGTATCAAACAGAAAAACTACAAATAATTATTGCCAGCGATGGCTCGACTGATCAAACCGTACGCCTTGCTCAAGCATTTGATAACCCTTGTATAACCGTATTGGATTTACCGCGCGCAGGAAAAACCAGCACGCTGAACACTGCATTTGCCTATGCTGAAAATGACATCGTGGTGTTTACCGATGCCGATAATCAGTGGGAAGACTCTACTTTGGAACACTTATTACGACCATTTTCCTCTGCCGAAGTCGGTGCTAGCGCAGGTCAAATGATAATTCCGAACAGCGGAAAATCATTGAGCTTAGGCGATAGCTTGTACCGACATTACGAGTCTTGGATCAGAGCAGTAGAAAACAAAACTGGATGTATGGTTTCTGCAGACGGCGCTTTATTGGCATTACGCAAAGAGCTTTTTCAAACAATTCCACTGGACGTCAATGATGATTTTTTCCTCAGCACTTGCGCGCCGGTCAACGGCAAAAAAATCATTTATGTCGAAAATGCAAAAGTCATAGACGAGGGTGTTGATGAGGTTGATAAACAATACCGCCGTCGTATTCGGGTCACTGTAGGGGGGCTAAAAAGCTTAGCGGCCAGACGCGAACTGCTCAATCCATTCAAACACAAGCTTTACGCTATCGCTTTAATCAGCCACAAGCTTATACGCCGTCTCTCGCCGCTGTGTTTGATTCCTTTGCTGATCAGCAATTTTTTTATTCGCGATATACATATTTTTTATGCCTGCGCTCTGTATCTGCAACTGATCAGTTATGGTCTAGCGATTGCAGGTTTACTCGATAGCCAAGGCCGCCTACCAAAAATCTTTAGGAGTGCTGGTTATATTTTAATTACGCTTATAGGGATGACTGTGGGTTGCTGGGAGTTTTTAACAGGTAAAAAATATAGCTTATGGAATCCTCAGCAAAACCGGTAATGACTATGGCTATCAAAGACCTCATTAAAAAAACAGCTGGATTAGCCTACTTAAACACCATAGGCAAAGCCCACTTACGTCGTCATCCCGTTATTTTGATGATGCACCGCGTGATTGATAGCAAAGAACAGGCGCGCCTACCGCATAACAACCCTCTTTGCATTGATAAAAACACATTTGCAGATTTACTCACTTTTTTAAAAAAGTACTTTGAAATTGTTGACTTAGTAAGTGCAATCGACAGCACTCCTAGCATGAAGCCAAAGCTTGCCCTGACTTTTGACGACGGTTGGAAAGATAATCTTGTTCATGCTTTTCCTATCTTGAAACAACACAAAGTACCCGCAACTATTTTTTTATCCACCAACTACATTGGTAACAATCGAGGTTTTTGGTGGCAGTCGATTGCAGGTAGGCTCTGGGAAGATCCGCAATCCATTGATCAAACCGCCTTGCAGAAAGCTTTGCAGCACTATTCGCTTACGCTTAATCCAGCTCTTTTTGACAGACATAAATCAACTGACAAGAGCTTTTTAATTTTAGCGTTTATCCATTCTTTAAAAGACCTTGAGCCACAGACATTACAGCTACTTGCCGAATCTTATTTTTATGACAACAAGCCTGACGCCATGGACTGGTCTGACATCCGCTACTTAGAAGAGTCTGGGCTGATCAAATTTGGTCCGCATGGACATCAGCATTTTATATTAACCCAGCTTGATCAAAGCGCTTGTGCCGAAGACCTGCAAAAATCAGACGCACTGATGACTGAAAAATGCACCATGCCGCTAAAACTATACTGTTACCCAAATGGAAATAACAATTCGTACATTCACAGTTTATTGAACGAACTTGGTTACAGTCATGCGCTCAGTACGCAGCCTGGCCTGATCAATGACAGACAAAATAACTTTTGCTTACCGCGCATTGATGTCAGTCAAAAAGCAGCAGAGCAACCCGGTTTGCTTGCCTGGAGAATATTACAAGGCAGCCGTATAGGCGTAACCAGAGTTAAGCCCCAACAACTTAGGTCTTTGCCATGAAACAATACAGCTATGTCTGGCACTTACTGGTAAGTCTGGGTACGCGCCTAGTGATGATCGCACTACGCCTAATAAGGAATATATTATTAGCCCGCCTACTCGGCCCGGCTGACAGGGGTTTATTTGCGCTACTGAGCACCTTGCCTGATTTGATTGCGGCACTCACCAGCGGTGGGCTGAATACAGCGGTGGGCTATCAAGCCGCGAAACAAAAGCCGATGGGACTGCTGATCACCCAAGTGCTTATTTATGTCTGCTTGTTATCCGGCCTGCTGACACTTCTGTGCATTGTGCTTTTGAACTGGTTGGGCACCCAAGTCAGCGCTGTCGAGCAGCTCGGCGTGTGGATCTGGTTACTGATTCCTGCGGTGCCGTTAACCGTACTTAAGAGCGGCTTGCTGACTTTGCATAACGCCGATGAACGCGTCAACGCATTCAACATGCTGCGCTTACTCGAATCAAGCACGCCACTGTTTCTATTTTTATTCTTTATCTTTTTCTGGCGCGACCGAGTATTTGATGCCGCATTGATTAGCTGGATTGGCGGATTGGTCGTGGTGACAGTAGCGGGTTGGTGCTGGTTAAAACGTTTTCATGTGCTCAAACTTAAATGGCAACCCAAAGATCAAGGTGAGCTTCTAAAATACAGTGCAAGAAGTCATCCAGACATTCTGTTTCAGCAAATACTCTTGCGCGCTGATTACCTTTTCATTGGTGCATTACTACCAGCCAGTGCGCTCGGCCATTACGCAATGGCTAGCGCTGCAGCAGAGTTACTGCTGATTATTCCAGAGGCTGTCACCACGCCACTGATGAAGCGCTTATTGCAGCAAGACAAGAAAACCGAGCAATTGACGCCACTGGCTCTACGGGTCACGGCAACAGTAATGCTTTGTGCGTGCTTGGCGATGGCACTGATTGGCGAATGGCTCATTGTTACCTTATTTGGCATTGATTATGCACCAGCCTACCCTGCACTTATTGCCTTGATGCCAGGTTTGTTCGCGTTATGCTACGCCAGTATTTTACGCTTAGACTTACTGGGCAAAGGGCTGCCCGGCACCTTATCGCTTATTGTTGGCTCAGGCGCCGCACTCAACTTAATTCTTAATTTTATTCTGATCCCGAAATTCAATATAACCGGCGCAGCAATTGCATCCTCTGTTGCTTATATTTTTGTCACGCTGATCATGCTTGCCTTGTATTGCAAAATAACTCGTGTGCCTTTTTACCACACGCTGCTGGTAACACCGACTGATATTTCTGCAGCATTGAAAATGCTAAAGGGTAAAAAAATTGATAAGAATTAAAGCTTTATTGCTGTTTTTATTAGCAGCAACAACTCATCCGGTTTTTGCCCAGCAAGTGCATTGGCAAAGCATCAGAGACGGCTCATTTATAATTCTTTCACAGGCCGAAGACAGCTTAACTATTGAGTGGGAAGATGCGTGGCTAAGCGATGCCAATGCTGAGGAAGTTTATTTAATCAACAGTAATGGTGAGCTGGCTGAGAAAATAACAATTGATCAAAGTAACCGCTCAGGCCAATACAAAATGAAGGTGAGTGAAAAAAGCTCGCCTTATAAGCTTATTATCCCAGGCTATAGTTTTAGAAATTATAAAATTTCGCATGGCGAGCGCACTCTAAGTCTGTTCGAGCCCAACAAAGTGCATTATTCTGTAGACATACCTCGCCAAGCCGTCATTTTTTTCAAGTCACCTGAAAACAGTAACGTGCAATTTTCAGGAAAATACCATTCTGGTGCTCGCAAAATAACGCTTAAACGTCTCAGTGATAACTTTACCGTCAATCTTGAGTTGCAAAATTACGATGATTATCAAAAATTCAACTCAATTGAACTCCCTTCCTCAAACGCAGATGAGGTATGGCAAGTAACTTTTAACAGCTCAGGAAAAGTCGCTTTCTGGCTTGACGGTGCAGAGAATCTCTTTGCATTGAGCCCTACACAGCTACAATCAGTAAATTTACCTGACGCCTACACAGCAGTAGTCTTAACCGACTTAACTGTTGGCTCATCACCTGATATCGGTGTTGCACTGCCCTATCTCACGCCGCCTAGCAACAGTCATGCAATGCTTGATTCGCTATACATCAAATCTGCCAGTTTTTATAGCTTTGTCGATGTCATTACGCAAGATCCAAGTCGTGAATTAGAATTCCGTACACTGTACGATGACAAATTCAATATTAAGAACAACATTACCCTGCTTGCTGGTACCCAGCGCAAAGCTGTTCTAGAAGCGAATACAGAGGCATTCAATGCTTTAAGTCTGTGGGCCGAAGACAGTACACGCTTGGACCATAGAGCCAATCATTACATTGCTTTTGCTGATGAACCAAATTTGAATTTCGGCAGTTATGAGGCATTTTCCAGTTACTTTTCGGCAATGCTCTCACATCTTAAAAACACCCCGAATTTTTCCACTTCAGCCATTAAAGTCGTTGTACCTGCCAGCTCTCGTTTTCTTGATGGTCCTTTTCGACCTGCAGCGAAATCACGCTTAGGCATTGATTGGGCAAGGTGCTTGCTAGCGGAGCATAACGCAGACATTCAGGCCATCGCCTGGCACGAATGGATGACTCGCAACCTTTACGCCACTCGGCGCTATCAGGACAGTATTCGCGCTGCAGCAGACTTGGTCGGTTTAGACAGCAATGGCAAACCGAAGAAAGCTCTGCTTATCGATCAAACCAATATTTCTAGCGGCAATAGTGTCAGCCCTTATGAACAAGACACCCAATACGCCGCCCTATGGTGGGCCTCAGTGATCATTAACTCATCGCAAGACGGCCTTCTAGAAATGCTGAATTGGTTTCATATCGCAGATGAAATTGATCACAAAAAAGGCTTAATTGCAGTCTCCGACAAGGGGCAATTGCAATTAAAACCTGTTGCTAAAGCGCATGCTTTTTTAACTGAAAGCTGGCTTAAAAACGTTAAAAAAATTGAGAATACTTCTTTTGAGGTGGAATTTTACACAGTCAAAACAGCAGCAACAGTCAGTTGATAGGCGTCAACAAATCAATACGCAAACACCACATGACCGTTAAACTCAATAAGAGCTGTCCTGCAGCATTACGCTTGAGAATTTTTGATGCACAAAGCGTGGTTCACGATGTGGATTATAGCTGCACAGGAGACACTCTCAATTTCAACCTGCCTGAGCAAAGTATATTTAAGGCTGAATGGGAG
>JAAXZZ010000052.1 GCA_012719655.1 Gammaproteobacteria bacterium | reverse complement strand
GTTTTAATCGGATCACCTTTAGACACAGCCGCTGCAGCAAATGACGCAAGACCGACCGGTGGTGTGACATCGGCCATGATGCCAAAATAGAAAACAAACAGATGCACAGCGATCAGCGGCACAATCAAGCCATTTTGTTGGCCTAAGGTTACTACGACTGGAGCGAGTAAGCTGGAAACAACAATATAGTTAGCCGTGGTCGGTAGGCCCATGCCTAAAATTAAGCTGAATACTGCGGTAAACAGTAGCATCAATAGCAAATTACCCATGGAGAGTAATTCAACCAGATCGGCTAACACTAAACCAACACCGGTTTGTGATACCGCACCGACAATCACGCCAGCAGCAGCGGTGGCAATACCAATACCGATCATATTACGCGCACCGGCAATAATGCCTTCGCGCAGATCAATAACACCATCAAGCCAGCCGCCATGGTCGTAGCTGCGATCGGTGCGCATCCAAGTCAAAATAGGTCGTTGTGTGAGCAGAATAAAAACCAGCATCACACTGCCCCAGAATGCAGAAAGCCCAGGTGATAAGCGCTCAATCATTAAGCACCAAACCAGCACTATAACTGGCAAGATAAAATGTAAACCAGACAGCAGTACTGCACGGGTTTGTGGCAATTCTTCAATGGATGTATTCGGATCTTCAATCGGCAGTGGCGGGTTGCTAGCGGCAACTTTTAATAGGCTCAAATAGGTAATGGTCAGTAAGATACCAATTCCTAATAGAGCGTGCTCACCCAGTACGGGTTTGAGCCAACCTAAACCGTAATAGACCAGTAATGAAATACCAGAAATTAAAGCAGTACCAAAAGCAAACCCAGTTAAGCGGCGCAACCAAGGTTTTGGTTGATAATGACCAATGGGTTGCATGCCCAATTTTAATGCTTCTAAGTGCACAATATAGAGCAAAGCGATATAGGAAATAGCTGCCGGTAAGAACGCATGCTTGATGATCTCAACATAGGGAATACCCACGTATTCAACCATTAAGAATGCTGCGGCCCCCATCACCGGCGGCATGATTTGTCCGTTAACCGATGACGCCACTTCAACCGCACCTGCTTTTTCCGCTGAAAAGCCCACGCGTTTCATCATTGGAATAGTAAAAGTACCTGTAGTCACCACGTTAGCAATGGATGAACCGGAAATCATACCGGTCAGGCCTGAGGCGACCACTGCGGCTTTCGCCGGGCCACCGCGCATGTGGCCGAGTAAGCTAAAGGCCAACTGAATAAAATAGTTACCGGCACCAGCACGCTCGAGTAGTGCACCGAACAGCACAAACAAGAAGACAAAACTGGTGGAAACGCCCAAAGCAATTCCGAATACACCTTCGGTGGTGATCCATTGGTGGTTAGCCAAAGCAGTAAAGCTTACACCGCGATGGGCCAGCATATCTGGCATATAAGGGCCAGCAATGCTGTAGGTCAAAAACAATAAGGCAATCACTGCTAGAGGCGGCCCTAAAGTACGCCGCGTCGCTTCGAGTAATAACGGAATACCAATACATGCGGTAATCAGATCAGCAGTGGTCAAAGTACCAGGGCGTAATGCCAAGTCTTGATAAAAAATAAAGAGGTAAGCGGCGCTGGCGGCGGCTATGAGGCCTAAGGCAATGTCCACTAAAGGCACACGATTGCGTGGCGAACGCTTGAAAGCTGGATAAGCTAAAAAGGCTAGCAATAGCGCAAAGGTTAAGTGAATTGAACGTGTTTCCGTATCGTTAAACACACCGATGCGAAAGATAAACGGCAAAGGTGAAGCAATCCACAGCTGAACCAGTGACCAGAGTAAAGCAAGACTGGCGATAATCTGCGCCATACTGCCATCAGGTAAGCGCTCGCCTGAGTCTTGGGCAATGAGTTCTTCGGCGGAAAGGTGTTTGTCTGACATGGCAGTGAACCTGCTTGGAATCTAAAGAGGTTAATACGCCAGCACCCGCTCGAGTGCTGACGTATTAAGATGATGCAACGAGCTGAGAACGCTTATTTCAACCAGCCGCGCTCTTTGTAGTAGCGTACAGCACCTTCATGCAGCGGCGCTGATAAACCGACTTCAATCATTTCCTCGGCTTTTAAATCTTTAAAGGCTGGGTGTAAACGCTTGAAGCGATCAAGGTTATCAAACACTGATTTAACCATTTGATAAACTAAATCTGCGCTGATTTTGCTACTCGTTGACAGCACTGCCTTACCACCGATGGACGGCGTTGGCAGATCGTTACCCGTGTAGATGCCACCTGGAATCTCTGCTTTCGTGTAGTAGCTTTTCTCTGCTAATAACGCATCAATTTCAGGCCCCGTTACTGGTACTAAAACTGCATCCACAGTGGTTGTGGCTTCTTGAATAGCGCCGTTGGGGTGGCCAACAAAGTAAGTCATAGCATCAATGTTGTTGTCATTAAGGGCACTGGCTTGCTCGGCTGGCTTAAGCTCGGAAGCTAAAGCAAAGCTTTTACGATCCCAGCCTTTTTTCTCCATGATTTCTTCAAGCGTGTCGCGCTGACCAGAACCTGGGTTACCGATATTGACGCGCTTACCTTTTAAGTCATCGAAATTCGCAATGTGTGCATCACGGCGGGCCAGAACGGTGAATACTTCACTCTGCAAGGAGAAAAGTGCGCGCATATCTTCCATCGGACCTTCTGCTTCGAAAGGTGCTAAACCTTTCATCGCTTTGTATTGGTGATCAGATTGCATCACGCCAAAATTGAATTCGCCACTGCGAATACCATTTACGTTGGCCACACCGCCGCCACTGGCCGGTGCGTTACAGCGTATTCCGCTGGTTTTGCTGTCACGGTTAATGAAACGGCAGATGGATTGCCCAGCGACATAGTAAACACCAGTTTGACCACCTGTACCGATTGTGATGTATTTTTCTTCGGCCTGCGCCATGCCGCCCAAGGTGATGCTTGCGAGGGTCATGGACAGGGCCCATGCGAGGGTTTTGCCTTTGCTCATGGGTGTTCTCCTTAATTATTGTAAACGCATCAGCGTCAATGAAATATTGAGGCTTGCGTTGAAAGTTGTTGAATATCAGACAATATTTAACAACATATTTGCACTCTAATAGTTTTTATTACCAAAGACTATTAGCTCAAGGTTTTTCTAAAAACCTTGGAGTTACGCTGAAAGTTATACAGGGATGCTTTAGCGCTGGGAAGTTGTTCTAAGGTGCAAGCTTGAAAGCCACGTTCTTGAAACCAGTGTGCTGTGCGCGTGGTTAGTACAAACAACGAGTTTAAGTTTAATCCTCGTGCTCGCTGCTCAATACGCTCAAGCAAGACATCACCACGCTTGCCGTGGCGATACTCGGGGTGCACCGCTAAACAGGCAAGCTCACCGGTGGCTTCATCAGGAAAAGGATATAAAGCGGCGCAAGCAATGATTAAACCATCACGCTCAACAATACTGAACTGATTGATTTCACGTTCAATGAGATCACGTGAGCGGCGCACTAAAACACCTTGCTCTTCCAAGGGGCGAATCAGCTCGAGTAAGCCGCCAACATCTTCAATTTGCGCTTCACGGACATGCTCGAACTGGCCTTGATCAATTAAAGTACCGCAGCCATCACGAGTAAAGGTTTCTGTCAGCAAAGCACCATCAAGATGGTAACTGAGAATGTGACAACGCGGCACGCCGCCTCGACAAGCGCTGACGGCCGCTTGCAAAAGCTCGGCTTGCTCTAGCTGCTTAGCGTCTTTAAAACGTTGCAGATGTTGCTCTGCATGTTGTGCCGGCAGCTCACGGATCAACTGTCCAGAGGCGTCAAGCAGACCTTGTTCGGCACTAAAAAGTAATAACTTGTCAGCTTGCAGTTCAATGGCTGCGCGTGTGGCAATATCATCACAGGCTAAATTAAAGGTTTCACCGGTCGGCGAATAACCCAAGGGTGGTAGTAGCACAATGGTGCGATCATCAAGTAAACGCTTGATACCTTTGCTGTCGATACGACGTACTTCACCAGTATGTTGATAATCTACGCCATTAATAACGCCAAGTGGACGTGCTGTAACTAAATTGCCGCCTGCAACTCTTAAGCGTGCGCCTTGCATGGGTGAAGAGGCCATATCCATTGATAGACGAGCTTCCATAAAAGCACGTAACTGGCCAACGGCCGCCAGTACACAATTTAATGTGGCTGTATCAGTAATGCGTAAATCTTGATAGTAGTGTGACTCTAACCCTTGCTCGGTTAAGCGTGCTTCAATTTGCGGGCGTGAGCCAAACACCAGAACCAAGCGCACACCTAAACTGTGTAACAGCACTAGGTCGTGGACAGTATTGCCAAAGTTTTCATGCTCGATACTTTCGCCGGGTAGCATGACCACAAAGGTACGCTCACGGTGAGCGTTGATATAGGGCAATGAGTGACGGAGTGAGTTAACGTAATCGTGCATGGAAGCGTCCAATCATGGCGACAGCCAAAGGGTTAAGAAATGTTGATAAAACCGGCTGTCATTGAGTAGAACACTGCCGCTTTTTTAGGCACGCCGCAATTGCGCAGTACCCAAAAAAGCGCAGTGTTTAACATTATAGAAAGATCAACTTCAAAATACTGAAGAACACGATAGCGAGGAATCCACCTGCAGGTAAAGTAATTGCCCAAGACATAAAAATTGAACCAATCACGCGCAAGTTCAGTGCGCTGATACCACGCGCTAAACCAATACCCAACACCGCACCGACTAAGGTGTGCGTGGTCGAAACCGGTAAACCAATGGCTGATGCGCCAACTACGGTTGAAGCTGTTGCCAGTTCCGCAGCAAAACCACGACTAGGGGTCAATTCAGTAATACCACGACCAACAGTAGCGATGACTTTGTAACCATAAGTGGCTAAACCAATCACAATACCCACTGCTCCTAGCAATAACACCCACGCAGGAACCGCAGATTTGGCACCTAATTCAGCTACACCGTTGCTTTGAATCACCCCAGCAATTGCTGCAAGCGGGCCAACAGCGTTGGCAACATCGTTAGCGCCATGGGCGAAGGCCATTGAGCACGCAGTAAAAATCATTAAAGTAGCAAAGACTTTTTCCACGCTAGCAAAGTAGGTACTGCGATTGGCGTCTGGGGCAATTTGTACGCGGCGCAATAAAACAATACCCAGTAGCATCACTAAAATACCAATGCCAACAGCAAGGACAACGCTTTGTTCACTGTTAATGTCCAAACCAACATGTTTAAGGCCTTTGGATAAGGTCATTAATGCAACCATAAAACCGGTCAAAAACATGTAGAAAGGCACGTAACGCTTGGCGTTCTCAAAGGGATTATCAGTATTGATAATCAGTTTTTGCACGCTGACGAATAAACCAAAGGCCAAAATGCCAGACAGAAAAGGTGTCACTACCCAGCTGGCCGTGATTGGTAGAATAGCGCTCCAATGCACCGCATCAAATGACACGCCAAAAGCAGCAAAACCAACCACGGCACCAATGATGGTGTGAGTGGTTGAAACTGGCCAGCCTTTACTCGTCGCAATCAGCAGCCAAGTACCGGCTGCTAGAAGTGCCGACATCATTCCAAGGACTAATAAGTCGGCAGTCATAACATCAATATCGACAATGCCATTTTTGATGGTTTCGGTGACTTCGCCGCCAGCCAAATAAGCTCCGCAGAACTCAAATATCATCGCTATGATGATGGCTTGTTTGATGGTCAGTGCGCGTGAGCCTACCGAAGTGCCCATGGCGTTGGCGACATCATTGGCACCTACACCCCAGGCCATAAAAAAACCAAAGATACAGGCTAGCACTAACAGAATGAAGCCGTAGTCAGTTAAAAGAGACATAAAAATTCCGCTTGTTCCAGGTGGGCCGCGCTAGGTAACTAGCGCGCGAGCAATTGTTCCAATCGGTTGCCGATGCGCTCTGCGCGGTCAGCGACATCACCAATCCATTCGATGATGGTATAGAGAAACATGACATCGACAGGCGGTAGATCTTTCTCTAATTTAAAGAGGGTGCGGCGTACTTCAATTTGCATGCGATCTGTATCGTGCTCAATGTCTTCGAGTACTTCGATCATTGCCGTGACGCGATTGACTTCGCGGTTGCCGAACCCCGTTTCCAGAATCTCATCCAGCTCATTCATCGCAGTCAATGCTTGCTCGCTGGCATCAACTGAGCGTTGTACGAAAGCTAAAATCATTGGCTGCAAAGGTTGTGGAATGACCATTTGCCGCCCTAACATCAGTCCAGCAATGTCTTTTGCGCGGTTAGCAACTTTGTCCTGTACACTGAGCAGCTCTAATAAGTCGGAGCGCGGTACCGGTAAAAATAGACTTTTAGGCAAGTGAATACGCACATTGCGCTTGAGCTTATCGGCTTCTTTTTCAAGCCGAGACATCTCTTGTTGTACCAGCTCAACACGTGCCCAGTCTTCCGCGATGACTGCTTGGAAAAAAGGCACCAGATTTGAAGCACACTCGTGTGCTTTGGCAATGTGTTGCTGCATTGGCCCAATGGGCGAACGACCAAACAAACTAACAAATGGGTTTATTGACATACAGAACTGCGCTCAATTTCCAATGACAGCGTAGATTATACGGTGCTGGTATAGGGTTCGACCAGCATAGCGATACACTAGTAACAATTTGAATTGAGAATGACATGGCTAAAGAAACCGAAATAAAGCTGCGAATCAGCCCTGCAAGCCTTGCTACGCTGCCTGAACACCCTGTTTTAGCAGCACGATGTGTAGGCCCTTGGCAGACCCGTGAGCTGCTTAATCGGTATTACGATACAGACGATTTTGCCTTGGCCAATAGCCAAGTGGCACTGCGTATTCGTCGCGATGGCGAACAATTGATCCAAACCTTGAAGAGCAAAGGCGCCAGTGTCGCCGGATTATCTGAGCGCAATGAGTTTGATTGGCCGTTAAAAAGCAATCGCTTAGTGCTCAGTCACTTAGATACCAGCTGCTGGCCAGACAGTTTAGCTGGGCTGGATAAAAAGCAGCTAAAAGCTGTATTTAGTACGGACTTTAAGCGTCAATTTGCCGAAATACGCTGGTTGCGTGATGGTGTTAATACGGTTGTTGAAGTGGCGCTGGATCAAGGCTTAGTGATCGCCGGTGAGCAGCAGGAAGACATCTGCGAAGTTGAGTTGGAATTGCGTGAAGGTGATCCTGCTGCTTTGCTTGAGTTGGCCTTAGAGTTGGCCGCTGATGTGGCGTTGATGCCCTGTGATATCAGCAAGGCTGAGCGTGGTTACCGGTTGTTTAATGCCAATAGCTACAGCGTTGCCGCCGTGCCAGCTGAGTTATCTGCGGATATGCCCCTAGATGATGCTTTTGCTGCGATTGCTTGGCAGTTCTTAGGTAATAGCCAACGTCTTGCTGAGCAATACCGTTTTAATGGTCACTGGAAGTTACTTGAGCAATGGCTGCAACAGTTGGTCAATCTGCGTGCCCTATTAGCCAGTCTGGGCCAAGCTGTACCGCGACCTAGCAGTAATATTTTGCGTCTGCAGTTGGATGCGTTGATTAATGATTGGCGTGCGCGCATTCAGACTGGCGCTGACGATCAAGCCACGCGCGAAGCGACGCCACTGGCGTTTGCT
>JAAXZZ010000051.1 GCA_012719655.1 Gammaproteobacteria bacterium | reverse complement strand
AGCGCTGGAACCGCCTGAAAGGATTTCAACTGCTAACCCTCGTGGTCAATAACGTTAAATTCCAAGACGGCGAACAAGTAATGGAGCAATCAGACAGGAAAACCGCCTGATGCTCGTACACCAGATTTGACCATAACTCCACGAACGATACTGCACAGCAAAAAAACTTTGCTCGCATGCTGCTTGATAAAGAATTCCAACGCAAAATGAGCATCTCCAGCGGTGCTTCTCCAGCACGAGTTGATATATCAACTGAAGGTTTAAATAGCTGTGGCAAGAAAAACATCTATGACTTACGCATGGCTAATATGCGCCATGCGGTAATGATATCCATGAACAATAACACTATGCACAGCATTATGACTGATTTTATGGAACATAAAATGAGCGCAGAACGTGCAGCGCAATTGATTTTAGAAACTTACACTCCATAAGCAAGAACATCCTAAACGTCCAACCTTCACCAGTTGCTAACAAGCATTGCTAGATGTTTTTTATTCAATTGCACAGTCAGATTCTTGGAGTTTTATTTCTACAGGACATTAGCGGCCTGACAGCTTACCAGCGACCCATCGCCTTACTCTAAAGCAGTCCAAACTACATATTAAATGTAAGCGTAACAA
The DNA here is from genome assembly GCA_012719655.1 of Gammaproteobacteria bacterium. GTDB lineage: Bacteria > Pseudomonadota > Gammaproteobacteria > Pseudomonadales > Pseudomonadaceae > Denitrificimonas. Next base: position 2,113 of record JAAXZZ010000051.1, on the reverse strand, counting down.
CACCCACACCTAGCACAACTGCGATCATTCGTTAGAACATACCGATGCTTAGTTGAGTTTGATATTCCAAGGCGAGAGCGAGTTGATATGAGCAGTGCTGATATGCGGTAGTTGTTCGAACAACAATGGCTGTTTTTGGTGGCACTTGCAGTACTGTTTTATCCAGCCAAACCTTGAGCCGCTGCATAAGCGGCGCAGACTTTTCTTGGCGCACCGGCAGTTGATGTTCAGGCGTTTAATAACCGCAAGCGATACCAATGTTGCTTTTCTAGGGGCATAAATATTGACTGGTGGACCGTGAAAAACAGCCGTGCCTCAAAAAGACTTACGGTCAAAATCAAGCGTATCTAAAAACCTAGAATTTCAAAATGGGCACGCACGGGGCACGGTTTGGGCACAGAGGCTTTTTAGGCAGTTTTTAAGACAGGAATTGCAGGCATAAAAAAAGCCCTAACTTATTGAAAGTTAAGGCTTTAGTATCTGGTTGCGGGAGCAGGATTTGAACCTACGACCTTCGGGTTATGAGCCCGACGAGCTACCAGACTGCTCCATCCCGCGGCGCAAATTATAGCTACTTTTTGAACCTTGTCAAACCTTTACTGTATTTAATTTCAGTATAACGCCCGATCCACAGCGCTCTAGTGCTAAGCTAACGGCTCTATAGGCAAGCTGCATAGGGGTTACAGAGGTTTTGAGTTCGCGAAAAATAATTCACATTGATGCTGATTGTTTTTATGCCGCCATTGAAATGCGTGATGATCCGCGCCTGCAAGGCCGTCCTGTGGCTGTGGGTGGTTCGGTTGATCGACGTGGCGTGATTGCGACTTGCAACTATGAAGCACGCTCTTGGGGTGTGCATTCGGCGATGCCGTCTGCGCGCGCACTCAAACTCTGCCCTGACTTGGTTATCCTTAAACCGCGCATGGATGCTTATAAAGCCGCATCACGGCAGATCCACAGCATCTTGCACGATTACACCGACTGCATTGAACCGTTATCTTTAGATGAAGCCTTTTTGGATGTCACTGACTGCACCTTATGTTCGGGCAGCGCCACTTTAATTGCCAAAGAGATTCGCAGCCGTGTTTGGCAAGAATTGCGCTTGGTTGTGTCGGCGGGTGTGGCGCCGAATAAGTTCTTAGCCAAGATCGCTTCAGACTGGCGCAAACCCAATGGTTTGTTTGTGATCACACCCGACCAAGTGGATGACTTCGTATTAAGCCTGCCAGTCAAAAAGCTCCACGGCGTCGGCAAAGTCACGGCGGCAAAACTGGCCGCAATGGGCATCAATGATTGTGCGCAGCTGCGTGAACACAGTCCGCTTGCTCTGGCTAAGGCTTTTGGCAGTTTTGGTGAGCGCTTATGGTCATTGGCTCGCGGCATTGATGACCGCCCGGTACAGCCTTTCAGTCGCCGACAAAGCATCAGCGTCGAACATACCTTTGATAAGGACCTACCGGATTTAGCCGCTTGCTTGGAGCAGCTCCCTAGCCTGCTGGAAGATTTAACCCGCCGCCAGCAGCGCTTGGATGATAGTTATCGTCCAGAGAAGCCCTTTGTGAAAATAAAATTTCACGACTTTACCCAGACCACCATTGAGCAAGCTGGTGCACCGATTGAACTGGACAGTTACCGTTTGCTGCTATCAGCGGCTTTTATGCGCGGCAACAAACCTGTGCGTTTACTCGGAGTTGGTGTGCGCCTGCTCGATCAACAACACGATGCCGTGCAGTTGGAGCTATTTAGCCAGTGACTATTTGCACGACTGCTCTTTTCATCCGCCCACAATCAGAGTCTTACCTATGCTGAGCGGGTTCAGTTATCTGGGATTAGCCTTGTCGGCCTGTATCGCCGCGACCTTACTACCCATGCAATCAGAAGCGGCGCTAGTGGCTCTGTTAACCCTTAAGCCCAGTGCAGTCTACTCTTTGGTACTAGTGGCCTCGCTGGGCAATATAATCGGCTCGCAAATTAACTGGTGGCTGGGCACGCAATTGCAGCGCTGGCAAACACGCCGCTGGTTTCCAGTCACGCCTGCACAACTTGAACGCGCACAGCACTGGTATCAGCGCTACGGTCGCTGGAGTTTATTACTGAGTTGGTTGCCCATTGT
>JAAXZZ010000050.1 GCA_012719655.1 Gammaproteobacteria bacterium | reverse complement strand
CTGATAATACTGCTGCTCGGTGACAGTGAGAATAGTGCTGAATAAACGCTCAGCGCGCTCCCTTTTAAGTGGTTTTTCAATATCCAAACCTAAGCTGCACCAGTTTTGGCGGCTGCCAACAATCGCTGCTGCAATGCCGTGACTATGGCTGAGTGAGCCACAACTGTGTGCAGGCCACAGCGGGATGCGGCTGTTTTCTTGCTGGATAGGCAAGCCTGCCTTGCCTGTTTGCACCAGCAGTGCTTGGCGCGCGCATAAACGTGACGATAAATACTCAGCTTGGCGTTTACGCACAGCATTGGGTGCGCTGATTTCATTATTGAGAAAATCTGTATCGACTAACTGCTCGGGTTCAAATCGAGTTGACACCAAGGTACAGTCAAGCTGTTGCATAAATGGCCAGTGTTGCTGAAAGCTGTTTAGGAACTCTGGGAGCTTTGCCAGCAAAGTCATGAATGGCACCTGTGTAAAGATGATTAGGATTAAGTGATTAGTTATAACAGTGGAAATAAAGATGCATTACGGTTATAAGTGCGGTTAAATTAATTTTGCCCGCATTTTTTATTGAGGTACCTGATGAAGCTACAACAACTACGCTATATCTGGGAAGTATCACGCAATGGTTTGAATGTTTCAGCCACTGCGCAAGCTCTTTATACCTCGCAACCCGGCATTAGCAAACAAATACGTTTGCTTGAAGACGAACTTGGCGTTGAAATTTTTGCTCGTAGCGGCAAACATTTAACCCGAGTGACCGCCGCTGGTGAGCGCATCATTAAGACCGCCGGCGAGGTACTGCGCAAGTGCGAAAATATTAAACAAATCGGCCAAGAGTTTTCCAATGAACGTATAGGCTCATTATCCATTGCTACCACGCATACACAAGCCCGTTACGCCTTGCCGCAGGTCATCAGTGCTTTTATGCAGCAGTACCCTGAAGTGGCCCTGCACATGCATCAAGGCACACCAACCCAAATTGCCGAAATGGCTGCCGATGGTACAGTTGATTTTGCTATTGCGACCGAAGGTATGGAGCAGTTTGGCGATTTAATTATGATGCCATGCTACCGCTGGAACCGTTGCGTTGTGGTACCTAAAGGGCATCCTCTGACGAGTTTGCCGAAGTTAAGCCTTGAGGCATTGTCTGAGTTCCCGATTGTGACCTATGTGTTTGGTTTTACTGGACGCTCGAAGCTGGATGAAGCCTTTACCGAAATGGGCTTAATTCCTAAGGTGATCTTTACTGCAGCAGATGCCGACGTCATTAAAACCTATGTGCGCTTAGGTTTAGGGGTTGGCATTGTCGCAGGCATGGCCGTGGATAAGCTGCAAGATCAGGATTTGGTTGCTTTGGATGCCAGTCATTTATTTGAATCCAGCGTAACTAAAATTGGTTTTCGCCGTGGCACTTTCTTGCGTGGTTTTATGAGTGACTTTATTGAGCGTTTTGCGCCGCATTTGGATCTTGAGATTCAAGCTAAGGTGATCCAGGCGCGCAGCAAAGATGAAGTGGATGAGTTGTTTAAAAATATTGAGCTGCCGGTCTATTGAGACTGGACAGTTGCTTGCTTAAAGATAACCTATGGTGGACTCGGTGATTGGGATTGAGCCTGCAAGATATGCCATTTTCGCCGATATTTATCGTATAATCGTTGCAGTTTTTATTAAAAATTTTGAGGAATGCTATGACCGACTACCGTGAAACGCTGCATGACAACTACGGCCAGTTTTTTGCAGTAGAGAAAATGCTGCATGAAGTGCGCACCGAACATCAGCATTTAGTTATTTTTCAAAATCCAAGAATGGGCCGTGTAATGGCTTTGGATGGTGCGATTCAAACCACGGAAGCCGATGAGTTCATTTATCATGAAATGCTCACCCATGTGCCTATTTTAGCGCACGGCACGGCACGTAATATCTTGATTATTGGCGGCGGTGATGGTGGCATGTTGCGTGAAGTGTGCCGTCACTCCAGTGTCGATCGCATCACAATGGTGGAAATTGATCAAGCTGTGGTGGATATGTGTAAAGAGTATTTACCCAACCATTCCAGCGGTGCTTATGATGATCCGCGGGTCAACTTAGTGATTGATGATGGCATGCGTTTTATTGCCAACTGCACAGATAAATTTGATGTCATTATCAGTGACTGCCCAGACCCGACCGGTCCCGGTGAGGTGCTGTTCTCTGAAGATTTCTATCATGCTTGTCATCGCTGCTTAACCGATGACGGTATTTTAGTTGCGCAAAATGGTACGCCCTTTTTACAAATTGATGAGGTCAAAACCACAGCGAAAAATATTCAAGGATTGTTTGCCGACTGGCATTTTTACCATGCTGCTGTCCCTACCTATATTGGCGGTAGCATGACGTTTGCTTGGGCGGCTAAGAATCGTCAAGCACGTCATTTGTCTTTGGATATTTTGCGTCAGCGTTTTGCTGGCAGCGGCATTGTTACTCGTTACTACAATGCGGAAATTCACCAGGCTGCCTTTGCTTTACCGCAATATGTTTTGCAGGCAATCGGTAAGCCTAGCAACGATTGATCAGCAACTCTTGTGCGAACTAAAAAGCCGGATAAAATCCGGCTTTTTGTATTGCTTAGCGCAGTACTTACACTGGGAATAATTCGCTCAGTTTCATCGCTAACATCATGTCGCCTTCAGCGCGTAGTTTACCGCCCATAAACGCTTGCATACCATCAGTTTCGCCAGTTGCAATGCCTTTAAAGGTTTCACTGTCCATGATCAAAGTAACGTTGGCTGCATCGTTAACACCTGGTTGAACGTCACAAGTGCCATCTTTAACAATCAAAGAGTAGTTTTCAGCATCTTCGATATTGAATTGGAATACTAAATCTAAGCCAGCAGCTGCTGCAGCGTTAAATTTAGAAGTAAGAGTTTTAATGATCTCTGCGGTAGAAGACATAATTTATCCTTTTTAAGATTTTTGTGCGGTTTATGCCGCGTGATATTAAAAACTCAACGGAAGGTGATGAGTTTTTTGTTCTTTAACAGATCAAGGTGTGCATGACTGTTAAAAGAAGCCAGTATCACCGAATCGCCACGAAACTTGAGACGGCTCAGTGAAGTGTTAACTATTTGCCAGTTAAGATCAAAGGCTTTGTCAGCCGTTAATCCAGTCAGCAGGTGTAAAAACGCAGTAATAGTGCCGCCTGAGGTGACAATACCAATCTGATCATCTGGCGCTGCATCATTGAGTACGCGTTGTAAACCGGCCTCAACGGTCTGAACGAATGTCGACCAGCGCAAATGCCGCGGGACATCATCAATCTCTGCGCACCAGCGTTGCATAATCATTGCAAAAATTCGTTGAAACTCAGCTTTGTTCTGTAATGGGTTGCGCAGAGTATTGATCGCGTTGGGTTCATCGGGAAGTATTAAGGGAACAATACAACGAATCACTGCGTCGGTATCAATTTCATTAAAGGCGCTATCAATACTTAGCTCAGGCGCAGGCAAATTGGCCTCAGTAAAACGCGCTAAGGTTGCCAAGGCAGTATCTTTTTGGCGGCGCAGATTACCGCTCAAACAAGTATTTAGCGTCACACCTGTCTCGATTAAGTAGTCTCCCAGTTGCTGCGCTTGCTGTACACCAAGCGGCGAGAGTACATCATAATCATCAGCACCAAAGGAGGCTTGGCCATGTCGAATGAGATAAATGCTACCCAAGGTTTTTTACACCTGTTGATGTGCGAGCTATGGAGATTATTGTGAACGGGCAAGGCTGTCAAATGAATTTCATACGATTGTTTGAAATTCATTTAAAAGTGCTTGTCTCGCTAAAATCACTGACTCAGCAATTTTGAGTTTGTACTTTTTCTGTCTGCAGAAAATACCTTTAACTGCCTTGTTTGATGCTGTCATTGGCTAAGCTCGCCATAGCTTATTTTAGCAGCAGTTGGGTAGGCTGCCGCGATAACATCTTGCAGGGCAATATCGTCAGGCAGGTAATCATCTCCTAAGCGTCCATCAGCGAGCCGCTTAGGATGGCAAATGATCTCTATAACCCCTACAGGCTTTAATCCATCGAGCAAGTCGCGTGGCGTGCAGGTATAACGCACGGATGTTTTGGCTTGACGAGTGATTTGCCAGTTCAGGAAAAACTTGAACACAGATTTCAGCGCACTGATGTTTTTGCCAATATTACGCGCTAAGCGCACAGGTACAGCTTTCTTTCTGGCAAAGGCTGCGACAACTCGGGCAACAGGCATCAGGTTGTGGACATGCTGGTGTGAGTCAATGTGCGTCGGAGTAATGCCGTTGTCGAGACAGGCTTGCCATTGCTGCTCGAGTTCTTGATAAATGGCAGCAGTGATGTGCTTTGATAAAAACAGGCTGTGCCGGGGGATGCTGAAATCAAACTCACCATCGCTATTACAAATACAATCAATCAAGCTGATATCCCGACTCAAGGGTTTGCCGTAAGTGAGATTAAAATGTAAGCCCAACTGTTTATCAATTTTTTGTGTTTTTGCCAATTGGCAGGCTTGGGCAAAAAAAGGCATGTTAGCCATTAGTGTGGCAGAGGTAATCACTGACTGCTCAAAGGAGGCCAGAATAGCTTGGTTATCTCTTTCGCTTAAGCCAAAATCATCCGCATTAATAATAAGAGTGGATTGCACCGCAGAGTTACTCATCTTTAGTCCCTTTTTTTGTTAAGCGCTTGGATTGCAGGAGCGGCTTAATAAACTGCCATACTTTGTAGCTTAAGCCTAAAAACAAGCCGGCTGGACGCATGCTATAAAAGGTCCAACGGCGATGCTCAATAAATTCAGTGCAGCGCTCATGCAATTGGTGAGAAGAGCCCTGCAGACTAACGCGAGAGGCATCGATGTATTGCCAGTTGTCATCTAAACCCCACCGAATCCACTCATCTAACAATAAGCGACCGCTGCCTAAGTTTGCATAGTCAGGTAAAAAAGCGAGGTTGTAATCATAAATACGGCCCTTATCTAAAAAGCCTAAGCGATAACTGATGCAGCGATCATTGTGGCGCATGGTCAGCACACGCAAAGTATCGGTTGCGGCAAAACCAGTCAAAGCAGTGGTCATCCAATTCATTCGTTGCTCACCGGAAAACACACCTACGCCATCGTCTCCTTTCCAGCTGAGCCGCTCAACTTCACTGATGTCCGCGATAATATTCAGAACGTTTTCATTGGTTACCGCTACTCTCTCTATGTGAGCAGGCAATTCATTGGCGCGTTTGCGTGCCTTGCGCAGCTTGTAACGGATGTTTCCGGATGGCTCGACACGATCTGCCTCTGTGATTTGATGTACAGGTGCTGCGCAACTTAGACGGTCTTCGCTGTACCAGAATTGTTGCTGCCACTGTTTTAAACCTGAAACTTGGGCAGACTGCTCAGTGATTTCGCTAAACTGGATTAGGCTAAAAGAGAGTTTCTGACGAATCTCTTGCAGAGCTAGCCCAATAAAATTATCAGTGTTGGCTTTGACGCCTAAAGCAATGCGGTCGCTGAGCGGGTAGCCTAGATGACGAAGGGTTTTTATCGGTAGACCCAATGCCTTTTCTGCACACAGAATCAATGGCAAGCAGATCACCAGTTCGTTATTGTCGTAGCCTAGTAAGATTTTTAGCTGTTGCTTAGCTTCCAAGCTTTGTTCTGCGCCTTGTAGCCATGCAATATGGTTAAAAGGTGTGCTCTCTGGAATGAGCTCAAGCAGTTTGGAGTAATCCTGTGCAGGAAATAG
>JAAXZZ010000049.1 GCA_012719655.1 Gammaproteobacteria bacterium | reverse complement strand
GGATGGCTGAAGGTGTGGCGGCATTCGCACGTTATCGCGCACAAGCTGCAGCACAGCAAGCATAAGGTTGAACTGAATGAATGATGATGAGCTATTAGCCGCGCTGGGTATTGAAGCCGCACCGATAAAGGCTGTGACGCGTACGCCACGCGAAGAGCGCATTATTGCCGGATTTGAAGACATTGTGCGCTTCTATGAAACCCACGGACATGCGCCACGCCAAGGCAGTGATCTGGATATTTTTGAGCGTTTATATGCGGTACGTTTAGAGCGGATTAGGCAACTACCTGACGCACAAACCTTGCTGGCTGACCTTGATTCGCATGGCTTGTTAAGCGCTTCTAATGATATTCCGGCAGACATCAGCGCCATGGATGCCGACGCCTTGTTAGCCGAGTTGGGCATTGCTGATCTGCAAGCCGATCCCAATGATATAAGGGTGTTGCGCCATGTGCGCTCATCAGCTGAAAAACGCGCTGCTGAAGAAGTTGCTCACAGAGAGAAATGTGAAGACTTTGAGTGCTTTGCCGACTTGTTTAAGCGGGTCGAGCGTGAGCTAAAAGCTGGAGCGCGGCAGACACGCCCCTTTGGTAATAACGTCAGCATTGAAGTGGGGCACTGGTTTATTCTGTCGGGGCAAATGGCGTATGTGGCCGAGGAGGGCGAAGACTTTGATTCGCCACAGGGTAAAAAAGATGCACGTTTACGGGTGATTTTTTCCAATGGTACGCAAAGCAATATGCTGCGTTTATCACTGGTACGCGCACTCTATAAAGATGAAACCAGCCGCCGTATTACCAGCACGGATATGGGACCATTATTTGGCGATGCTGCAGAAGAAGATGACATTGCCAGCGGCACAATCTACGTGCTGCGCAGCCAGTCCAGTCATCCTTTTGTCGCTGAGCACCGCGAGCTGATTCACAAAATTGGCGTTACCGGCAGTAAGGTCGAAACCCGCATTGCCAATGCCGCAAAAGACGCCACCTACTTATTGGCCGATGTAGAAATAGTCGCGACCTACACGCTGCACAACATCAACCGCAGCAAGCTTGAAAACATCTTTCACCGTGTTTTTGCCGCCGCGCAGCTTGACCTCAGCATAGAAGATCGCTTCGGTAACCCGGTAAAGCCGCAGGAATGGTTTTTAGTGCCGCTGCATGTGATTGATGAGGCTGTGGAGCGGATACGTGATGGGTCGATTGCTGATGTGACTTATAGCGCTGAGACGGCGAGGCTTGAGGTGGTGGGCTGAGCTGAATTTGCTGGACGCATGCCGCGCCGTCAAATATGCGATTAAAAAATAAGACATAGCAGCTACCACGCCTTTTGAATAGAGTTTCTGTTGCTGGGCGGTGTAGGCTACGCTGGAATTGTTAACACGTTATAGATCATCAGGCTGAAGGTATCGTTATGAAAATCAGACATGTTGTAATGGCTTTAGCGCTCATATCTGCTGCGCCCATGGCATTCGCTGATCTTAGCTGTCGTACCGATTCCTTTGGTACCAGTCGATGCAGCGATGGCACAACGTATCGCACGGATTCGTTTGGAACCACGAGAGATAATCAAGGAAACTCTTGGCGTACCGATTCATTTGGTACAACCCGCGGCAGTGATGGCTCAACATATCGAACCGACTCTTTTGGCACAACCAGAGACAATAAGGGCAACACTTGGCGCACAGACGCTTTCGGTACCACGCGGGGTAGCGATGGCACAACGTGCCGTACTGACTCTTTTGGTACCATGCGCTGTAACTAAGCGCCTAACACAGCACTCAGCCAAGGATGCCGTAAAGCGGCGTTGCTTTGTTTGGCGCTGTGCATGCAGACAAAGAGCTGCTCCGTTAATTTAGCTAGGAAGCCCCTATGACCTTTGCACTGCACCGTTTGTATTCCTTTCGTCGTTGCCCTTATGCGATGCGTGCTCGACTCGCTATTGTATTGGCTGAACTGAAGGTGGAGTTGCGGGAGATTGTGCTGAAAAATAAACCGGCCCAGATGCTGGCGATTAGTCCCAAAGG
>JAAXZZ010000048.1 GCA_012719655.1 Gammaproteobacteria bacterium | reverse complement strand
TAAATAAACCGTTCAAGTACAAGCTGTTGCCTTTGTCTTTACCCAAATTGAGCGCGACATATTTAACCAACGCACGATTGGCTGGCGACAACTGAAACTGCGTATAAAATTGCTGTAATAAATACAGAACTTCCCAGTGCGCATCGGTCAGTTCAAGACCTTCTCGAGCGGCCAGTGCCAGCGCCACCTGGGGTGACCAATCGGCAAGATTGCACAGGCAAGCATCTTGATCGAGTGCAATCTCACGTCCTTCAACAACTAAAGTATCCACACTCATGTCCAGCTATTGACCCGTGAATAATCAACACACAGCGCCACAAAAGCAGGATAGTCCAGCAAGGTTACCGGCAGACCCTGTGTATCAATGGCGCGTGCGAGCACATCTTCTTGCAAAGCATATAACCGATATTCACGTTCAGCACTGAACAACTGCTGAGCCGCCACACTGCCCCCACGTAAAGCCTGCACCGCCTCACCGCAGAGAACAATGCCATCACTGGCCGATAAAACGCGTAAACAACTGCTCAATTGCGTTGTTTGCGTCGGTGCTGCATTTAAAATATGTAAGGTCGTCATCAGAGTGTCATCACATAATCATATTGGCGAATCAAGTGTTGGATAGCTTGATCATCCACGCGTTCGGCCGGCATTGCTAGTGGGCTGTCGGCTAAACCACGCTCAGTGAGGCACTGCTTCGCAACATAGAGTTGCTCAATGCCAAACATTGGCAGTGCTTGTAAATTGGCCGTCAGATCTTTTTGCTCAAGTACTTGCGGCTGCTGTTGCTCGAGTAACTGCAACACACCATCGTCCATAAATAAGATACTGAGCGGCAAATCAAAAGCGCCAGCGGCGAGTGCAATATCCACAGCTTCTGCTGCACCGATCCCTGCCCAAGGTGCTTGACGACTGATTAACAAAACAGACTTAGCCATCATTCGCCTCCAAAGCTGATACAACGATCCGCTTGCTGTAACGCATCATGCAACTGACCTAATCCTGATAATTGATAACCTTCAGCAAGGTTAACTGCTTGACGCTGATAGCGTTGCGCTTCAACTTGATCGAGCACACCACGGCGCAGCGCTGCAGCAATACAGACCACGGCGTCGATTTTATTTTCCCTAATAAATACCTGCCACTGCTTGGCAATATCCTGCTGGTCTTGCGCAACCACAAGATTATTCGAAGCGGTTAACACGCCGTCTTGATAGAAAAACACCCGCACAATTTCATGTCCTGCCGCCAGTACCGCTTGGGCAAAACGCAGTGCCCGCCGCGTTGAAGGCGCATTACTTGAAGACAATACATTGATTACAAACTTCATAGTTGATCATCGCGCTAAATTTTGTGGAGTTTAGCAGATTAGCTAAAGCACAGTTCGCTCAAGGCACACGTCTGTTTATTAAACACAATATAGACGCATTTTTAACGCTATTGATTTATTCACAACAAAAACTACTCAAACTTAATTGTTATAGTATAACATATTAGTTGTTACCCAGTTTCCGGCCAGAAACATCCTTTCTCTTATCAAAATCATATAGGTTTTAAGATGCTGTCCAATAAACACCCACTTGTGCTTGCGATCAGCCTAGCGGCACTACCTTTAACTCAAGCTCATGCGCAAAATACGCCTACAGCACAACTGCGAACGACTGTTATCAGCGCGACTCCGTTGGCTCAATCTGCCACGCAAATGGTCAGTGCTTCAGAGGTGCTTGAAGGCTCACAGCTGTTGCTGCAGCGGCAAGCCACCCTAGCCGACACTGTAAAAAACATACCTGGGGTGCGCGGCAGCTCCTTTGGTGCAGGTGCTAGCCGTCCGGTGATACGCGGCATGGATGGCGCACGTGTCAGGGTGCTGTCAGATGGCGTTGGCATGCTGGATGCTTCAACCCTAAGCGCGGACCATGCCGGGACGACCGCGCCACTGCTAATGGAGCGCAGCGCGCATAAAAAAGGCCACGCTACCTTCTAGTAAGGCGGC
>JAAXZZ010000047.1 GCA_012719655.1 Gammaproteobacteria bacterium | reverse complement strand
GCTAGAACTGCCCAGTGATGCCATTGTGGTCAACGTGCAAGGCGATGAGCCGCTGATTCCGCCTAGCGTGATAGATCAAGTGGCCGCCAATTTGGCACGCTACAGACAAGCAGCGATGGCGACCTTGGCCGAGCCCATTACCGATATTGCCAGCGTACTCAATCCGAATGTGGTGAAGGTCAGTTGTGATAAGCAGGGTTATGCTTTGACCTTCAGTCGTGCACCTTTGCCTTGGCCGCGCGATGCTTTTGCGAAAAGCCAAGCAGTCTTACCTGAAGGCGTTGAGTTCCGTCGGCATATTGGTATTTATGCTTATCGTGCAGGCTTTTTAGCGGATTTTGTGGCGTGGGGTTGCTGTGCTTTAGAGCAAACCGAATCCCTGGAGCAGTTACGCGCCTTATGGAATGGCGCACGCATTCATGTTGCGGATGCCGTCGAAGCACCGCCTGCAGGCGTTGATACCTTGGAAGATTTACAGCGTGTTCGACGTTTTTTTGAGGAGTAGCAATGAAGGTTTTATTTGTCTGTCTGGGCAATATCTGTCGTTCACCGACTGCTGAAGGGGTGTTTCGTCGTTATGTTGAGCAGGCAGGCTTAAGCGATAAAATCACTATTGACTCGGCAGGCACTGCAGATTGGCATATTGGCAAATCCCCCGATCCGCGCACGCAAGCGGCGGCAGCCAAGCGCGGCTATGATGTGTCGACGCTACGCGCACGTCAGGTCAGCGCCGAGGATTTTACCCAGTTTGATTTGATACTGGCGATGGATAAAAGCAACTTGAGCAACCTGCAGGCCATCCAGCCAGTCGATGCTAAAGCTGAGCTGGCGTTGTATTTGCCACGTTTGGGCATCAGCCCTGATGAAGTGCCTGACCCTTATTATGGGGGAGAAGACGGCTTTGAACTGGTGCTCGATATGCTGGAGCACGCCAGTCAAGCGTTGCTCGATGAAATCAGGACGCGCTTGTGAGTTTGAGTATTCAAGAGCAGATTTCACTGCGCCCGTACAACACCTTAGCGATTGATGTGGCGGCGCGATTTTTTGTTGCAGTACAGTCGCTGGAGCAGTTACAAGCGGCTTTGGCATGGGCTGAACAGCGCGAGATCGCCGTGTTGTTGCTGGGTGGCGGCAGTAATGTGGTGCTGACTGCTGATCTGAATGCTTTGGTGATTCATCTGCAGTTGCGCGGTATTCAAGTACTGAGTGAAGACGCTGATTTTGCTCAGGTTGAAGTGCAGGCTGGAGAAAACTGGCATGACTTTGAGCAGTGGAGTTTGGCGCAAGGTTTGAGCGGTTTAGAAAATCTCAGTTTGATTCCTGGCAATGTCGGCGCTGCGCCGGTGCAAAACATTGGGGCTTATGGCGCTGAGCTGAAAGACCACCTTGAAAGCGTGCTGGTGCTTGATCGCCACACTGGCCAGACCCAGCGTCTCAGTAATGCGCAGTGCCAATTTGCTTATCGCGACAGCCTGTTTAAGCGAGAGTCAGGCCGGCGAGTGATTTTAAGTGTGACCTTCAAATTACCAAAGCATGCGGCTTTGCAATTGGATTACGGTCATTTACGCAGTTACTTGACCGAACAGCAGGTGCAGCAGCCAACTGCGCAAGATGTCAGTCGTGCCGTCTGTGCCATTCGCGCAGAAAAACTGCCTGATCCAAAGCAGTTGGCCAATGCGGGCAGTTTTTTCAAAAACCCTGTGATCAGTGCTGAGCACGCACAACAACTGCAAGCCAGTTATCCTGATATTGTCAGCTTTGCCCAAGCCGATGGCCAGGTCAAACTCTCCGCTGGTTGGCTGATTGAGCAGGCTGGCTGGAAGGGTGTGCGTCAAGGCGATGCCGGCGTGCATGCCAAGCAGGCATTGGTGTTGGTCAATTATGGCGAGGCCAGTGGTCAGCAGATTCTTGAGCTGGCCGAGCACATTCAAGTTGATATCCAGCAGCGCTTTGCTGTTGAGTTGGAAATCGAGCCCAATGTCATTACTGGCTAAGGCTGGCTGGCGCAGGCTCAATAACTGAATCTAGCGCAGGCATCCTATTGGCGTGCGCTCGATCGATTGGCTGGACCAATCATTATTCCAAGTATTGGCTGGCGCTGTTGGCGCTGCTATCCGCAGACTTATTGCCTTGCGCTTGAATACGGATTAAAGCCCCTAAGGTGCCGTGGTCAATAAAAGTCACTTGGTCATTGGCCACTAACGCGCTTTGCTTAAAACGCTCACTGCTGAGCAGGGTCGCATCTGGGTTAAATTGATTAATCCAGAAGTCCATCTGCACTTGACTGGTGCGCTCTAACTCCATGCTGATCGTGCCTTCCACAGGGTAGTGGGCAAACGACTCCGTGCCTTCCGAGACGGCCACCTGTACCGATGTGCCGTTGCTGGTTTGCAGCCACGCTTTATGCAGCAACACTTGATAACCGTTGGCGGGGGTAAGCTTTTTAACGAAGTGATCAAGCTGGGTGCTGCGCAGCATCTCACGGGTTACTGGCGTTGCGCCATTGGCCCAGTTGTCAGGTGCTACCTGACTGGCTGGAATGGTCTGGCTACTTTGCCGAAAAATAATCAGTTCGACCTGTTGTGTGTCATTGGCCAAGGCGTGCGTGCTGCATAGGGTGAGCAAAAGGGCGAGGTGGATTAAGTAACGCATGTGCAGCTCCTTAAATTATTATTCTGCGGCCAGTTGTGTTAGTAGGGCTTCGATTGTAGCAAAGCGTTGCTCTGGATTATCCATTGGCACAGTAAATTTAAACACTGTAGCGCCTTCAAAGCGGTAGTGTTTTGGTTGGCTTTGGATCAGTTTAATCAAACGAATCGGATCGACGCAGGTGTCACTGGCAAACTCTAAGCGGCCGCCGTAAGGGCCTGCATCAATTTTGAGAATACCTAAGGCTTGCGCTTTGAGTTTGAGTGCGGTGACGCGGATCAGGTATTTGGCTGGGTCGGGCAATAAACCAAAACGATCAATCATTTCCACTTGCAGTTCTTTCAGGGCGTTCATGTCTTTGGCCGATGAAATACGCTTGTAAAGAATCAAGCGTGCATGCACGTCGGGCAGGTATTCGTCAGGAATTAAAGCCGGCACTCGTAAGTTAATCTCCGTACCACTATCGAGTGGTTGCTCAAGATTAGGTTGTTCGCCTTTACGGATCGACTCAACGGCACGTTCGAGCATTTCCATATACAGAGTAAATCCAATGGCTTGGATTTCACCACTTTGGCCATCGCCGAGTAATTCACCGGCACCGCGGATTTCCAAATCATGGGTGGCGAGCATAAAGCCGGCACCTAAATCTTGAGCCTGGCTGATGGCTTCTAAGCGTTTTTGCGCATCGGTGGTCATGCTTTTTTGTGGCGGTGTCAGTAGATAAGCATAAGCTTGATGATGGCTACGGCCGACACGCCCGCGTAGTTGATGCAGTTGGGCTAAACCAAATTTATCGGCACGATCAATGATGATGGTGTTGGCGTTGGGTACGTCAATCCCTGTTTCAATAATGGTTGAGGCCACCAGTACGTTGTAGCGCTTGTGGTAAAAGTCCGCCATCACTTGCTCAAGTTCGCGCTCATGCATCTGGCCGTGTCCAATACCAATGCGTGCTTCTGGCACTAGAGCGGCTAAATCAGCCGCACATTTTTCGATGGTTTTGACATCGTTGTGCAAGAAATACACTTGACCGCCACGCAGTAGTTCACGCAATAAAGCTTCTTTTACCACTGCATCTTGGCGCTGCATGACAAAGGTGCGCACTGACAGACGCCGTGCTGGTGGTGTGGCAATGATCGACATGTCACGCATGCCAGCAAAGGCCATATTCAAGGTGCGTGGAATCGGTGTGGCGGTTAGGGTAAGAATATCCACTTCGCTGCGCAGCGCTTTGAGCTGCTCTTTCTGGCGCACACCAAAGCGGTGTTCTTCGTCAATGATGACCAAACCTAAGTTGTTAAACTTGACATCACTTTGCAGAAGCTTGTGCGTACCAATCAAAATATCAACTTTGCCTTCGGCTAAATCACGGATGGCTTGATTGATTTCTTTGGCAGTTTTAAAACGGCTCATCACCTCCACTTTGACCGGCCAATCGGCAAAGCGATCGCGGAAACTGTTGTAGTGTTGCTGCGCCAGTAGCGTGGTAGGCACTAAAACAGCCACTTGTTTGCCGCTGTGCACCGCAATAAAGGCGGCACGCATCGCCACTTCAGTTTTACCAAAGCCCACGTCACCACAGACCAAACGATCCATCGGCTTGCCTGACAACATGTCATGGCGCACTTTGTCGATAGCCGCTTGCTGGTCGGGTGTTTCCTCAAAGGGGAAGGCTGCACTGAAAGTCGCGTAATCAACCCCAGGATTGCTAAAAGCAAAGCCTTCACGGGCGGCGCGAATGGCATAGATGTTCAGCAGTTCAGCCGCCACATCACGCACTTGTTCGGCCGCTTTACGCTTGGCTTTTTGCCATTGCTCGGTGCCTAAACGATGCAGCGGTGCACTACTGTCATCGCTGCCGGTGTAGCGGGCAATTAAGTGTAGGTTGGCCACCGGTACATAGAGTTTGGCTTGGTCGGCATATTCAAGCATTAAAAACTCGGTGGCTTGCTCCTCAATTTCTAAGGTCACTAAGCCCTGATAGCGTCCGACACCGTGATCAATGTGCACAACGGGCGCGCCTTCACGCAGTTCGGTGAGGTTGCGAATCACATGCTCATGATTGCCGTCGCGATTTTTGTCGCGACGTCGGCGTTGCATAACGCGTTGGCCCAGCAATGCACTTTCTGGGATTAGAGCGATGTCATCCAGTAGCACGCCAGCTTCAATCGGTGCCACGCAAATAGCGACTTTATGATCGGCGGTTAAAAAATCCTCCCAGTTGCTCACTTCAACTGGAACAACATCAATGCGTTGCAGCAATTCCAGCAGCACTTCGCGACGGCCTGCGGTTTCTACCGTGAATAAAGTGCGACCGTTAAATGTAGCTAAAAAGTCTTTAACTTTATTTAAAGGTTCGGCGGTGCGCGCATCCAGTGATAAATCGGGGAAGGTTTGCACCGGTAGGCGTTCTTTACCCACTGCAGGGCTGACATCTTGGCTGTCAATCACAATGCGCGGATGGTCTTTGAGGGCGCTGTAGTACTCGTCGATGGCAATAAATAAATCAGCCGGCGGCAATAACGGACGCTCGATATCACCACGGCGCTCGGCATAACGGCTGCGAATATCAAGCCAGAAAGTTTCGGCAGCAGAATCCACGCCCGCCAAGGAGAAAACCTGTGCATCGGCGGGTAAATAATCAAACAGGTTGCTGGTTTCCTCAAAAAACAGTGGTAAGTATGCTTCGATTCCAGCAGGAATAATGCCGCTGGCTAAGTCTTGATAGAGTGGGCAGCGGCGGAAATCCACGTCAAAACGCTCGCGAAAACGTGCGCGAAAATCACCACGGGCTTTTTTATCTAAAGGGAATTCCCGTGCTGGCAGCAAACGAATGCGCTCGACTTTTTCGTTGGAGCGCTGGGTTTCTGGATCAAAGGTGCGCAGTGTTTCGATTTCATCATCAAACAAATCAATACGGTACGGCGCGTCACTGCCCATTGGGAATAAATCGATTAGCGCGCCGCGTACGGCAAACTCGCCGTGTTCATACACCGTATCGACACATTGATAGCCGGACGCTTGTAAACGGCTGCGCATGCTTTCCACATCCAGTTTTTGTCCGACATCGAGCATTAAACTGGCATCAATCATAAATGACTTAGGTGCCAAGCGGTGCAGGGCGGTATTGATTGGAACGACTAAAATACCTTGCTGCAGGTGTGGTAGCTGATAGAGCGTAGCAACACGCTGGGAAATGATGTCCTGGTGCGGAGAAAAAACATCATAGGGCAGAGTTTCCCAATCTGGAAAGTGCAGTACCGGCAGTTCTGGCGCAAAGAAAGCCAGCTCTTCTTTGAGTCGCTCGGCGCTTTGACTGTTATCCGTTAACAGCAAGGTGAAACGCTGCGTGCTGCGTGCTGCAGCAGCAATGGCTAAACCTTGGGCTGCGCCGGGCAGGTTACCCCAGAGCTGTTTGGCTGACTTTAATGGCAGTTTGGGAAGGCGCAATACAGACACAGTTGACTCTTATATGAACAATAAAAGAGACGATTGTAACGGGCTATTGAGTCGCTCGCTATATAAGGTTTTTAATCCAATCAGCGCTTAAAGCTTGCCGCTTTCGTTTTCGCAGTCGATAATGTACTTCTTTTTTAGCCCCTAAATAGGTATCCCACGTGACTCAGAAGACTGACCAGTGTCTTGGTGAATGGATTGATCGCGAAGCCCTTGCCGAGGCAATGATTCCGCTTGTTGGCCAACTGTACCGCAATAATAATGTGGTGACGTCCATTTATGGACGCGGTCTTATCAACCGCTCTGTCATTGCAATTCTTAAAGCGCACCGCTTTGCCCGTCACCGTATTGGTGGTGAGTCGGAGCTGTCTGTGCGTGATACATACCCTATTTTAAAGATCATGAGCGACATGGATCTGGGTAGTGCGTCTGTCGATTTGGGTAAAATGGCGGTTAAATTTAACACCCAAGCCAACGGTCGTAGCCTTGAGCAGTTTGTGCGTGATGAGTGGGCCAGTGTTGCCGGTAAGCGTGATAGCAATCTGCATCAAGGCACTGACGTTGTTCTGTACGGTTTTGGTCGTATCGGCCGTTTATTGGCACGTATTCTAGTTGAGAAAACCGGTGCCGGTGATGGCTTACGTTTACGCGCCATTGTGGTACGTAAAGGTGCAGAAAACGATTTGTCTAAGCGCGCCAGTCTGTTGCGTCGTGACTCGGTGCATGGTCCATTTGACGGCACCATCGTAATTGACGAAGAAAACAACACGATGACTGTCAATGGCAGCTTGATCCAGGTGATCTACTCCAATGATCCAAAAACAGTCGACTACACCCAGTACGGTATTAAAGATGCGTTACTGGTGGACAACACCGGTCGCTGGCGCGATGCCGAAGGTCTTGGTCAGCACTTGACCTGTCCTGGCATTGCACGCGTTGTTTTGACTGCGCCTGGTAAAGGCGAGTTGAAAAATGTTGTTCACGGCATTAACCATTCAGAAATCACTGCAGACGATAAAATTATTTCTGCAGCGTCGTGCACCACTAACGCTATTGTGCCTGTGCTGAAAGCGATTAATGATAAGTTTGGTATCGTGAATGGCCACGTGGAAACCGTGCATTCATACACCAACGACCAAAACCTGATTGATAACTTCCATACAGGTACCCGTCGTGGTCGTTCAGCACCGCTGAACATGGTTATCACTGAAACAGGTGCGGCCACTGCGGCAGCTAAAGCTTTGCCAGTGTTGAAAGGTAAATTGACCGGTAACGCGATTCGTGTGCCAACCCCGAACGTGTCTATGGCGATTCTCAACTTGAACCTTGAGAAGAGTACTGACCGTGATGAAGTCAATGAATACTTGCGTCAGATGGCGATGCATTCTGATTTACAAAAGCAAATTGACTATGTCTGCTCACAAGAAGTGGTTTCTACTGATTTTGTTGGCTCACGTCATGCTGGTGTGGTCGATGCGGAAGCAACCATTTGTACTGATAACCGTGTAATCCTGTATGTCTGGTATGACAACGAGTACGGTTACAGCTGTCAGGTTGTACGTGTAATGGAAGATATTGCAGGCGTTAATCCGCCGGCGTTTCCACAGTAGCGGGTGACCTGTTGTTGCTGTGCGCTAAAAAAGTAGCCTGAGGGCTCCTTTTTGTCTTTTAGGCATAGCCTGCAGTTGGTAGTTTTCTAGTACTAAAGAGAGTATTTAGTAGAAAATTGTCCTTTTGGCTGGCAAGTGACTGCCTTGCGTCTTTATAATCATGCGGATTACTTTTTTAACGTCGAAATAACTATATATCCCTATGTAATGCAGGGATTATCTGGGGTTTTCGGCATAACTATAAAATTCACTATCGTGGTTAGGCAAACCTATGATCAAAATAAAACGTGGGCTAGATTTGCCCATGACTGGCATGCCAGCACAGCGTATTGAGGCTGCAAAGCCCGTGCGCAGTGTTGCAGTCATAGGCTTCGACTATAACGGGATGAAGCCTACAATGCAGGTGCAGGAAGGGGATCGGGTCAAACTCGGCCAAGTTCTTTTTTCTGACAAGAAAATTCCTGGAGTGTTGTTTACCGCACCCGGTGCCGGCGTGAATAAGGCAGTGAACCGTGGTGAACGCCGCGTCCTGCAATCCGTGGTAATTGAGTTGGAAGGTGATGAAGAAATCACTTTTGCTAGCTATGCTGCGGATCAATTAGCCCACTTGGATGCTGAGCAAGTCCGTGAAAACCTGCAACAGTCGGGTTTGTGGACAGCTTTGCGTACCAGACCCTATAGCAAAACGCCTGCAATTGATGCGACTCCACGCTCGATTTTCGTTACGGCTATTGACACCCATCCACTGGCGGCTGACCCCTCGGTAGTGATTGGTGAATATGCAGACGACTTCAGTCGTGTTTTGACTGTGCTCAGTCGCTTGGCAAAGGTGTTTTTGTGCAAGGCTGATGGTGTGATTTTACCCGGTGAGAATCTGCCAAGTGTGCACACTGAAGCGTTTTCAGGTCCGCATCCGGCTGGGTTACCTGGCACCCATATTCATTTCCTTGATCCTGTCAGTGCTAACCGCAGCGTTTGGCACATTGGCTATCAAGATGTCATTGCGATCGGTAAGTTATTTACCACAGGCCACATTTGGGTCGAGCGTGTGATTGCACTGGCAGGCCCTGTCGCCAAGCAACCGCGTTTACTGCGCACGCGTTTAGGTGCCAACGTCAGCGACTTGGTTGCTGGTGAGTTAGAAGCTGGCAAGAATCGCGTTATCTCAGGTTCTGTGTTAGGTGGACGTACCGCCCGCGGCGCTTGTGATTTCTTAGGTCGTTATCACAATCAACTCAGCTGTTTAGCTGAAGGTGATCAGCGTCAGTTGTTCCATTATCTGCGCGCTGGTGTGGATAAGTTCTCAGTACTGAATATCTTTGTATCTAAATTGTTTGCTGGCAAAAAGTTTGCTTTTAACACCAGTACCAATGGTAGTGAGCGTGCCATGGTGCCCGTTGGTAGCTATGAGAAAGTCATGCCGTTGGATATTTTGCCAACGCAATTACTGCGCGCTTTGCTGGTGGGTGACACGGATGTAGCACAAAAACTTGGCTGCTTAGAGTTGGATGAGGAAGACCTTGCGCTGTGTACTTTTGCATGCCCTGGTAAGTACGAGTACGGCCCGATTTTACGGGATAATCTAACGCGTATTGAGCAGGAGGGATAAGCAATGGGTCTTCGTGCATTCCTTGACAAAATCGAACACAATTTCGAAAAAGGTGGTAAGTACGAGAAGTGGTATGCCTTGTATGAGGCGGCAGACACCATTTTCTATCGTCCAAGTAGCGTGACTAAAACCACAGCGCACGTGCGCGATGGTATTGACCTGAAACGCATCATGATCACTGTGTGGTTGTGTGCTTTCCCTGCCATGTTCTTTGGTATGTGGAATATTGGTTACCAAGCCAACATTATTTTCCAGGCCGATCCTGCTTTGTTAGCGGCGCAAGATGGCTGGCGGATGGCTTTAACCAGCATGTTGGCAGGCTTTGATCCCGGTAGTATTTGGGACAATATGATTCAAGGCGCAACCTGGTTTGTCCCTATTTATCTGGTGACCTTTGTGGTCGGTGGATTCCGGGAAGTGTTGTTCGCTTCGATTCGTCGCCATGAAGTCAACGAAGGTTTCTTCGTCACCTCGATCCTCTTTGCCTTGATCCTGCCGCCAAGCATTCCTTTGTGGCAAGTGGCTATGGGTATCAGCTTTGGTGTGGTGATTGCTAAAGAAGTATTCGGTGGTACGGGTAAAAACTTCTTGAACCCAGCGCTGGCTGGCCGTGCTTTTCTGTTCTTTGCTTATCCTGCGCAACTCTCAGGTGATGCAGTGTGGACCTCTGTTGATGGTTTCGCCGGTGCAACGAGCTTGAGCTTAGGCGCCGCCGGTGGCATTGAGCAGATTGTCGGTTCTGGTATCACTTGGATGGATGCCTTTATCGGTAAGGTGCACGGTTCAGTGGGTGAGACCAGTACTCTGGCGATCTTTATCGGTGGTGCTGTACTGCTGATTATGCGTATTGCCGCATGGCGCATTGTTGCCGGAGTCATGATCGGCATGATTGCTCTGAGTTCACTGTTTAATGTCCTTGGTTCAGATACGAATCCGTTGTTTGCCATGCCGTGGTACTGGCACTTAGTGGTCGGTGGTTTTGCCTTCGGCATGATCTTTATGGCCACAGACCCAGTGTCTGCGTCCATGACCAATACCGGTAAGTGGATTTTTGGTGCTTTGATTGGTGTGATGGTGGTGTTGATCCGCGTGGTTAACCCGGCGTTCCCAGAAGGCATGATGTTGGCTATTTTGTTTGCTAACTTATGCGCACCATTGATTGACCACTTTGTAGTTCAGGCCAATATCAAGCGGAGGCTGGCACGCAATGTCTAGTCAAAGAGAATCAACCGCACGCACGCTAATCGTAGCTTTGTTGGTGTGCTTGGTGTGTTCTGTGTTCGTTGCTGGGGCTGCGGTTGCCTTGCGTCCAACACAAATCGAGAACCGTTTACTGGATAAGCAGCGCAGTATTCTAGCGATTGCTGGCTTGGGTGATGCCAGCCTGTCCAGTGCACAGGTTAAGCAAATGTTTGATGAGCGCATCAAAGCACGTCTTGTTGATTTGGAAACGGGTAAGTTTTCCGATGCCCAAGACCCTATCACTTTTGATCCGTTGGCATCATCAAAAGATCCTGCTTTATCTAAAGCACTGAGCGCCTCTGAGGATATCGCTTCAATCAAGCGTCGTGAGCGTTATAGCACGGTGTATATGGTTGAGCATGACGGTCAATTGGATACTTTAATCATTCCTGTGCGGGGTTATGGCTTGTGGTCAACTTTGCACGGTTTTATCGCCGTCAAAGGTGATCTCAATACTGTCGCCGGCTTTGGTTTTTACCAGCACGGCGAAACCCCAGGCTTGGGCGGCGAGGTCGATAATCCAAAGTGGCGTGATCTGTGGTTAGGTAAAAAGTTATTCGACAGTAATGACAAAGTTGCTATTGGCGTTATTAAAGGTAACGTCGATCAGAGTAGTGCAACAGCTGCAAACCAAGTGGATGGTTTAGCGGGTGCCACCCTGACCAGTAATGGCGTAACTCACCTTGTGCAGTTCTGGCTCGGTGAAAATGGCTTTGGTAGCTTTATTGAGCATTTACGTGCAGGGGAGGCGTAAAGATGTCACAGCCAACAATTAAACAAGTTTTACTTGATCCGATTTTTAATAACAACCCGATTGGCTTACAGATTCTTGGTATCTGTTCGGCCTTGGCGGTTACTTCAAACCTAAAAACTGCACTAGTAATGTCGATTGCCTTAACTTTGGTAACCGCATTTTCTAGCATGTTCATCTCGATGATCCGCCAGCAGATCCCTAGTTCAATTCGTATGATTGTGCAGATGGTGATTATTGCCTCACTGGTGATCGTAGTGGATCAGGTGCTGAAAGCCTATGCTTACTCATTATCTAAACAGTTATCGGTGTTTGTCGGTTTGATTATCACCAACTGTATTGTGATGGGCCGTGCCGAAGCTTTCGCAATGGCCAACCCACCGGTGCTGTCATTCTTTGATGGTATTGGTAATGGTTTGGGCTACAGCGCCATGCTGATTGTGTTAGGTATTATTCGCGAATTGTTTGGTGCAGGTAAATTAATGGGTTACACCATTTTGCCGGTAGTCAACGATGGTGGCTGGTACTTACCTAACGGTATGTTGTTGTTACCACCCTCAGCATTCTTCTTAATTGGTTTGATTATTTGGGGGCTGCGCATGTGGAAAAAAGAGCAGGTGGAACAGCCTGATTTCCGCATTGCCGCGCACACTCAAGAGAAGGAGGCGTACTGATGGAACACTACATCAGCTTATTCGTTAAGGCCGTTTTTGTTGAAAACATGGCATTGGCGTTCTTCTTAGGTATGTGTACCTTTATTGCAATTTCCAAAAAAGTGGAAACGGCAATAGGTTTAGGTATTGCTGTGGTTGTAGTGCAGGCCATTACGGTGCCTGCGAACAACCTGATTTATACCTACTTGCTAAAAGATGGCGCATTGGCGTGGGCAGGCATGCCAGAAGTGGATTTAAGCTTCTTAGGTTTGCTCAGCTACATCGGTGTGATTGCAGCGATTGTGCAGATCCTGGAAATGCTCCTCGATAAGTATGTACCGGCGTTGTACAACGCGCTTGGTGTATTCCTGCCTTTGATCACGGTGAACTGTGCGATTATGGGCGGTACCTTGTTCATGGTGGAGCGTGATTACAACTTCGCAGAAAGTACGGTGTACGGCTTAGGTTCAGGTTTTTCTTGGGCATTAGCGATTGCGCTGTTAGCCGGTATCCGTGAAAAATTAAAATACAGTGATGTACCCCAAGGTCTGCAAGGCTTGGGCATTACTTTTATTACGATTGGCTTAATGTCATTGGGCTTTATGTCATTCTCTGGCGTTCAATTGTAAGGAGTAGCGAGCAATGAATTTCGAGATTTTTCTCGCTATTGGTATGTTCACCGCGATAGTGCTGGCGTTGGTAGTGATGATTCTTATCGCTCGCGCGCGCTTAGTATCGGACGGTGACGTCACCATTAATATCAACGGTGAGCGCACTATTACAGTGCCGGCCGGTGGTAAGTTGTTGCAAACCCTAGCAGGCAACAATATTTTTCTTTCCTCCGCCTGCGGTGGTGGTGGTACCTGTGCGCAGTGTAAGTGTGTGGTCAGCAGTGGTGGTGGCGAAATGCTGCCAACTGAAGAATCACATTTTACCAAGCGTGAAGGTAAAGAAGGTTGGCGTTTATCCTGTCAGGTGGCGGTTAAGCAGAATATGGACATTGAAATCCCAGAAGAAATTTTTGGGGTTAAAAAATGGGAATGTACTGTTGAATCCAATCCTAACGTAGCGACTTTTATTAAAGAGCTGACCTTGCGTATTCCAGAGGGTGAGGATGTTAACTTCCGCGCTGGTGGTTATGTGCAACTGGAATGCCCACCGCACGTCGTGCATTACAAAGACTTTGATATCCAACCTGAATTCCACCCCGATTGGGATAAGTTTGATATCTGGCGTTATACCTCAACGGTAACTGAGCCGACGATTCGTGCCTATTCAATGGCCAACTACCCTGAAGAGAAGGGTGTCGTTAAGTTCAATATCCGTATTGCGACGCCGCCGCCAGGTCGCGACGACTTGCCACCAGGCATTATGTCGTCTTGGGTGTTTAGCTTAAAACCTGGTGATAAAGTCACTGTATACGGACCTTTTGGTGAGTTCTTTGCTAAAGATACCGATGCAGAAATGGTCTTTATTGGTGGTGGTGCCGGTATGGCGCCGATGCGTTCGCATATCTTTGACCAGCTCAAACGCCTACGCAGCACGCGTAAAATTAGCTTCTGGTATGGCGCACGTTCAATGCGCGAAGCTTTCTACGTAGAAGAGTACGATAAGCTGCAAGAAGAAAACCCGAACTTCACTTGGCATTTAGCATTATCTGATCCATTGCCTGAAGACAATTGGACAGGTCCAACTGGCTTTATTCATAACGTGCTATATGACAACTACTTGAAGGATCATCCGGCTCCTGAAGACTGCGAGTTCTACATGTGTGGTCCACCGATGATGAATACTGCCGTTGTCAACATGTTACTCGATTTAGGTGTAGAGCCTGAAAACATCTTGCTTGATGACTTTGGAGGCTAATATGTTGCGCAACCTGTTGCAGGGAGCGTGTTTGGTTTCAATGTTAGTCTTAGCGCTCAGTGGTTGCGAGAGCAACGCTGAGCGAATTGAAGTGCTGTCAGGTCCTACCATGGGCAGCACTTACACCATCAAGTATGTTTTTAATGCCTCAACCCCTGCAGCTGATGCTGTGGGGGTGCAGGTGCAAAGCATTTTGGATGAGGTTGACCGTCAAATGTCAACCTACCGCCTCGATTCTGACATCGCTCGTTTTAATCAATCTCCAGCCAATAGCTGCATGCAGATGCCTCAACCTGTGCTTGATCTTGCCCAATACGGCTATGGGTTATCCCGTCGCAGTGATGGTGCATTTGACCTGACTTTAGGACCGCTGCTGAATCTGTGGGGTTTTGGGCCGCAAGCGCGTGCCAAGCATGTGCCCAGTGCCGCAGAGATCGCCAAAGCAAAAGAGCACATTGGCTATCAACATGTGCGCGTGGTGGGTGATCAGCTGTGTAAAGATGCTGATGTACAAGTTGAGTTCAACAGTATTGCCGCCGGTTATACGGTGGATCGTATCAGTCAGCGGTTTACTGAACTGAATATTGATAGCTATATGATTGAAGTGACTGGCGAGCTGATTGCAAAAGGACGCAAACCTGATGGTTCACCTTGGCGGATTGCCCTTGAACAGCCACTGGGGGATGGTCAGCGAGTGATACAAAGGGTGCTAGAGATTGATGGCTATGGCGTCAATACCTCTGGCGATTACCGCAATTATTTCGAAGAAAATGGTGTGCGTTTCTCGCATACCATCGATCCACAGGTGGGCGCCCCCATCAGTCATCGCCTAGCTTCGGTGACGGTGGTTGATCCTTCTGCTTTACATGCCGATGGACTCGGTACAGTGTTATTAGTATTGGGCCCTGAGCGTGGTTTAGCGTTTGCTGAAGAGCATAAAATTGCCGCTTTATTTGTGATGCGTGAGGCAGAGGGCTTTGCAACACAAGTCAGCTCAGAGTTTTCCAGGATGTTTCCTGAAGGAGGTCAGCAATGAGCGGGTTGATGTTATTTATCGTGGTGTTTGCGGTGATGTTACTGGTGGTGCTGGGTATGTCGGCAGGAGTATTGGCTGGACGTAAACCCATTGCCGGCTCCTGTGGCGGTATTGCTAATCTAGGTATTGAAAAACAATGTTCGATTTGTGGCGGTGTACGAGAGAAATGCGATGAAGCGAATGCACCAGAAGGTGTTTTAGCGCAGAATGCCGCACAAAGTTATGACGCGACCAAGCGCTAATTGTTTGACGCTGGTTATGCTGGCCTAATAAGCCAATTTTTAAAATGTGCTGACAGTGTCGATTTGTGTACACACTGAGCATATTGTGAAGGAGTCCAAATGGCAGTTTACAACTATGATGTAGTAATTCTTGGTTCAGGACCTGCAGGGGAAGGTGCGGCAATGAATGCTGCCAAAGCAGGTCGTAAGGTGGCTGTGGTCGAAAGTCGCGGAGTATTGGGTGGAAACAGTACTCATTTAGGAACGATTCCTTCGAAAGCTTTACGTCATTCTGTGCGTCAAATTTTACGTTTCAACACCAGTGCCATGTTCCGTCAAATTGGTGAGCCACGCTGGTTTTCTTTTCCTGATGTGTTAAAAAACGCAGAAAGCGTGATTGAGCGTCAAGTGGCATCACGTACCGGCTACTATGCTCGTAACCGTATTGATGTATATTTTGGCACGGCAAGCTTTGCTGATGAGCACAGTGTTGATGTGGTGGGGCCAAGTCGCGTAGAAAAGTTAGTTGCCAATGAGATTATCATTGCCACCGGTTAACGTCCGTATCGCCCAGCCGATGTTGATTTCAATCATCCGCGTATTTATGACAGCGATACCATTTTAAGTTTAAGCCACACGCCACGTCGTTTGATTATTTATGGCGCTGTATTCATTGGCTGCGAATATGCATCAATTTTTAGTGGTCTAGGCGTATTGGTTGATTTGATTGATAACCGCAATCAGTTATTAAACTTCTTGGATGACGAGATTTCTGATGCCTTGAGTTATCACTTGCGCAACAACAACGTGTTGATTCGTCACAATGAAGAATATGAGCGTGTTGAAGGCGTGGATAAAGGTGTGATTCTGCACCTTAAGTCGGGTAAGAAAATCAAAGCCGATGGTTTCCTCTGGTGTAACGGTCGTACCGGTAACACGGATCAACTTGGCCTAGAAAACGTTGGCTTAACCGCAAACAGTCGTGGACAGATTGCTGTTGATGAGTTCTACCGTACGGCTGTACCTAATATTTATGCAGCCGGTGATGTGATTGGTTGGCCAAGTCTGGCCAGTGCAGCCTATGATCAAGGCCGTTCAGCCGCCGGTAATATCATTGATGAAGACAGCTGGCATTTTGTTGATGATGTCCCTACCGGTATTTATACCATTCCGGAAATCAGCTCGATTGGTAAAACTGAGCGTGAATTGACTGAAGCTAAAGTGCCTTATGAAGTGGGCAAGGCTTTCTTCAAAGGCATGGCGCGAGCACAAATTTCTAACGAGCCAGTCGGCATGTTAAAGATTTTGTTCCATCGTGAAACTCTAGCCATTTTAGGTGTGCATTGTTTTGGCTACCAAGCCTCAGAGATTGTCCATATTGGGCAAGCCATTATGAATCAGCCCGGTGAAGCCAATACTTTGAAGTATTTTATTAATACCACGTTTAACTTCCCAACCATGGCAGAAGCCTATCGCGTTGCTGCTTACGACGGACTGAACCGGCTTTTTTAAGCGGCTCCGGTCAGTGGCCTGATTCGGTCGGAGCCTTTTTGGAACAGCGTTTCAGTGATTCCCAAGGGTGGCAATGGCCAAACCGGGAAAGTCAGTAATCAGACTGTCTGCACCACATTCGGCGAGTCGGCGCATTAGCGTTGGCTCGTTGACTGTCCATACCGATACATGTAATCCGGCCTGTTGCGCTTTAGCTAAACGCTGCTCAGTGCACAGCGGCCAATCCAATACCAGCATTTGGCATTGGTAACGCAGGGCCGCTTTAATCGGATTGAGCCATGCATATTCAGCGACTAGTCCCCGCGCTAAATGCGGTGCTAAGCGTTGTGCGGCGCGCAATACCGTGCGCGAGCTGCTGGTGATAATAATTTTATCTTGCAGGGCAAAGCGTGCGCTGAGTTCATCAATAGCTTTGACGATGTGAGCGGCACCTGTTCTTGAGGCTTGTTTGACTTCGAGTTGCCAATGTTCAAAGGGGCAGAGACTAAAGAGTTGCTCAAGGGTTGGAATGGGGCATGGGGTTTTCCAGGGTGGGGCATTGTGCCGCGCATCGATTTGCATCAGTTGTTCTGCAGTATGCTGACTCACTTTGCCGCGCCGACCGGTCGTGCGTTTTAATGTTGCATCATGAATCACCATCAGTTGCCCATCTTTGGATAGATGCAGATCCAGCTCGCAACGGGTTACACCAGATTGCAAACACAGTTGGAAACTGGCTAAGGTGTTTTCGGGCGCTTCCCCGCGAGCGCCGCGATGGCCGTAAATGAGCGTCATGGTGCTGTTGATGCGCTAGGTTGATGGATTTGCACGCTGTTCACCACAGTGCTGTGTTCAAAATACACGCTAAAGCTTGGATAGTCCCAGCGGGTGATGGGTGGTTGACCGACGCTGGCATGGCGCTTAGTCGGTTCGCCAAATTGCTCAATGACTTGAGTCTGCTTATCACCATGCATCGGCATCTTGATATGGGCGCTGCCTTGCTGACTTAGCGGAATGTGCAACACTTGCGCCTGCAGGGGCGTATTGGCCAGTAGCGCGAAAGACAAAAAACAAGCCATGCTTGCTAACAGTTTCATAAGCTTACTCCGAATCGCTAGGGTCTAAGGCGAGGCGTCGCTGCAAGGCCTGCTTGTGTAAGATATGACGGGCCAAAATTTGTCTTGTTGATTCAGGAACATTTTCAAACACAGTGACAGTTTGTATGCCGTCTGCACCACTACGGTGCTCTATGACTCGCGCATCGACATGTAAACCAAAGCCTTGTGGCAGTAACACAATCTTTAAATTAAGCAGCGTATTGATCGGGTGTGTGACGTCATCCATAAATGTCATGCCCGCCTCAGATAGGCTGACGTTGCGGGCGGGGCCAATATCTTTGAGTAAGTTACTGGCCAGCGCTTGTCCAATCAGATCAATGCGTTTGTTGATGATTTTAAAATAGTTGGCGATGGTGCGATCCGTCTCAGCCACTGAACGCAGCAGAGGTTGAGCGTCATATTCGAGAAGATGCAACTCCCCTAATAGATTGAAGAGTAAGGAATCTTCTTCGCTCTGAGAACCAGGCAAACGAATTTGCAGTGCGATTTGATCGTCAATGCGATAGTATTCGCGGCGATCTTGGTTATCTTGTGTGGACATGACGAACCCATGGCGGCAGTTGAAGTCAGAGTGTAAATCGGCACGCAATAAACTGCCAACCTATCGAATCTTTTCTGTGAATGTATCCATTATGTTTCGACCTTTAGCTTTATTTATTGGTATGCGTTATACGCGCGCCAAACGCCGTAATCACTTCATCTCATTTATCTCCTTAACCTCCATGGTCGGTTTGGCATTGGGCGTGCTAGTGATGATTTTGGTGTTATCAGTGATGAATGGTTTTGACCGTGAATTGCGCACGCGTATTTTGGGCATGGTGCCACACGCTACTGTTAGCTCATTTACGCCTTTGGATGATTGGCAACAGACTGGCGATCAGGTATTGCAGCATCCTGATGTGGTTGCCGTCGCGCCCTTCACGCAATTGCAGGGTATGTTGACTCACAGTGGTAGCGTACAGCCGGTACTGGTCAATGGCGTGCTACCGAGCGCCGAGAAAGACGTTTCGATCATTGAAAACCACATGGTTGCCGGCAGTTTGTCAGCCTTAAAAAGTGGTGAGTTTGGTATTGTAATTGGTCAGCAAACAGCGGCACGTTTTAATGCCAGCGTGGGCGAAAAGCTAACCTTTGTTTTGCCTGAGGCTTCAATTACGCCAGCTGGCGTATTTCCGCGCTTAAAGCGTTTTACTGTGGTGGGCGTATTTAAAGTCGGTGCCGAGCTCGATAGTTCTTTGGCGCTGATTCATATTGAAGATGCCGCACGTTTGTCGCGTTGGCAGCCCAACCAAGTCGAGGGTATTCGCTTAAAACTCAACAATCTGTTTGATGCACCGCGTGTGGCTTGGGAGATTGCTCGCAGTATGCCCGATAGCGATTTACAACCGCGCGACTGGACGCGTAGTCACGGTAATTTATTCCAAGCCATTCAGATGGAAAAAACCATGATTGCCTTGTTGTTGTTACTGATTGTGGCAGTGCCAGCGTTTAATATTATTTCTACGCTGGTGATGGTGGTCACTGACAAAAAAGCCGATATTGCTATTTTACGCACCTTAGGTGCATCGCCTGGACAAATTATGGCGATCTTTATGGTGCAAGGCTCGTTAATTGGCGTGGTTGGCACTGTGATTGGTGGCGTATTGGGCGTGATCAGCGCACTGAATGTCACCGCTTGGGTGGCTGGTCTAGAAAAGCTGTTTGGCCATCAGTTCTTAAGCTCAGATGTGTATTTTATTAGTTACCTACCTTCAGAGTTACGCAGCAGTGATGTGGTAATGATCTGTGGCGCCGCATTGTTAATGAGTTTTTTAGCAACCTTGTACCCAGCGTGGCGTGCTTCACGCACTGAACCTGCGGAGGCTTTGCGTTATGAGTAATCAAGCTGTTTTAGAGTGCCGCGGTTTAAGCAAAAGCTACAGTGAAGGACCTGCACAAGTTCATGTGTTGCAAGGTGTTGAGTTACTGTTAAAGCCCGGCGAGCGTGTGGCGATCATCGGCAGCTCTGGCTCGGGTAAAACTACACTGCTAAACATGCTGGGTGGTTTAGATACACCCAGTAGCGGCAGTGTTTGGCTGGCAGGTGAAGAGTTATCAGCGTTGTCTGAAAAAAATCGAGGTTTGCTGCGTAACCGTGCTTTAGGCTTTGTATACCAGTTCCATCATTTGCTGGCTGAATTTAATGCCTTAGAAAACGTTTGTATGCCTTTGCTGATTAGTAAGCTGCCGGTGCCAGAGGCGCGCCAGCGCGCAGAAGCTTTGTTGACGCGTGTGGGATTAGGGCCGCGTATGCACCATAAACCAGCGGAGTTGTCCGGTGGTGAACGTCAACGCGTGGCGATTGCTCGTGCTTTGGTCAATCAACCGAAGTTAGTCTTGCTCGATGAGCCAACCGGTAACCTTGATCGCACCACTGCACAAACGATTCAAGAGCTGATTTTGGAATTGTCAGTCTCCCTAGGAACAGCGTTCTTAGTGGTGACCCACGATCCCGCTTTAGCGCAACAAATGGACCGTATTTTGACGTTGGAAAATGGACGTTTAATTCCAGTGGCGAAAGAACAGGCTGCACATTAAGGCCTAGGGGCTTGGCTATAAGCGGCTAAGGTTTGCTGTAGTAAATCAGTGTTTTGTGCTTGTATAGGGCTAAAAACACGCTATGTCGGGTCTGTTGCTGAGTCGTAACGGATCTAGCATAACGGCTATAGACGGCGAAGCGACTGCTTGATAATGAACGCTATTCGTCATCGCCGCCGTGCCTGTGTAAGCTGATGCCTTTATATTCTGAGGGGCTATATCGGGTGGCAGGCATGTACGGTTTTTCGATGTTGCAGCTGTCATGGTCCGTCTTTGCCAATTTCAATAGCATGGAGACTGCGTAGGCATGTATGAACAGCACCGTTTTGGAATGCAATTAGCGCACTTATCTCGCGCTTGGCGTGCCGAGTTGGATCGCCGTTTAACTGATCTTGGCTTATCGCAAGCACGCTGGCTGGTGTTGCTGCATCTGGCCCGTGCGAGTGAGCCACCGACACAGGGGGAGTTAGCAAACAGTGTTGGCGTGGAAAATCCAACTTTAGCGCGAATGCTTGATGGTCTTGAGACGCAGAAATTAATTGAGCGCCAAGCCGATGCGCATGATCGTCGAGTCAGAAAAATTGTCCTAACCCCATGCGCTGTTGATCTGATTGAGCGCATCGAAAGCATTGCTACGACTTTACGTAAAGAAGTCTTTGCTGGTATCTCAGAGCACGAGATCGCTCTGTGTCAAAGTATTCAAGCACGCATGCTAGCGAATTTAGAAAAACGCAATGAAACGTGATTTAGCCAGTTTAAATGCGCGCTTTGGCGTGCTGTATCGCGTTTGGTTACTGGGTGTTTTGATGCTTGGTAGCATGGTTATGGTGCTATCTTCTACCAGCATTAACGTAGCGCTGCCGGCAATCATGGATGAGTTTGCGATGGGGCGGCCGCTGGCGCAGTGGTTGGCAACTGGATTTCTTTCGGCAAGGACCGCCGGTTTATTATTGGCGGCCTGGGCGCAGGCTAAATTAGGCTCTAGGCTTACAGTGCAAATCAGTATTGGCTTGTTTGTGCTGTGCTCTATTGTCGCTTTAGTCGCTACGGAAGGTTGGCAGCTGATTATTTTGCGGATTCTGCAAGGCGCTAGCGCCGGTATTATTCAGCCCTTGGCGACTGTTTTAATCTTTCGGGTTTATGCCGGTGGTGGCCGTGGTGCTGCCTTAGGCGTATACAGTCTGGGCTTGATGATTGCACCCAGTATCGGGCCGACCGTAGGTGGTTATTTAGTCGATCACTTTGGCTGGGCATCAGCTTTTTGGCTGCCTTTACCGGTGTGTTTTGTATTACTGGTGGCAGGGCATTGGTTGTTGCCTGATGAGAGTAATGCCAATGCTAAGCGTTTGGATGTGTGGTCTTTTGTCATGTTGACTGTCGCGATCTTTGCCGGTCTTGCTGCGATTTCAGAGGCGCAGCGCTACGATTGGAATGATTGGCATGTCTGTGTACTGGCTCTGGTGACTGTGCTGTGCAGTGCGGTGTTTTTTCTACGTACGTTAAACAGTGATCGACCTATTTTGTCATTACGTTTATGGCGTTTAGCCGCCTTTCGACGCGCCAGTTGGGTGGCATTAGCCTTAGGGCTTGGCTTATACGGTTCAACGTATTTAATTCCTTTGTATTTGCAAACGATTAAAGGTTATAGCGCCGGTGAAGCCGGGGTGATATTGCTGCCTGCAGGCATTTTGCTGGGCTTGGCATCCTTTGCCAGTGGCTGGCTGTGTGATCGTATTGCCATTGTTTGGCTGCTGTGTGTGGGACTGTTGTTGTTTGCGATCTCTGCGCTCTGGTATGGCCTGTGGGGGGCCAGCAGCGGTTTTTTATGGCTATGTGTGATTGCCGCGCTTGGACGTATGGGAATTGGCTTGATCATGCCAGCGCTAAGCACGGCTTCGCTGGACAGTCTAACCGTTGATGAGTTGCCTTATGGTGCTGGCGCGGTGACTTTTGTCCGTCAACTTGGCGGTGCCTTTGGAATTAACTTGCTGACGGTTTATCTTGAATGGCAGCACCAATCCTTAGGCGGTGACTTTTCTGCTGAAATCTTGGCGTTTGAGCGCACCTTTATCCTGTTAGGCTTGGCTTTTATTCTGGCGTTATGGTCGGCATGGCGTCTGCGAAAACTGCCAAAACCAGTGAAAATGCATTGACCGCTCATCGGGAAAACTGAACAAACATGCGATGTCTTCGTCCATTAAGTGTGCTTACTTAACTGTGAGCCACAATTAAAATTAATGTGTACGGAGTGCATAACGATGAAAACATTAACGAATAAACTTGCTGGTCTTGTAGTGTTAACGGCCCTTGTGGGTATGCCTTTAACCCATGCAGTGGCCAACGAAACTGTAAATGAAGTTCAAGACGTTGTCTCCGATAGCT
>JAAXZZ010000046.1 GCA_012719655.1 Gammaproteobacteria bacterium | reverse complement strand
GCTCTTGTCCTGCTGTTTACTTAGCAATATTACATTGTTTGATCTGCTCATGACGTGCTTCGGGGTATGCTGCGGGCAGGCTGCCCGCCCTCCCATAGCAAACTGCTTAAAACCCACAGTAAATTGCTTAAATGGAGTCATATTACAAATCCGCAGGCAACATCGCTGATCAATGAGCACCTTGCTGGTGTCGCGACGAGCGAACTAGGGAGGGTGAGCGCCCGAATCGGGGCAGGAGGCCCCGGTGAGGGAAAAGCGACACCAGCAAGGTGCGACATGCGCCTGTCCTGCTGTTTACTTAGCAATACTACATTGCTTGATCTGTGCATGGCGTGCTTCGGGGTATGCTGCGGGCAAGCTGCCCGCGCTCCCAAAAAAACAAGTGCATGCCGTGCTTCGGGGCACGCTGCGGGCAAGCTGCCCGCGCTCCCATAGCAAACTGCTTAAAACCCACAGTAAATTGCTTTAAAAGAGTCGTACTAAAGATACCAAAACAACATCATTGATCAAAAAGCACTGAATCATCGATAAAAGCAAAAAACCCCAACGAAATACTGCCAGTGCAGCTCACGTCAGGGCTTTTTTAAAGTCACAAAAATATTAACTAAGCGTTACCTTTGAGCTTAATTTGCGCATCACGAGTAAAATCCAGCATACGCTGCAAAGGACGCACCGCACGTGGAATAATCGCTGGATCAACAACAATCTCATTACTGCCATGCTGCAAACCAAGCAACATCGCTTCCAGCGTATTCATCGCCATCCACGGACAGTTCGCACAACTACGGCAAGATGCACCCTCACCCGCTGTTGGTGCTTCAATAAAACTCTTATGTGGACTGAGCTGCTGCATTTTATAAAAAATGCCACGATCAGTTGCCACAATAAACTGCTGATGCGATAACTCCTGTGTCGCTTTAATTAACTGCGTGGTCGAGCCAATCACATCAGCCAGCTCCAGCACCGCAGTCGGCGATTCAGGGTGCGCCAATACCGCCGCATCCGGATAAAGAGCCTTCATATCAGCCAACTGCTTGGCTTTAAACTCTTCGTGAACAATGCATGCCCCATCCCACAGCACCATATCCGCAGCGGTTTCACGCTGAATATGACGGCCTAAATGCTGATCCGGTGCCCACAAAATAGTCTCACCGTTATCCATCAGACTTTCAACAATATCCAAAGCGCAACTAGAGGTCACCACCCAATCCGCACGCGCCTTGACCGCCGCCGAGGTATTGGCATATACCACCACCGTACGTTCAGGATGCTGATCACAAAACTCAGAAAACTCTTTCACCGGGCAGCCCAAATCTAAAGAGCACGTAGCTTCTAGAGTTGGCATCAAGATACGCTTCTCTGGGTTAAGAATTTTCGCCGTCTCACCCAT
Organism: Gammaproteobacteria bacterium; assembly: GCA_012719655.1. GTDB lineage: Bacteria > Pseudomonadota > Gammaproteobacteria > Pseudomonadales > Pseudomonadaceae > Denitrificimonas. The sequence goes on along the minus strand of JAAXZZ010000046.1, from coordinate 19,449 downwards.
AAAGCGCACACCAGCCACTACCAGCGTTTGCGCACTGTGCTGACTACCAAAACGCGCCATTTCCAGCGAATCAGCCACACAGCCGCCACTTTTTTCAGCCAACTCTTGAATAATAGGGGCGCAATAGTAATGCGCGCCTAACACCGCATCTTGTGCTTTCAGTTCGGCAATGATGCGCTCACAATAATGCGCCTCTTGCTCAGGCGTAAGCTCTTCAACCTGCTTAGCGGCCAAGTGTGCTTGAACCAAAATACGTTCAGAAATCTGCGTCATTGATGTCAGTCCTCACAGCGCACATAGGTGCAATGTTAACAAGTGTAATGCTGAGTGCTCTAAAAAGATGCAACGCAATACCGACAAACGATGCTATAGAAAATTGGTGGGTCGTGTGGGATTCGAACCTACGACCAATTGGTTAAAAGCCAACTGCTCTACCACTGAGCTAACGACCCCAAAGGGATGCGCATCATACGTACTTTTCAGCTCAGTTCAAGCATAAATTCTATATTTGTCAAAAATATCGCGTTGAATCGTTTATTCCTGCGTTAATAAAACCTTGTCTACGCAATTGACAACTTTCACAGACCCCACAAGCGCGACCCTCATGATCCGCCTGATAACAGGACACTGTGAGCGCATAGTCTACCCGCAACTGCGTACCAAGCCGAATAATATCAGCCTTACTCATACTTTGCAGGGGCGCCTGAATACGAAACGAACGCCCTTCCACACCTTCGCGCGTGGCTAAATTGGCGACACGCTCAAATGCCTGGATAAACTCCATACGGCAATCAGGGTAGCCTGAGTAATCAACATCGTTAACCCCAATAAAAATGTCATACGCCTGCAACACTTCCGCCCAGCCCAAAGCCAGAGACAAAAACACGGTATTACGTGCAGTCACATAGGTAATTGGAATTTCACCGGTACTCACGTTTTCCGGCACCGCCAGACGGCTATCAGTCAGCGCAGAGCCGCCTATACCATCTAAATTAATACCAATCACTTTATGTTCAATAGCGCCTAAAGCTTCTGAAATCTTCCGCGAGGCCACCAACTCACTGCGATGGCGCTGGCCATAGTCAAAGCTCATGGTGTAGCAGTCATAACCTTGCGAAAGCGCGAAGGCAAGCACAGTGGCAGAATCTAAACCACCTGATAATAAAATAACGGCACGTTTATTGGTCATCATTGTTTTCTCAAAACCTGTTTAGCCAGCAACTTGCTGCAAATGACTGATGCAGGACAACACTATTAAATCGGCCTTAATAACCCGGCTGATCATCCCACAATAACTTATGCAGCTGTAACTGCAGACGCACCGGTAAATTATCGGCCACAATCCAATCAGCCAAGTCACGCGCACTCAACTGACCTTGACTGGGTGAAAACAGCACATCAGAGACACGCGCTTGCAGCTTATATTGTAAAAGTTTAGTCACAGCCCAATCGTAATCTGCGCGATCGCACAGAACGAATTTGACTTGATCATCAGCTTTCAGCAAGTCGATATTCTCATAGCGATTGCGCTGCACTTCTAATGAGCCTGGCGTTTTAAGGTCAAGTACAATACTGACCCGCGCATCAATGCCGCCAATATCAAGAGCACCACTGGTCTCGGTGGACACCTGATAACCCGCATCACACAGCGCCTTAAACAAGGTTAAAACATCCGGTTGCGCTAAAGGCTCACCACCGGTTACACAGACATAACGCGGGCGATAAGCCGCAACTTGCGCCAAAATAGCTTCGAGAGAGAGCAACTGGCCACCGCTAAACGCATAGGCGCTATCGCAGTACTGGCAGCGTAGCGGACAACCGGTTAGACGAATAAAAACAGTGGGCAAACCAACAGTGCGAGTTTCGCCCTGTAACGAATAAAATATCTCAGTGATACGTAAGGTGTTTTGCATAATATGTGCGCCGGGCGCGACAGCAAAACAGGCCGTCCGCCTCCATTGCTGAATGAGGCACTGCTCAGCACGGACCCGCGCCGAGCGCGAACGTGCGAATTGAAGCAGCGTATTAAAGTTTTCTTAAATCTTGCTGCGCGAGCTGAGCAGCTGAGCTACCTGGGTACTCGGCAACCACTTGTTGCAAAATGCCACGGGCTTTCTCAATATTGCCCAGACGACGCTCAACGTCAGCCAGTTTATACAATGAATCAGGCACTTTATTATGCTTAGGGTAGTTATGGCTGACCAATGCAAAAGCCTTACCCGCCGCTTGCATATCACCCTGGACTAAACTGACTTCGCCCAACCAATACTGAGCATTACCTGCATATTGGCTGTTGGGATACTTACGTAAAAAAGCGGTAAAGGCTTGCTGAGCTTTATCAAACTCGCGAGCTTTAATTAAATCAAAAGAGGCATCGTAATAGAGCTTTTCCTTAGCCGGATCAGCTTCACCATTACTCGCCTGTGCGGCAGGCATGGCAGTACCACTGTTGGACTGCTCAGTCGTTGACGCTGGACTAGCGGTTTGCGCTACAGAGTTGTCGCTCAAACGGCTGTCTAATGTTTGGTAACGCTCAAGACTCTCTTGGCGTAACTGACTTATTTCATACTGTTGTTCTTCAAGCAGACCGCGCAGCGTAGCAATTTCTTGCTGCATCTGCTGCAACTGCATAAACAACTGACTTTGAGCTGAAAGTGGTGCGCTAGCACCACCTCCAGTCGCAGTTCCGTTCATACCCTGATCGGTACCTGTATAAGTCTGATCATAAGCTGAACGATCAGCGACAGGTATCGCAGCAACCGCCAATGTAGGCAGACTGAGGGTCAAAGCTATCAGGGTAGAACGGAGCATTTGTCTTACCTTTTACTTACGCAGTTCAACACGACGGTTTTGTGACCAGGCGCTATCGTCATGACCGATTACAGCCGGACGCTCTTCGCCGTAAGATACTGGCTCAAGTTGCGCAGGTGAAACGCCTTGCAGAACTAAGTAGCGCTGCACTGCTTGCGCACGACGCTCGCCTAGTGCCATGTTGTATTCGCGAGTACCGCGCTCATCAGCGTGACCTTCCAATACAACGCGAGCACCGTTAGCTTGTAAGTCACGCGCGTGTACATCAAGTGCGCGCATGGCTTCTGGCTTTAGGTCTGAACTGTCAAATTCAAAGTAGAACGTCGTGATAGCGCGCAATGCTGCTTCTTCGCTACCCGCATTCAGGCTACCATCGATGGCACCAGTGTTTGCGCCATAACCGGCATTCGGGTCAATTGCACCTTCACCGCTTGCGTCGCCGCCTTTTGAAGAGCAACCTACAGCAACAGCCAAAGCCAATGATAACGCGGCAAATTTACCGAATTTAAGCATTTCCATTTTACAAGCTCCAAAAAAACGACACATTTAGTTTAGTTAACAGATAACCCATCATCAGTTTAGGTAAGAGGACCATGAAGGCTCTCTGACTTCGCCTTGAACGCTAGGTAGTGGGAGCCGCACCCGCCCATTGATAGATGCAAGCATCAGGACACCCCTGCCCTGTTGATGGGTGGCATAGATTACCATTGTTCCATTGGGTGCAACAGTAGGCGACTCATCTAAACTTGAGTTTGAGAGAATACGTAAGCTACCTCGCTGCAAATCTTGCGCGGCCACCTTAAATACCGCATAGCCATCCTGGCGATGAATCATCACCAATGTCTTCTCATCGGCTGATAATTTCGGATTGGCATTGTAGTTGCCAATAAAAGTAACCCGCTCGGCCGCACCACTATTAATATTCATGCGATAAATCTGTGGTTTACCTGAGCGATCTGAGGTGAAGTACAAGGTTTGCCCATCTTTACCCCAGAACGGTTCGGTATCAATCGCCGCATGATTGGTCACGCGACGCACTTGCCGTGAAGCCATATCCATTACATAAATTTCTGGATTGCCGTCACGCGATAACACAAAGGCTAAGCGGCTGCCATCCGGCGACCATGCAGGCGCACCGTTCAAACCTTCATAATTGGTAATTTGTTCGCGATGGCCGGTATCGACATTCTGTACAAAAATACGCGGACGCTTTTGTTCAAACGACACATAAGCAATGCGCTTACCATCAGGCGCAAAAGATGGCGACAAAATAGGCTCGCGTGACTGTAACAAGGTGACGGCACGCGCCCCATCGTAATCAGAGCGTTGCAAGGTATAACGAGTGTTGGTCGCAGAAAAACGCTCAGCCGTGACATACAATAAACGGGTAGAAAATGCACCTTTCACCCCGGTGAGCTTTTCATAGGACTGGTCAGAAATATAATGTGCTAAATCACGCAATTGCTCAACTGAACCTCCCACACTGCCACTGACCATCACTTGCTCAGTGCTGACATTCAGCACCGCATAGCTGATTTGTAAACGGCCGCCATTGGGAGTGATATTACCAACCAATACATACTGCGCACCGACTGCACTCCAATCACGGAAAATCACTTCACTGGCCTGCGCCGGCTGACTGATCATATTTTGTCGCGCAATCGGTTCAAAGATACCGGAGTTACGCAAATCATTACCGATGATCTGCGCAATATCTTCTGGTAAGGCATTACCACCTTGCCAAGCAAAAGGCACCACGGCAATTGGAATAGCACGGTCATTACCACCAGAGATCAATAAAGGATCCGCTGCCTGCACCACACTGACACACAGCAATGCACTCAATAACAACCATCGTTTCAACATATTCACAGACTCAAATCCTCTGGTTTAAATATCGCGCTACGTTTGCGGTACATGCTATCAAACGTTTTACGATCCAATTGTTGCATTTCACGAATGCGCCCAACATTACGCACAGCCGCCACTGCCGAGGCATCAAAAGCGGGATCACCACTACTGCGTGTGACACTTGCATTGGTAATGGTTCCATCGGGTAACATTTCAATAAGCACTGTTACCGCCATGCCGTTGCGTGCTGAAGGAGGACGCACCCACTGCTCACTGACTAAACGCACGATCAAATCATCGAGACTACCCGCCACTTGCGAGCCGACCGTATCCGCCACTGTTTGCTGATACTGAGTATCTTCTGAGAACAAATCTGCTAAAGCAGCAGCTTTCTTATCTTCAAGGGCTTTGCGGGCCGCTTCTTGGGCTTTCTTTTGTTTAGCTGCTTCTTCTGCAGCACGCTTTTTCTGCTCGGCTTCAGCCTTCTTCTTGGCCTCATCAGCCGCTTTTTTCTTTGCCGCTTCTGCAGCGGCAGCGGCCGCTTTCTTTTTCGCTTCTTCTGCGGCTTTTTTCTTGGCGTCTTCAGCGGCCTTCTTCTTGGCATCCTCGGCTGCTTTTAATTTAGCCGCTTCAGCCTGCTTAAGTTTTTCAGCCGCTTTTTTAGCCTGTTCCTCTTTGCTGGCTTGTGCTTGCTTCTGCGCTTCAGCGGCCTTCTGCTCAGCTTGTTTGCGTGCTTGCGCCGCTTTCGCTTGCGCCTCAGCGGCTTTAGCCTTTGCCGCTTGTGCAGCGGCTATTTTTTCTTGCTCGATTTTTCTTTGCTGCAGTTGCTCAGCCTCATAGGTCGGCGCAGAGGTTTTTGCAGCTTCACCAGCAATCTTCTGATTGGTTTGTGTGGTGGCCTGACTTTGCGACTGCAACTGATACAAAGTGGCTTTAATGACCGGACGCGCTGGCGGCAAGTCCGGCGTGCGGGCAAAACTGACAAACAAAAAGGCAAACAGCATCGCGTGCAAACCCACAGCCCAGACCACCGGCCAAAACAGGTTTTCCGAAGGGGATCGATCATGCGGTCGCATTAAGGTGCCTCAGTAATTAAGCCAACATCACTGACACCGGCCTGCTGCAGACCACCCATCGCAGCCATCACACTGCCATAGTCAACGGCCTTGTCAGCACGCACATAGACTTGCACTTTTTTACCTTGCGCCGCATTGGCCCCTAAAATAGCGCGTGCGGCATTGACCATTTGGGTTAAATCGACAGATTGATCTTGCACGGTATCAATATCGACTTCAGTGCCAGTATTCCAGTAATAGCTTTTATCGGCCTTAATAGAAATGGTCAGCACAATCGAGTTGTTATCTTGCGGCAATACTTCACTGCTAACCTGTGGTAAATCGACTTTCACACCTTGATTGAGCATTGGCGCAGTCACCATAAAGATCACCAGCAGCACCAGCATCACGTCGATATAGGGCACCACGTTCATTTCTGCAACGGGTTTGCGCCGGTTACGAATTCGAGCTCTATGCATGGGGCACCTTAATCCTCGTTCGAATGGACTTTACGATGCAAAATGGCTTGGAACTCATCAGCAAAGGTATAATAACGCGCAATTAAATTCTCACCGCGCGCCGAGAAACGGTTGTAAGCAATGACCGCAGGAATCGCGGCAAACAAGCCAATCGCCGTAGCAATCAAGGCTTCAGCAATACCGGGAGCCACAGTTGCCAAGGTCGCTTGCTGCACCTGCGCCAAACCTCGGAAGGAGTTCATGATGCCCCACACCGTACCAAACAGACCGATATACGGACTGGTTGAGCCGACAGTGGCCAGAAACGGTAAGCTTTGCTCAAGTTTTTCTTCTTCATGAGAAATTGCCACACGCATCGAACGGGCCACACCGTCCATGATCGACTCAGGATTCGCGCCCTGCTGCTGGCTTAAGCGCGAAAACTCTTTGAAACCAGCGCGGAAAATTTGTTCAACACCTGAATCTGGATCAGGATCGCTATTGACTTGTCGGTACAACTTAGACAAATCAATACCCGACCAAAAGCGGTCTTCAAAAACATTTAAACTGTTGCGCGCAGCGCGCAACAACTGGCTGCGCTGGAAAATAATCACCCATGACGCGATTGAGGCTCCCACTAGTATCAACATGACAAACTGAACCACCAGACTGGCGTTACTGATGAGACTCCACATTGACATCTGATCAACGGCATTCGCTTCCACGCTTACTCTCCTGCAAAATCTTGCACATCGGCATTAAACGCCGCATATAACAGTTCGGGAATGCCCCGAGGTTTTAAGGTATCAGCACGCACACAGGCAATGGTGAAATGTCCTTCACACAGAAGAGCATCATCACTGACACGGCGAACCTGCTGATAAAATTTTAAACTGGCACGTTTTAGAGCTTCCACTTGCACACTCACCAATAGCTCATCGTCTAAACGAGCTGGCGTGTGGTAGCGTGCTTGCGAGGAATGTACAACAAACAACAGATTTTCGATGGCCATCTGCGCTTGGGAAAAGCCCAGGTGGCGCAAGCGTTCAGTGCGTGCGCGTTCCATGAATTTTAGGTAATTCACGTAATACACGATGCCGCCTGCATCCGTATCCTCGTAGTAGACACGACAAGGAAAGGTAAACCGTTGTGCTGATGTTTGTGCGCGCATACTGTAATGCCACCTCGTCTAATTGCCAATGGGGAACGCAAGTATATTTTCACTCATCATCAAGGTATTTCTCTAACACCGCACCATCGAGCAAACGCTCAGGTAAATGTAAGCCAAAATGCAGATAAGCATGACGGGTGACAACGCGCCCACGTGGGGTGCGCATGATAAAGCCCTGCTGAATCAAATAGGGTTCCAGCACATCTTCAATGGTATGCCGCTCTTCACTGATCGCTGCAGCCAAGCTATCCACACCCACTGGACCGCCATCAAACTTTTCAATCATTGCCAACAACAGACGACGATCCTGATGATCAAAACCATGTTCATCCACATCGAGCAAGTTCAGTGCTTGATTGGCGATGACTTGACTGATCAGCCCAGTGCCGCGCACTTGAGCAAAATCGCGCACACGGCGCAATAAACGGTTGGCAATCCGTGGAGTGCCGCGCGCGCGTCGAGCAATTTCATAGGCGCCTTCATAATCAATCGGCATATTTAAAATACCTGCCGAGCGCACCACAATGGTGGTTAAGTCTGTGACGTTATAAAACTCTAAGCGCTGCACAATACCAAAACGATCCCGTAACGGATTGGTCAGCATGCCAGCGCGCGTGGTGGCACCGACTAAAGTAAATTGTGGCAAGTCGAGTTTGATTGAACGGGCTGCGGGCCCCTCGCCGATCATGATATCCAATTGGAAGTCTTCCATTGCTGGATACAAGACCTCTTCAACAATGGGCGGCAAACGGTGAATCTCATCAATAAACAGCACGTCGCCTTCTTCAAGATTGGTGCGCAACGCCGCTAAATCGCCTGGACGCTCAAGCACAGGTCCAGAAGTACTTTTTAATGACACCTGCATTTCTTGGGCAATGATATTGGCCAGCGTGGTTTTACCGAGTCCGGGTGGACCAAAGATCAAGGTATGATCCAGCGCCTCATCACGATTTTTAGCCGCCTGCATAAACAATGCCATTTGTTCACGCACACTGGGTTGACCAATGTAATCAGCCAAGCATAACGGGCGTATCGCGCGGTCAACCTGTTCTTCACGCTCACGCGGAGCGGCGGCAATTAAGCGATCAGCTTCAATCATAAACTGCAGTTATCCCAAATAATGTGGCTCAATTACGCCATGCCTTTCAATGCGCGACGAATCAAGTCTTCGCTGCTCAAACCTTCTTGCGCTACAGCGCTGACTGCACGACTGGCCTCGGCGGGTTTAAAGCCTAAACCAATCAAGGCACTCACTGCATCTTTTTCTGGACTGTGCGCGTCTGTGACTACCGAAAGTCCAGCAGGTTCCAAGCTGTTTTGCCCAGCCAGCGGCGTGCTGTCCCAATTTTTAAAACGATCTTTAAGTTCAACCAGTAAGCGTTCAGCGGTTTTTTTACCGACGCCTGGGACTTTCATTAAACGACTGATGTCTTCGGCATTCACGCATTGAATCATTTCATCAACGCTAAGCCCCGACATTAAAGCCAGCGCCAGCTTAGGCCCCACACCATTTAAACGGATCAACTCACGAAATAAAGTACGATCGCGCTTAGTGTAAAAACCGTATAAAAGCTGCGCATCTTCGCGCACCACCAAATGCACATGCAGCACCAATGGCTCACCGACCAACGGCAGCTGAAACAAAGTGGTCATTGGCACTTCCAATTCATAACCAACGCCATTGACATCCAGCAGGACATGCGGCGGTTGTTTCTCTAGTAAATTGCCTCGCAGATAACCAATCACAACCTTTCCTTCTTAGAGAAATGGATTGCCGAACAACAACCCCAGTGTAACAGCTGGCATTATATACAGTCACCGCAAAACAATACCAGATCAGCCAATTATGCTGCCAATACGCAGCCAGCCTTTGCGCGCTCACTGAGCGCATGACCGAATACCCGTAGATTAATTAGGCAAGTGCGCCCCGTTCGCCTATGATCTGAACGATTAATACAAACGACAGAGGATACGCCGTATGATTAAGCCCTTAAGCCTAGCAGCGACACTTTCCATCATAGCCACTAGCTCCTCGATAGCTCAGGCTAACGAGCACGAACAGATGATGCAAAACATGCTGCAAATGCAGCGCTGTATCAGCGAAACGGTTGATATGCGCGACATAGAAGCCATGGCCAGCAATGGCGAAAAAATGGCCAAGCACATTAAACAGCTCTGTGAATCTGGCCAGCGTGAGCAAGCACAAGATAGCGCGATGACCTACGCTAAAGACCTGCAAAGCAATCCTAACTTTCAAGCTATGCAGACATGTACAGCGCCAATGGGTCGTTCTTTCCCTGGCGCACAGGCATTGCAAGAAGAGTTCGATATCGACTCACTCAAAGACAACCATGTGTGCGATGAGCTATAGCCGTTATGCAAACAAGCCGATACAACACAACGGCTTTAAAAGCTAAACACCGCGCAATGAGCAACCCTTTAAACGGAATGCTCACTGTGTGGTGTTTGTTGAAGCGATACAAGTATTTTAGTTGATTAGGCCAATACTGCCGTGATCGCATAGTTCAATCCAGCACCGCCAATGACGAGCCAAGCAAACAACAGGCTGGCCAACATAAGCGGCTTCAAGCCAGCACGACGAATGGCTTTAATATCGGTAGTTAAACCAAGCGCCACCATAGCCAATAAAGCGGTATCCAGTTGCGCGATGTGCTCGATGGCCTGCTCAGGCAGCAATTGCAAAGAGTTAAAACCGGCTACCGCGACAAAGATAAAAGCAAACCAAGGCACAGTAACGCCAGTCAGCAACCCTTTTGTTTTAACCTGCACAGGCTCAGTGACCTGCTCTGTTTTAGCGTGCGCCAGATACACCGCTAAAGTAATTAAGAGCGGTGCCAACATCATCACCCGTACCATTTTTGCAATGACTGCTGTGTCGGCAGCGGTCGGGCTGATTGCTGCGCCTGCGGCGACCACTTGCGCAACCTCATGGATGGTAGAGCCAACAAACATACCGTAAGCAAAATCAGTGATATTGAGCCATTGCCAATGCAGATTGAAGCCATGCAACAGCGGATGATAAAAAATCGCTAAGGTGCCAAACACCACCACAGTGGCGACGGCTACGGTAACCTGCTCAGCACGTGCTTTGAGAACCGGCTTCGCTGCCAAAATTGACCCGGCGCTTCTTTTTGATTTACCACCGTAATAAAACTCTTTCACCACAACTCAAGGCTTTCCTCAACCACGCCGGCAGATGCTCAACTCACAACCATCAGAATAGCGCTTAAGCACTGTTACACCACTGTACTCAGCGCTGTAACCCTATGCTTTTAGAACCTGTAGGTGGCAAAGATATATGCATACAGGTTTGTAATATGACTCTTTGAAAGCGATTTACTGCGGGCTATAAGCAATTTGCTACGGGAGCGCGGGCAGCCTGCACCTACGCACGGCAGACACTTTTTTGGGAGCGCGGGCAGCCTGCCCGCATTTTACCCCGAAACACGCCATGCGCAGATCAAGCAATGTAGTAATGCTAAGTAAAAACAGGACAGGCGCATGCCGCACCTCGCTGATCTCGCTTTTCCCTCAACGGGGCATCCTGCCCCGATTCGGGCGCTCACCCTCCTTGGTTCGCTCGCCGCGACACCAGCAAGCTGCTCATTGAGCATCGATGTGGTATTCGAGAGTAGAGCACGGCTCTTTTAAAACAATTTGCTGCGGGTTGTAAGCAACTTGCTATGGGCGCGCGGGCAGCCTGCCCGCAGCATACCCCGAAACACGCCATGCAGAGATCAAGCAATGTAATAGTGCTAAGTAAGCAGCAGGACCGGCGCATGCCGCACCTTGCTGGTCTCGCTTTTCCCTCAACGGGGCATCCCGCCCCGATTCGGGCGCTCACCTTCCTTGGTTCGCTAGTCGCGACACCAGCAAGCTGCTCGTTGATCAGCGGTGTTGTTTTCGCATCTTTATTACGACTCTTTTAAAGCCAGCATTTTGCGCCGTTCTATTGGTCTAGAGTAACGGTGTATCTCTCTGCACGGCGGACTGCCACAGCAACAGGGCAAGCCCTGCATAGGGTCAACACGTGCTTCGGGGTAGGTGTGACAAGCGAGCCAAGGATGGCGAGCGCCGGAGTTGAGCCCTGGACGGGCTCATCGACGGATAAACACTTACCCCGAAGCACGTCATGCGCCTAAATCGGTTCAAACTTTAGATGAAATAAAACATCACTACTGCAAGCTATAACCTGCACATACAGCATCTAAAACGCAACACGCCCCGCTGTTTTAAGGCGAGGCGTGGCTGTCAGCTGCGTTTCTAGCTAGCAATAACTACATTGCCGCACGAAAGATTGCCGCCACTTCCTTGTCATTCAATCGGCGTGGATTCGTTAATGCACACACATCTTGCTGCGCATGCTTCACCATTACATCAATATCGTCCTCCTTCACGCCCAATTCAGTCAGGTTGCTCGGGATACCCACATCAACCGACAAACTACGAATCGCCACCACTGCCATTTGTGCCGCTTCACGCAGTGGCAGGCCATAAATATTTTCGCCTAAAGCCTCTGCAATATCGGCATAACGCTCTTGCGCAGCCATTAAGTTCGCTTCACAAACATGCGGTAACAACAGTGCGTTACACACACCATGGGGCAGGTTATACATACCACCAAGCTGATGGGACATGGCATGCACATGACCGAGACCGGCATTATTAAACGCCATTCCTGCCAAATACTGTGCATAAGCCATACGATCACGGGCTTCTAGATCATCACCACGCGCCACAGCAACTCGCAAATAACGGGCGATCAAACGAATCGCTTGCAGTGCACAGGCATCGGTAACAGGGTTTGCATCCGTTGAGACATAAGCCTCCACCGCATGAGTCAGCGCATCCATACCGGTTGCAGCCGTCAATGACGGCGGCATTTTCAACATCAGTAAAGGATCATTAATCGCCAAGTCCGGCGTAACACGCCAATCGACAATCGCCATTTTCACATGATTGGAGGTATTGGTAATAATGGTAAAACGCGTCAACTCACTGGCAGTACCAGCCGTAGTGTTAATCGCAATATAAGGAGGCAAAGAGCACTTAGACTTATCCACTCCCTCGTAATCAGCAATCACACCGCCATTGGAAACGACTAAGCCAACCCCTTTACAACAGTCATGAGCACTGCCGCCGCCCAACGAGATCAGCATATCGCATTGCCCTTTTTGGTAAGCAGCAACGCCTTGCTCAACGTTCTTATCAGTTGGATTGGGAATAGTCTCATCAAACACTGCGTAAGCAATGCCGGCTTGATCAAGTAGGTCAGTCACGTGCTTGGTGTAGCCAAGCTGAGTCATACCCTTATCAGTAACAAGCAGCGGCTTTTTACCACCCAATGACTTCACCCGATCAGCCAGTTCAGATAACACATTGGCACCAAATAACGATACAACCGGCATAAAGAAACTTGCATTTTTGCTCATATTGATCACCTTCTCTGTGTGTGGCAGTCATCAATTAGCGACTACGCATTGGCTTAAGTTAACTCAGCATAGCCTACCTGACTTGCGAGTCACTTGACCCAACTCAATCGAAAGATCACCTAGATACGCTTATCAAACTAAACACACCCAGAGCATAAGCTTTACTGTGTAAGCACAACACAGCAAACCACAACACAGCGCACAAAACTGTTACCCCGCCACGAACTGCGTAACACTTTGCGTGATTGATGGTAACAAAATCTTGTTTTTGTACTAAGCAACGCACATTTAAAAATCACAAAAACGAGTAAACTATTGATTTTAAAGAGCTTATCAAAACATGGCATAACTCATGCTTTATATATTCGTACAAAAACAATAAAAACCAACACACATAGAATAAAAATAAAACGTAACGGCTCCAGCACAACAAAAATAACAGCATGGGAGACGCAGCTAACTGATTACTTTGCAAAGGATGTGATTGTAGCAACACAGATGATCCGAGAATAACAAAACTGCAATTAATGCAGCGCCCGTATCAACTGCAGCAAACAATCCCATCAGTATCCAAAGCAATCCGTTAACTATTCAACAGCTTAATTTGAGCTGTAAACACAAAGCAGGCTGATAACAACAACAAAAACGCCACAATAATAAAAAAAACGCATAAAAATATTTACGGGGGAAGCAGCCGCTTCCCCCGTAAGCTTGTTGGTAAAACACAGTTCACAACACAACGTCTTATGCAAGCCATACCTTGCTCACTTACCTCAGTTGCTTTTCTTCGTTCACCTCGCCCGCTAGCAGTGGTAGAATCGCACGCTATGATCTGCAATCCACACGACAATTATTTTTTCATTCTGTAGCGAAGGCAGCACTGCACGCATTATTGCGTCTTTTATTGCGGCACACGTTTATGGAGAATCCTTTCGTCAGGAAACGCAAACAGGCCCAGCTATGTTGAAAAAACTTTTCAAACCCTTTCGTCTCTCACGCCAGCGTAAAGAGCCGAAGCCAATGCAGCCCACTATTCTTGATGCTCACGAGCATCGCATTGATTGCGCTCATTTCAGCCGCAACTCAGCAAATGTTGCAGTACGCTTACAGCAGGCAGGCTTTGAAGCCTATCTCGTGGGCGGTTGCGTACGCGACTCCTTGCTCGGAGTCACGCCAAAAGACTTTGACGTTGCCACCAGCGCCACCCCAGAACAGGTTCGCTATGAATTTCGCAACTCGCGCATTATTGGTCGCCGTTTTAAGTTGGTGCACGTGCATTTTGGTCGTGAATTGATTGAAGTTGCCACATTCCGCAGCAATCACTCGCAAGATGATGAACAGAACAATAGCGACATCTCATCACACGACGCCAGTGGCCGGATTTTACGCGACAACGTCTACGGCAACATCGAAGACGATGCGCAGCGCCGCGACTTCACCATCAATGCGCTGTATTTTGATGTCAGCAATGAAAAAATCCTCGACTACAGCACCGGCTTTGCTGATATTAAACGTCGTTTAATTCGTTTAATTGGCGACCCCGAACAGCGTTACCTTGAAGACCCTGTGCGCATGTTGCGCGCCATACGTTTTGCAGCGAAGCTGGATTTCGACATTGAAGATGACACTGCCGAACCCATTCGCCGCCTCGCGCATTTATTACGTGACATCCCAGCAGCACGCTTATATGAAGAAGTTCTCAAGCTGTTTTTGAGTGGTTATGCCGTACGCACCTATGAGTTATTGCGCGAATATGATTTATTCGAACAGCTGTTTCCAGCCACCGCCAAAGCGCTGGCTAAACAGCCCGAGTACGTTGATCGTTTGCTGCGCAACGCCTTTAAAAACACCGATCACCGCATCAGCATTGATCGCCCGGTCACTCCAGCATTCTTATTCGCTGCACTGCTCTGGCCTGCCCTGACCAGCCGTGCAATTCGCCTACAAAATGATGGCATGCACCCTTTACCAGCCATGCAAGAAGCCGCCCATCAAGTACTACTTGAACAAGTGCAACGCATAGCGATTCCAAAGCGCTTCAGTCTGCCCACACGAGAAATCTGGGATATGCAGGAACGCCTGCCACGCCGTACCGGTAAGCGGGCCGATACCTTATTAGCCAACCCACGTTTCCGTGCTGGTTACGATTTTTTATTGCTGCGTGAAGAATCCGGTGAGCAAACTCAAGGACTTGGCGACTGGTGGACGGATTATCAAGACGCCAGCGACAGTCAGCGGCGCGAAATGATTAGCAACCTATCCAGTAAGAGTGGCGCACCACGTAAGCGCCGTCGTAGCAAACCGCGCAGTAAAAACCCTGCTTTGACAGCGCAGAGCGACGCTTAATGGAGCAGGTATATATCGGTTTAGGGAGTAATTTAGCCGCGCCCGCGCAACAACTTGATGCGGCGCTCAAGGCACTGACGCAGCTGCCGCAGACCTCGTTAATATGCAGCTCTGACTACTACTCAAGCGCTCCGCTAGGCCCTGCTGATCAACCGCGCTACACCAACGCCGTGGCTCTTTTAGAGACCCAGCTAACAGCACATCAATTACTTAATCAGCTACAAGCTATCGAGCTCAATCAAGGCCGTCAGCGTAAAGCTGAGCGCTGGGGACCGCGCACTCTAGATTTAGATATTTTATTGTTTGGTCTGCGTATAATTAATGATGAGCGCTTGTGTGTACCGCACTATCATATGCATGCACGCCCTTTTGTTTTACTGCCGTTAGCAGAGCTCTGCCCTGCAGACTTTCAATTACCCGACGGTCGTTGGCTAAAGGATTTATTAAGCAGTTGTCCGGTTGATCCAACGCTGCAACGCTTGCATACTCCACAGTTTTCTACCACTCAAGCGGTCAAATTATCGACAGATGATTGACTTAAAACTAAGCCATCAGGACTATAGCAGCCCTGATGCGAGTACCATTCAAGGTACCAAAGAGGACTCCTTGCATGTCTGATGTCACCTTGACAACTTTATTAGAACTAAAACAGCGTGGCGAAAAAATCACCATGCTGACCTGCTATGACGCCACCTTCGCCGCTACCGCATGTGCGGCCGGTGTGGAAATTTTATTAATTGGCGATTCTTTAGGCATGGTTCTGCAGGGGCATGACAGCACCCTGCCTGTGACTGTGGCGGATATGGCCTACCACACTGCAGCAGTCAAACGCGGTAATAAAGGTGCACTGATTCTCAGTGATCTGCCGTTTATGAGTACAGCCACTCTTGAGCAAACCTATCAAAGCTGCACCCAGTTGATGCAAGCCGGTGCGCACATGGTGAAGCTAGAAGGTGGTGCATGGTTGGCAGAATCTGTGCACTTGCTAGCTGAGCGCGGTATTCCAGCCTGTGTTCACTTAGGGTTAACACCGCAATCAGTCAATGTGTTTGGCGGCTACAAAGTACAAGGCCGCGGCGAGCAACAAGCGCAGAAAATGCTAGATGATGCGCTTGCTCTAGAGCAAGCCGGCGCTGCCCTACTGCTCTTAGAGTGTGTACCGAGCGAACTGGCTGCACGTATCAGTCGCGCTGTGCGCATCCCTGTCATTGGTATTGGCGCCGGTGCAGACACTGACGGTCAAGTTTTGGTGCTGCACGACATGCTTGGCTTATCTCTTAGCGGTCGCACGCCTAAGTTTGTTCGCAATTTTATGCAAGGTCAAAGCAGTATTGCTGACGCCATCAGTCTGTACACCCGCTCAGTCAAAGACCGGTCATTTCCAGCAGCAGAGCACGAGTTCCGCGCATGAACACTGTTAAAAACCTGCAACAATTACGCGCCGCCATTAGTCGCGCTCGCAGCGAAGGCAAACGCATTGCTTTTGTACCAACCATGGGCAACCTGCATGCAGGGCATATTGCCTTAATACAACACGCCACTGAACGCGCGGATTTTGTTGTTGCGAGTATTTTTGTCAATCCTTTGCAATTCGGTGCCAATGAAGATTTAGACAGCTACCCACGCACCCTAGCAGCCGATCAAAGCAAGCTGCTCGAAGCCGGTTGTAACCTGCTATTTACCCCAGATGCACAAGAAATGTATCCGCAAGGTATGGCGCAGCAGACCATCGTTAGCGTCCCAGGTGTATCGGCAGGCTTGTGCGGCGGTAGCCGTCCCGGGCATTTCGATGGCGTTGCGACCATCGTTTGCAAACTATTCAATATGGTGCAACCTGATATCGCCTTATTTGGCGAGAAAGATTTTCAGCAGCTGGCCGTTATTCGTAAAATGGTCGCTGATTTAAATATACCGGTACACATTTTTGGCGTACCTATTGTACGTGATCACGATGGTCTCGCATTATCTTCAAGAAATGGGTATCTTAGCGCCCAACAACGTGCTGTAGCACCTGCTTTGCAACAGGGCTTGCAGGCTCTAAAAGCACAAATAAAAAATGGCCGCCGCGATTATGCAACGCTCTTTGAGCAGTTTAAAACGGACCTACAAGCCGCAGGTTTTCGCCTTGACTATGTAGAGTTACGTGACGCGCTAAGCCTACAACCAGCAGCAATGGATAGCACCCAGTTGGTCTTATTAGCCGCCGCTTATCTCGGCAGCACACGCCTGATCGACAATCTGATCTTTGATTTGTAATAACGACAGACGCCAAGCATTCACATTAAATATAGCAATGCCGCGCTAAGTCGAAGAGGAAAACGCCATGCAAACCATTATGCTCAAAGCAAAACTGCACCGAGCAATTACTACCCACGCCGTCGTTGATTACGAAGGCTCATGCGCCATTGATGGCGACTGGCTGGACATGTCTGGAATTCGTGAATACGAACAAATCCAAATTTATAACGTTAACAATGGCGAGCGTTTTACCACTTATGCCATTCGCGGTGAAGCCGGCTCTAAAATCATTTCAGTCAATGGTGCCGCCGCTCACAAAGCCGCTGTGGGTGATCTGTTGATCATTTGCGCCTATTGCCACTATGATGAAAGTGAACTGGCCACTCACAAGCCGCGCCTCCTTTACATGGGCAAAGATGGCTCCCTGAGCCACAGCAGCAATGCGATCCCCGTACAACTGGCTTAATCACTTGACTCAAGTTTCAGGGGCTTTATTGAGCCCTGAAACTCTAAATAAGTAGATCGGTATCATGACCCATTACCACAACCCCGTTGATGCCGCTCAACTACCAGCGTGGCAACTCTTGCTTGAGCAACGCGAAGCCATGCGCCATTTCCGTATGCAGGATGCGTTTAACGCAGACCCGCAGCGTTTCCAGCGTTTTTCATTAAACCATGATGGTTTGCTACTGGATTTTTCCAAAAACCTATTGGATGAGAAAACACTCGAACTGTTGGTGCAGTTAGCTGAGCAAAGCCAGTTACAACAAGCCATCCAAGCCTTGTTTAATGGCGAGCCGGTTAATGCGTCGGAACAACGCCCTGCACTGCATACGGCGTTACGTCGTCCAGTTGGCGACAGCTTGCTGGTTGACGGCGAAGACCTGATTCCGCTGATTCATAATGTTCTCAATAAAATGACTGAGCTGGTCAACCGCATTCATAATGGTTTATGGCGCGGTTACAGCGAAAAACCCATCACGGATATTGTCAATATCGGTATTGGCGGTTCTTTCTTGGGACCACAACTGGTATCAGAGGCTTTGCTACCCTTTGCTCAACAGGGTGTTCGCTGTCATTTTTTAGCCAATATTGATGGCAGTGAATTTCACGAACTCAGTAACAGTCTTAATGCTCAGACCACGTTATTTATTGTTTCCAGCAAATCGTTTAACACGCTCGAAACCTTAAAAAACGCACAAGCGGCACGCAGCTGGTATCTTGCCCAAGGCGGTAGCGAAGCCTGCATTGATCGTCACTTTATTGCCGTATCAAGCAATGTGGATGCGGCCGTTAATTTTGGTATTGCTCCTGAGAATATTCTGCCAATCTGGGACTGGGTGGGTGGACGCTATTCGCTGTGGTCAGCCATTGGTTTACCCATTGCGCTATCCATTGGCATGTCGAACTTTAAAGAGCTGCTGGCCGGCGCTTGGAGTATGGATCAGCACTTCCAAGAAACCCCTTTTGCCGAAAACATGCCCGTCATCATGGCCATGCTGGGTATTTGGTACAGCGATTTCTGGCAAGCACAAAGCCACGCCATTCTGCCTTATGATCATTACCTACGAAACTTCACTCAGCATTTACAGCAGCTGGATATGGAGTCGAATGGTAAACATGTACGCCAAGACGGCTCGGCATTGACCTACGCCAGTGGTTCGGTGATTTGGGGCGGTGTCGGCTGTAACGGTCAGCATGCCTATCACCAACTATTACACCAAGGCACCTTGCTGGTGCCGGCTGATTTTATTGTGCCAGTGGTCAGCCATAATCAAATCGCTGATCATCATCAGTGGCTGTACGCCAACTGCCTGTCGCAAAGCCAAGCCTTAATGCAAGGCAAAAGCCGCGAACAAGCCGCGCAAGAGTTACGTGATAAAGGCCTGACTGACAGCGAAGTCGAGCGCCTCGCGCCACACAAAGAAATCCCCGGCAACCGACCCAGTAATACCTTAGTGCTGGAACGCATTTGCCCTCGTCGTTTAGGCGCATTGATTGCTTTGTATGAGCATAAAGTGTTTGTGCAAAGTGTTATTTGGGGTACGAATGCCTTTGATCAATGG
>JAAXZZ010000045.1 GCA_012719655.1 Gammaproteobacteria bacterium | reverse complement strand
TAATAGGATATGACTCATCAATAAAAGCTTGTAAAAATAGCTTTACTGAAAACACTGTAGACGTAGTTGAGAAAATGATTGAAGCTGATATTAAGTGTAATGCGTCTATGAAAGAGCTTTTAAGTGATTTATTATTCGTTGGTCGGGCTGGAGCTAAAGGTTGGTTGAGAAGGATATTAAAAAATCAAAGTAAGTACCTTAAAAAAAATGATATTAAGGGGGCTGGTTGCTTAGTATCAGTAAAATCTCGCTGGAAAAAGGCAATCATTATGAGTACAATATAGATGAAGAGATCACAGAGGTTGTAGACTTTGAGTGTAACACTCTATTGAGTTGGTAATCCTCCCATTATGTAGCAGGATTCAAAAGTAGATATCAGGCCACTATGGGCCAACTTTAGTTTAGGGGTATGCCACCAAGTTTCATATTAGGATGTTCGTTATTGTAGTGCCAGACCCATTGAGTTGCATAATTTTGAACAGCTGCAATGCTCTCAAATGAATACTGGGCTAGCCAGTCATAACGAACTGTGCGATTGTAGCGCGCAATATAAGTATTCTGTTGCTGGTTACCAGGTTGAAAAATCCAACTTAATATCGAGCTTACTTGCCCAAGCACCTAATTTTCCGCTGATATATTCAGGGCCGTTGTCACAACGAATTGAACGTGGTTTGCGCGCCATTCAATAATCTGATCCAGTGTTCGGATCACGCGTTCTGCCGGCAGTGAGAGATCAACTTCGATGGCCAAGCCTTCGCGATTAAAGTCATCGATGATATTCAAAAGCTGGTATTAGGATTCGACCTTGCTAACACGGACACTTTCGAGTAGACACATGTCGAGACAGAGAAGTGTTCATGTCTAAGCGTAAGCAATTAGCCCCGAGTACAAGCGTGAAGCTGTCGAGCTTGTACTCAGGTTAGGATCTACCTGCCGTCAGGTGGCTCAGGACATCGGAGTTAACCCCGCCATGCTGTCGCGGTGGGTCTGGGAAGTGGAAACAGACATCTACCAGTCATTTCCAGGAATCGGTAATCCACGCGATGAGGAACTTACTCGCCTTAAGCGCGAGCTGGCTCGAGTAACCAAGGAGCGGGATTTTTTAAGAGACGCGTTGTGGGTTCAAGTGATCAAAGCAACAGTTATATTAAAATACTGATTTGCTGAGGGTCATTTAATGAAACGTCCCAAACGAACTTTCAGCATCGATGAGAAAGAACTTGTATTTGACTTATGGAAGCAAGGTGCTGGATATAGTGATATTGGTCGAGTTTTAGATGCAAAGCCAGGAACGTTTTTTACAGTTTTGCGTGAAACAGGCGGTATAAAGCCAAGTCCTAGAAGCCGTAATCAAAAACATTTAACAATAGCAGAGCGAGAAGAAATTAGAGTTGGGCTCTCTGCTAAATTAAGTATCAGAGCCATTGCAAGGTCTTTAGAGCGCTCGCCTTCGACGATATCGAGAGAGGTGGCTCGTACGCGGTAGACGTTATTACAAGGCTGTAGATACAGATAATCGAGCTAAACGCATGGCAAAGCGCCCCAAGCTTTCCTCGTTAGAGATAAATCCCGAGCTGCGAAGGCTTATGCTTGAAAAGCTTGAGAAAAAAGGTCACCAGAGCAAATTTCAGGCTGGCTTAAAGTAGCGTTTTCGCACCGTAAATATATGCAGATCTCACACGAATCCATTTATAAATCGTTATACGTTCGCGCCAAAAATATCATTCACCACTCTTTGACAGCTCACTTTACGCAGAAAACGACCAATGCGTCACAGCCGCTATCACGCCAGAAGTGGTGATCGAGGCTTTATCAATATTGTTAACGGTGTATCTATCCATGAGCGCTCAAAGAATATATATAGACGTAGATCGCTTGGCCATTGGGAGGGTGACTTGGTGTCAGGCACCAATAACACCTATATTGCTACGCTTGTTGATCGAAAGTCGCGATACACCATAATTCTGAAGCTTGCAGGTAAAGATGCAGAGTCAGTTTATAAAGCGCTATTAGCCATTTTCACAAAAATGCCAGCCGAATATCGGAAGTCTTTAACTTGGGATCGGGACATGAAATTAGCAAAACATGCTGATCTAACAAAAGAGATCGGTATGCCTGTTTACTTCTGTGATCCACAATGCCCTTGGCAACGCGGTACAAATGAGGATACTAACGGCCTTATTCGTCAATATTTTCCTTTTCTCGACCAGTGCTCATCGCTAAGTATGAATCGGGGCATAGCAAACTCGTTTTGTTTTTGTGTAGGAACTTAAATATTACGAGTTTGCTTCTTTTTCAATGACTTACGCGCAAACGTTAACAGCCCCTAGTATTATTTAGCTTTTAAAACGTTTAGCCCTTTGAGCAAGTTCACCGCTTGATTGATTTGGTAGTCCTCATCTTGCAAGCGTGGCTTTTTATCTTTATTAGCGTTGCTGCGTTTGTCAGGCCCGCCATTGCCATTACCTAAGTGTCCGACTAAATCTGCTTCTTTAATGCCCATGGTACTGTCTTCTTGACTGAGTTTGGCGCGTTCAACAAGGATGTCTGGAACAATGCCTTGGGCTTGAATGGAGCGACCTTTCGGCGTGTAATACAAGGCTGTAGTGAGCTTTAGCGCACGATCATTGTTCAGCGGTAACACTGTTTGCACTGAGCCCTTACCAAAGCTGTCGGTACCCATGACAATCCCACGTTTATGGTCTTGCAATGCGCCAGCGACAATTTCTGAAGCTGAAGCGCTACCGCCATTGATCAGTACCACCAAGGGCACACCTTCGCTGGCATTTTTAGCATTGGCGGAAAAACGCAGTTCGGCATTGGCGAGGCGACCCTTGGTGTAGACGATCAAGCCTGAGCTAAGAAAGTGATCGGTCACTTCAACAGCAGCTTGCAAGACGCCACCTGGGTTATTGCGCAAATCTAAAATCAAGCCTTTCAAGGGCTGACCTTTGTTTTCTTTCTTTAAACGTGCCAGTGCTTTTTCCACTTCATCGCCGGTGTTGACTTGAAACTGACTGATGCGCAGAAAGCCATAATCGTTTTCAAGTAACTGGCTTTTAACGCTGCGATTTTTAATCACCGCACGTTTCAGAGTGACGTCAAAAGGTTTACGACCTTCACGGACGATGGTCAAGCGGATGCTGGTGCCGGGCTTGCCGCGCATTTTTTCGACGGACTCCATCAAAGATAAGCCCTTGGTTGGCTGGTCATCAATTTTGATGATTAAATCTTGTGCTTCCAAGCCGGCAGCTGAGGCAGGAGAGTCATCAATCGGTGCGATGACTTGTAAAATACCATCTTCTAGGCCAACTTCGATGCCCAAGCCGCCAAACTCGCCACTGGTGCTTTCTTGTAGATCACGAAAAGCATCGGGCTCTAAGTAGCTAGAGTGCGGATCAAGATTGCTGAGCATGCCTTTAATTGCATTTTCAAACAGGGTTTTATCATCAATTGGTTCGACATAGGCCGTTTTGATACGCTCTAAAACTTCAGCAAAAGTGCGTAAATCGTTGAGTGGTAAGGTTTGTGTCGATGACGGAGTCTCTGCCGTTGGTGCGCTGGGGGCGGCCATTACGCTCGAGTTGAGCACACCCAGCAACAGCATCGAGCTTAACAAAGCTGAGGCTAAACGAGTTTTTGGAAAGGGCATGAAATAACTCCTTGTGAAGAATAGCATTGCAACTAGCCTTGTGTGCGACACCACTGTGTCGGATCGGCAGGCTTACCTTGTTGCCGTATAGCAAAATACAGCGCTACTTGATCTTGGCCGCCAGTGTTGCCGACTGTCGATATTGCTTGGCCTGTTTGCACCATATCACCTGGGCGAGTCAAGAGGCTCTGATTGTGGCCGTAAAGACTTAAATAACCGTCACCGTGGTCTACAATCACTAACAAACCAGCGCCACGCAACCAGTCGGCGAATACTACACGACCTGGATGAATTGCGCGCACTTGGGTACCTGCTTGTGAGCTGATTAAGACGCCATCCCATTTGCTGCGGGTATCACCGCGAGGGCTGCCAAAGCGGGCAATGAGGCGACCATTGACTGGCCAAGGCAGCTTGCCGCGAACAGTAGAGAATTTGCCGCCGCTGTGGGTGACGGCGGTAGATACCATTGGGCTTTGAGGTTGTTTGCCTGCTACAGGTTGTGGCTGCTTATCAAGCAGTTGGGCCGCTTGTTGACGCTGTTGCTCAGCAATCAGTTGCTGGCGTTTACGTTCTGCAGCGCGAGCCTCTTGAGCTTGTCGGGCAAGGGTGGCTTCAATGGTCTGCAATACTTTATTGAGGGCGGCTTGATCAGCTTGACGCATGCTTAATGACTGAGTTTCTTGGCGTTGCTGCTGGCTAAGACGGGCTACTTTTTCTTGATGCTGCTGGCGTAAGGTTTTCAGTGATTGCTGTTTGCTCAGTAAACTGGCACGTTGCTCGGCGAGATGATTGTGCTGCTCAGCAATTTGTGCAGAAATATTACTTATTTGGCGGATGGTTTCGTTGAACTCATTGATTTGCTGCTGACGGGCTTTACCAATGTATTGGTAGTAAGTCAGGTTGCGTGAGAATTGTTCAGGTTGTTGTTGATTAAGCAAGAGCCGTAAAGGCTCTTGCTGACCCGCTTGATAGGCAGCGCGGGCTTGGATGGCAATGAGTTTTTGTTGTTCAAGACGGGAGCTGTGCAGTTTTTTTTTCTGCTTATCTAGTAAATCCAATTCTTGTTCAGTTTTTTTTTCCTGTTGCTGCAGTTCTTGAAC
>JAAXZZ010000044.1 GCA_012719655.1 Gammaproteobacteria bacterium | reverse complement strand
ATCGGGCAACGTCTGCGCCTGCATGTGTTTCATCACTCTGGAGCGATAGAGATCAACCGTTTTTACACTGATACCTAACTGCTCGGCTACTTCGCGGTTAGTGTAGCCTTGCACCAGTGGCAGCAGCACATCGTGCTCACGCGGCGTAAGACAGGCAATGCGTTGCAACACCTCCTGTAACTGGCTGTCATCTGCTACTGCAACAAAACGACTTAACGCGTGCTGGACGCTATCGAGCAGTAACTGTTCGTTATAGGGTTTTTCAATAAAGTCAACCGCACCAGCGCGGAACGCACGCACCACAATCGGCACATCAGCATGACCACTGACAAAAATAATCGGTAAATCTAGGCCTCTCGCGCGTAAGGCTTCCTGCACATTCAGCCCCCCCATACCCGGCATGCGTACGTCTAAAATCAAGCAGGCATTATTGCGCTGCGGATTGGCCTCAAGAAAGGCTTGGCCACTGGTAAAAGGCAAGGCTCGCAAACCAATCGACTCCAACAACCACACCGTTGAGTCCAACATGCCCTGATCATCATCCACCACATATACGATCTGCTCTACTGTACTCACGTTAAGCCCTTATCATTATTTATGCTTTAACTGCAGCATGCTTATCATGCCGTGCGCACCGGTAAGCGGCAAATTAAACACAAGCCACCGAGCTCACCCTTCTCAGCTTCAAGTGAGCCACCAAAGCCCTCAATAATACTGCGACTCATCGATAGACCTAAACCTAGACCATCGGTTTTACTGGTATAAAAAGGTGTAAACAACTGCTCTAACTGCGCAGCGTTAACGCCTGCACCTTGGTCATGCACTTTAATAAAGACCTGCTCAGCATGCTGCTCAGCGCGAATCAAGATACGTGAAGGCTCGGCTTGTTCTTGATAGCGATCGCGATTGGCCTCAATGGCATTGCGCAATACATTCAACAACACTTGCTCAAGTAGCACGCGATCAGCATACACCAGAGGCAGCTCAGGTATGAGCTGTTGCTCAATCTCAATCCGTGCACTGTTTGCTTCCCAAGCACAGAGTTGCACGGTTTCTTGCAACACTTCAGCAATATTGAGTGCTTGCACGCGACGCGGCTCTTTACGCAGAAAAGCACGCAAACGCTTAATCACTTCAGCGGCATGGTTAGCATGCTCGGTAATACGCTCTAAGCCTTGCGCTACACGCTGTAGAGACGGTGATTGCCCATCGACTGTTTGTAAATAACGCAAGCTGGCACTGGCATAATTAATCACTGCCGCCAGCGGTTGATTCATTTCGTGGGCAATCCCAGAAGTCAGCTCACCTAAGGTAATTAACCGCGCAGTATGCGCCAACTCCTCTTGGTGCTTACGCTGCTGTGCCTCACGCAACTCACGCTCAGCCATATTGCGCGCCACTAGTGAATAGTAACGCTCACCGCCAGCGACTTTATGTGCCAGCAACACCAGGGAAACTGGAAAAGAAGCAGCCCCAGCATAAGGCTGAAAACGTGTTTCACAACTCCACACCCCTTGCTCATCAGCGGCTTGCCAGCCTTTTGTGTTGAGCTCATTAAAGGTTGCAGCACTGACAAGATCAGCTAATTGTCTGCTGGTTTGTGCGTCAGCAACCTGTAAGTAACGCTGTGCTGATGGGTTCATCCAACGAATCAAACCATTGCTATCAACAAACAACACCAGGTCCGTATTCACTTCCACCACTTCTGCCAGTCGTCGTCGATTTTCCTCAGCTTGCACACGCTCGGTGATATCCCGTGACACGCTAATAATTTCGACAATGGCCCCCGTATAGGTCTCACGAATGGCCCGACTGGCGGTTTCAAACCACAGATAATGCCCATCACGATGACGCACGCGCGCGGTCATGGTGTGATAACCGTCCTCGGCCAAGGCATTTTTTGCACGCTGCTCAACCAGCACAACATCCTGTGCATGCAACAACGCCTGACTGCGCATGCCGCGTAACTGTTCTGGCCAATAGCCAAGCAGGTTCCAAGAGGCTGGTGAGGCATTAATAAAGCGCCCATCGGGTGTATGTCGTGAAATTAAGTCAGTGGTGTTTTCGGTAATTAAACGGTACAGGCGCGAGGCTTGTGCAGCCTCTTGTAGTTGCTTTGCCTGCTCGGTCACCACGCGCCCACGGACTAAAACTCGCTGTTGCTGGATACAAGGGATATAACTCCACAGCAAAACTTGCTCGGCAAATTGATCGTCGAAATCCTCAATGACACGTTGTTGATTTAAGCTACTGCGCACCAACTGTTGATGATTATGCGGCAAAGCCAACTGGGTATTTTCAGCGATTTGTGTGCCAAAGCGATCAACGGCGGCATTATTGACCTCAACGAATTCAGCGTGATGATTCACCCACAAAGCCGGCTGTGGGTCTGTGCTTAATAGCTCTGCCGGTGGCCTTTCATTGGCGACGCTGCCCAAATAAGCAGAAAGAACCAGCAGCAAGCTATCCAATGCATAAAGCTCAACCCCCTGCTGTAATTCAATCACCAGTAGACCTTCTTGATCGGTCTGCAAAGGCAAACTGACCACCACGCCATAACTGATACCCGCCCGCTTTATGCGGTGTGATAGCCAGCAGTCAATGGCATGGACCTGCGCAATGGTTAAGCGTGCATTGTGCTGTAAGGCACTAAAAAGTTGCTGATCGGTTGCCGTCAATAGATCGCTAGGACCTGGTGGCCAGCCGCGCACATCACCCTCTGGACTATAAATATCAGCGCTAGCCTGCCAGTTGAAATACCACACAGAACGCACCTGCGGATCAAAACGTAACACGGCCTGCAATGCGCGCGCGCACTGGCTCAATGGCTGTTTATCGCTCAATAAACGCTGCAAAAGACGCAACTGAAGCTTTTGATTGGTTTGCTCAGCCATAGGCACCCTTAAAACATATAGGACAAATACTATAT
>JAAXZZ010000043.1 GCA_012719655.1 Gammaproteobacteria bacterium | reverse complement strand
GGTCAGCATAAAACGGCTGCACAATATTAAGCGTGAGTTCAAGGTTATGTTTTTTAATGCACTGCTGTGCTTCTGCAACCGCGGTGGTGGTGGTGCTGTCGGCAAATTGTGGGTATAGCGGTGCAAAGGTGACCGTTTTGATCCCTTGTTTAGCCAGTTCTAATAAGCGCGTACTGATCGAAGGTTCGCCATAACGCATGGCTAAGCTAACCGGTCCGTGTGGCCATAATGGCCGTACAGCATCAGTCAATTGCTCACTGATTACAACTAAAGGTGAACCTTCAGGCCACCAAATGGATGCATAAGCTTCGGCAGATTTAGCCGGTCGGTTGATCAGAATCAAGCCGACGATCAGGCGACGCAATGGCCATGGCAGATCAATCACATAAGGGTCCATCAAAAACTGATTGAGATAGCGGCGTACATCCCCCACCGATGTTGAGCGCGGAGAGCCCAGGTTGGCGAGTAGTAGAGCATGATCAGACATTTAATCTATCCAGTGAGCAAACGTAAGGTCGCCATTGTAATAGGTTGCTGTTGAATAAAGAACCCGTTAACAGTGGCTCATTAAGAATGAGGTGCTAGGTATGACAGCTGTTTAGGATGAGCTAGGTCGATAGGCTTTGATAAATAAGTCGACAGCATTCTCAATCTGCTGCTCCACATTAATAGGCCGTTGGTCGCCTTGATAGCCCACCAATAGCTGCAGGTTACGTGTGCCTTTGAGTAAAGTAAAAAAATGCTCAGCAGCTTGTTTGGTGTCGGCAATTTCAAGCTGCTTGGCTTTATTGATGGTGCTCAGCAACTGCTCCATTTTGTTGATGATGCGCAGCGCCGTTGCTTCGTAGAATAAATGTGATAATGCAGGGTTGCTCAGCGCATGACTAATAATCAAACGGTGCATCGCCAGTGACTCAGGGCTGTCGACTAACGCCTGAAAGCTATGGCCAATTCCCAGCAAGCATTCACGTAAATTACTGGGTGGCGTATCGGTCGAGTGGACAAATAACTGCGCAAGTTGAGTTTCGCATTTGGCTTCAATGGCTGCGCAAAATAACGTTTCTTTGTCAGTGAAGTGATTGTATACCGTCAGTTTAGACACCGCTGCTTCTTGGGCAATGGCGTCCATGCTGCTGCCTTCATAGCCGTGCTTGAGAAATAAAGACTGCGCTGCGTCAAGAATCGCTGCGCGCTTGGCTAGGTTTTTCGGACGACCTGGGCCTGTTGTTGGTGAGATTTTAGGCATATCAAATAAATAGTGAACTCATTGGTGTAGTATTTTACTATACTTCTTCCGTTATGTGTCTAAACCTGCTTGAGACAAAAGGCCTGCTATGATCTCGCATCGCATTTTTTATCTGATTTTTTATACGACTGTGCTGGTGTTAACTGGGTGTAGCGCTGAAGAGCCTGCAGTGAAAGCACCGCGTCCAGTGATGGTGGTTCAACCACAGGCGGCCGATGCAGTGGTGCTGGCCTTTCCCGGTGAGGTGCGCGCGCGCCTAGAGCCAGAGCTGGCCTTTCGTTTGGGCGGTAAGGTGGCGCAGCGTTTAGTGGATGTTGGTGCGCAGGTGAAGACGGATCAAGTTTTAGCCGAACTGGATCCTGAAGATGTGCGCCTGCACCTTGATGCAATGCGTGCGCAGGTGTCTGCAGCAGAGGCTAATCTAGAACTGGTTAAGGCGGAGCGTGATCGTTATAGCAAGTTGCTTGATCGTCAGTTGGTCAGTCGCTCGCATTATGATAATGCGCAAAATCAATTTAAAAAAGGTGAGGCGCGCTTACGCCAAGCCCGCGCGGAGCTAGAAGCGGCAAAAAATCAAGCCGACTACACTAAGTTGCGTGCGCCTTATTATGGGGTGATTGCTCAGGCGCGAGTTGAAGCAGGCCAAGTGGTAGCAGCAGGGCAAACTGTCTTTGTGCTAGCGGTGGATGGTGAGCGCGAAGTGGCAATTAACTTACCTGAGCATGCAATTGAGCGCTTTAAAGTCGGGCAGTCAGTTGAGGTGTCTTTATGGTCGCAGCCTGATCAACGATTTGCTGGTGAAATACGAGAGATTGCTCCAGCTGCTGATCCACGTTCACGTACCTATGCGACGCGAGTGGCTTTTCGCACGGCAACTATTGCCGCTGAGCTCGGCCAGAGTGCGCGGGTGTATATGCAGTCTGATGTACCTGCTCAGTACGCCGTGCCGTTATCGGCAGTCAATGCAGAAAATGGTCAGCCTTATGTTTGGGTGGTTGATCCAGCTCGTTCAACAGTGCAGCAGCGCAAAGTACAGCTAGGTGCTTACACTCAAGACACTGTGCCAGTGTTATCCGGTTTAACCGCCAATGATTGGGTGGTTGCCGCTGGCGTGCACATACTGCAAGAAGGGCAGGTTGTACGCCCTGTTGATCGAGCCAATCAGCCTTTGCAACTAAGCGCGAAGGAGTAATCGAAATGCGCTTTAATCTTTCTGCTTGGGCACTCAATAATCGGCCGTTAGTGCTGTTCGCGATGATGATGCTGGCGATTATCGGCGCCATGTCATACAGCAATTTGGGGCAGAGTGAAGATCCTCCGTTCACTTTTAAAGCTATGATCATTAACACCCAGTGGCCTGGTGCTACTGCTCAAGAAGTATCCGAGCAGGTGACTGAGCGTATTGAAAAAAAATTAATGGAAACCGGCGAGTTCGACAAAGTGATCTCGTTTTCAAGACCTGGCGAGTCACAGGTGACTTTTGTGGCGCGCGACTCGCTCAGGTCCAAGCAGGTGCCTGAACTCTGGTACCAAATTCGCAAGAAAATTGGCGATATTCAACATACGTTGCCACGTGGTGTGCATGGTCCATTTTTTAACGATGAGTTTGGTACCACTTTTGGCAACATTTATGCGCTGACTGGCGAAGGTTTTGATTATGCCGTACTCAAAGACTATGCCGATCGCGTGCAATTACAGTTACAACGGGTTAAAGATGTCGGCAAGGTTGACATTCTTGGTTTGCAGGATGAGAAGATTTGGATTGAGCTATCCAATACGCGCTTAGCCAGTATGGGCTTGCCCTTGCAGCTTGTGCAGAAAGCATTGGAAGAACAAAACAGCGTGTCAGCAGCGGGCTTTTTTGAAACCGCCACCGATCGAGTGCAGTTGCGAGTCAGTGGTCAGTTTGAAACCGTAGAACACATTCGCGAGTTTCCAATTCGCATTGGTGAGCGCACTTTTCGTTTGGGCGATATTGCCTAAGTTCGCCGTGGCTTTAATGATCCTGCTGCGCCACGCGTGCGTTTTATGGGTGACGATGCCTTAGCAATTGCAGTGGCAATGCGCGATGGCGGCGATATTTTGCTATTAGGTAAAGCGCTCGAAGAGGAGTTCGCACGACTGCAAGATATGTTGCCGGTGGGTATGCAGTTGCGCAAAGTCTCTGATCAGCCTGCAGCGGTAAAAGAAAGCGTTGGCGAATTTGTGCAAGTGTTGGTTGAAGCGCTGATCATTGTCCTTTTGGTGTGCTTTTTCTCCTTGGGTTTTCGTACCGGTTTAGTGGTGGCTTTATCCATTCCTTTGGTTTTAGCTATGACCTTTACCTTGATGTATTACCTAGGCATTGGTTTACATAAGATTTCTTTAGGTGCTCTTGTGTTAGCGCTCGGCTTAATGGTCGATGATGCGATTATTGCTGTGGAAATGATGGCCATTAAAATGGAGCAGGGCATGGATCGCTTTAAAGCAGCGAGTTTTGCTTGGACCAGCACTGCTTTTCCGATGCTAACGGGGACGTTAATTACTGCGGCTGGCTTTTTGCCGATTGCCACGGCTGAGTCCGGTGTGGGTGAGTACACGCGCTCGATTTTCCAAGTGGTTGGTATTGCCTTAATTGTGTCGTGGGTTGCAGCGGTAGTGTTTGTGCCTTATCTAGGTGATAAGTTATTGCCTGATTTAGCACGTTTAAAAGCGGCAAAACATGGCAGTGCAGAAGGTGAGCACGATCCTTATGCCACGCCTCTGTATCGACGTATTCGCGCGGTGATCAATTGGTGCGTGACTCAGAGAATGCTTGTGATCATGATTACGGTATTGTTATTTGCTGGCTCGATTTTTACCTTCCGTTATGTGCCTAAGCAATTCTTCGCCGACTCTAATCGCTTAGAGCTATTGCTCAATATTAAGTTAGCGGAAGGCGCTTCGTTGAAAGCCACGCAAGCTCATGTTGAGAGAATTGAAGCGCTGCTAAAAGATCGCCCAGGGATTGAGAACTATGTAGCGTACATTGGCTCAGGTTCGCCGCGCTTTTACTTGCCCCTTGATCAGCAACTGCCAGCGACGAGTTTTGCGCAGATTGTCATGATTACCGAGAACATTGAGCAGCGCGAAGCAGTACGCGATTGGTTGATTGAAACCATGCGAGAGCAGTTTCCTGATGTGCATTCACGCATTACCCGTTTAGAAAATGGCCCGCCCGTTGGTTACCCCGTACAGTTTCGGGTAACGGGTGAACATATCGGTCAGGTGCGTGAGCTGGCCCGTCAAGTGGCTG
Source organism: Gammaproteobacteria bacterium (assembly GCA_012719655.1). GTDB lineage: Bacteria > Pseudomonadota > Gammaproteobacteria > Pseudomonadales > Pseudomonadaceae > Denitrificimonas. The sequence continues at coordinate 10,641 of JAAXZZ010000043.1, read as the reverse complement.
CTGTGGTGCGTAGCAATGCACATGTATCTAACGTGCACTTAGATTGGGAAGAACCCAGTAAAGTGGTCTACCTGCGCATTGATCAAGATCGTGCACGCGCCATGGGTGTCAGCACGGCCAGTGTCTCACAGTTTTTGCGCGGTGCTTTATCGGGTGCCAGCGTCGGCCAATTTCGTGAAGGCAATGAACTGATTGAGATATTGCAGCGCGGCACGCTCGAAGATCGCGAGGATCTGGCAGGGCTGGGTAGCCTTGCGATTCCTACAGATAACGGCACCAGTGTCTCTTTGTCACAAGTGGCAACGCTAGAGTACGGCTTTGAAGAGGGTGTGATTTGGCACCGTGATCGCTTGCCGAGCGTTACTGTGCGTGCAGATATTTATGGTAAACATCAAGCTGTTGATGTTGTGCGCGAAATATTGCCGCAATTACAAGGCGTGCGCGAGAGCTTGCCTGATGGCTATTTGCTAGATGTCGGCGGCACTGTAGAAGATTCAACGCGTGGCCAGCGTTCCGTGGTTGCCGGCATGCCATTGTTTTTATTGGTGGTGTTGTCGTTATTGATGATCCAGTTACGCAGTTTCTCACGCTCGGTGATGGTTTTCCTTACCGCACCTCTGGGCTTGATTGGTGTGACCTTGTTTTTACTGCTGTTTAATCAGCCATTTGGCTTTGTGGCGATGATCGGTACTATTGCTTTGTCGGGTATGATTAAGCGTAACTCTGTGATCTTGGTTGATCAAATTGAAACCGATATAGGTTTGGGTCACACTCCTTGGCAGGCCGTGATTGATGCCACTGTACGCCGTTTTAGGCCGATCACACTGACAGCGCTGGCGGCTGTTTTAGCAATGATTCCATTGTCGCGTAGCGTCTTCTTCGTACCGCGGGCTGTGGCCATTATGGGCGGATTAATCTGCGCAACGGTGCTGACTCTGTTATTCTTGCCAGCGCTCTATGCCGCATGGTTTCGTGTACGCAAAGAGTAAAATATCGGCAAGTGTAGGCTTTTTTGCGCCAACACTTGCCGTGCCTGTCTAGATGCTTGAAACTCTGCATTATGAATATATTGATTATTGGCCCAAGTTGGGTCGGCGACATGGTGATGGCGCAGACATTGGTTATCTGTCTGCAGCAACAACACCCTGGTTGCGCCATTGATGTGTTGGCTCCAGATTGGAGTCGGCCGATATTGCAGCGCATGCCGCAAGTGCGTCAAGCCTTAAGCTTTCCGCTCGGGCACGGTGCACTGGATTTGGCTGTACGGCGCAAAATTGGCAAGCAGCTTAAAGGTCAATATGACCAAGCGATCCTGTTGCCGAACTCGTTAAAATCAGCGTTAACGCCCTTTTTTGCTGGCATCCCCTTGCGTACGGGCTGGAAAGGTGAGATGCGCTACGGCTTGCTCAATGATTTGCGCCTTCTCGATAAGCAGCGTTATCCGTTGATGATTGAGCGCTTTATGGCTTTGGCTTATCCTCCCGCTGCTGAGTTGCCTAAGCCGGATCCGCGACCCAGCTTACAAATTGATCCGTCTGAGCGCGACAGTGCCTTGCAAGCGTTTTCGCTTCATGTGGCTGATCGCCCCGTGCTGGCGCTGTGCCCTGGTGCAGAGTTTGGTGATGCCAAGCGCTGGCCGGCGCAGTATTACGCGCAGGTTGCTGAGGCAAAAATTCGTCAAGGCTGGCAGGTGTGGATTTTCGGCTCGAAAAATGACCATCCAGGTGGCGAGGAAACCCGTCAATGGCTAATCCCAGGTTTACGTGAAGAAGTGTATAATTTGGCCGGTGAAACCTCGCTGGCGCAGGCCATTGATTTGATGTCGTGCGCTACCGCAGTGGTGTCTAATGACTCAGGTTTAATGCATGTGGCGGCAGCGCTGGATCTGCCGTTGGTCGCCGTATATGGCTCCACCTCGCCAGAATTTACCCCGCCGCTGGCTGAGAAAGTGGCAATGGTACGTACGGGTATCGAGTGCAGTCCATGTTTTGACCGTACCTGCCGTTTTGGTCATTATGATTGTTTGCGTTTACTCAAACCAAAGTTGGTGATTGATGCGCTAACGGACTTGGTGGGCACCCCTCTCTCACTGCAAGAGCCGATAATCTAGTGCGTGTACTGTTAATTAAGACCTCGTCGTTGGGCGATGTCGTGCATACCTTGCCAGCCTTGACCGATGCGCTACGAGCGATACCTAGCATTCGCTTTGATTGGGTGGTTGAGGAAGGCTTTGCGGAAATTCCGTGCTGGCATCCAGCTGTTGATCAGGTAATCCCTGTTGCGATTCGACGTTGGCGTAAACATCCGCTGCAAACCTGGCGCAGTGGCGAATGGCATGATTTTAAAAAACGCATCCATCAGCAAAAGTATGATCTGGTGATTGACGCACAAGGCCTCTTAAAAAGTGCTTGGCTGACCCGAGGCTTTAAAGTGCCAGTGGTTGGTTTTGATCGGCAAAGTGCGCGCGAACCGATTGCTAGCTATTTTTATGACAGGCCGATATGCGTAGCCAGAGAACAACATGCAGTGGAGCGTGTGCGCCAGTTGTTTGCGCAAGCATTGGGCTACGCGCTGCCTAAACACATCGGTGAATACAGCTTGCAGCGTGAGCGTCTTGCTATCGCTGAGCAACATGCACCTTATGTGTTGTTTTTACATGGCACCACTTGGCCGAGCAAGCATTGGCCGCCAACTTCGTGGCGAGCGTTGGCTGAGCAGTTATCGGAGCAAGGTATAGCGGTACGGATTCCATGGGGTAGCGCTGAAGAAGAGCAACGTGCCCACTTTATTGCTAAAGACTTGCCGTTGGTGAGCGTGTTGCCACGATTGAATATCACCGGTGTGGCTGGGCAGATTGCCGGTGCGCAGGCCTGTGTGGCGGTGGATACAGGCTTGGGGCATTTGGCGGCGGCATTAGATGTGCCCTGTGTCTCTTTATATGGTCCAACCTTACCGGGGCGCGTTGGTGCCTACGGTCAAGGCCAAGTGCACCTCTGTGCGCCAGGTCCAAACGCAGGTTTAGGTGATCGCAATGCCCCTTGTTTTGATCAGCTTGGCGCTGAACAGGTGCTTGCTGCGTTGCAACCATTACTGACATTGACAACGCAAACGCCGCAAACTGATATACAACAGAGTGTGCAAGATAAGGATGCAGGCTGATGCAGTTGGCTTTTATCCTCTATAAATACTTCCCCTTTGGTGGCTTGCAGCGCGATTTTATGCGCATTGCCTTGGAGTGCCAGCAGCGTGGCCATCACATTCGTGTGTATACGCTGATTTGGCAAGGTGAGATTCCAGAAGGTTTTGATGTGCGCATCGGGCCAGTTAAAGCGTGGTCCAATCACAGTCGCAATCAAAAGTTTTATGATTGGCTGCAAGCGGATATGCAACAGCAGCCCGTTGACCGAGTCATAGGCTTTAATAAAATGCCTGGCCTTGACGTCTACTATGCAGCCGATGGTTGTTTCGAAGATAAAGCGCAAACGTTGCGTAATCCACTGTATCGCTACAGCAATCGCTATCGGCATTTTGCCAGCTACGAGCGTGCAGTGTTTGCGCCAGATTCGCCAACACAGATTTTAATGATTTCTGAGGTGCAGCAGCCCTTGTTTGTTAAGCACTATCAAACACCGGCTGCGCGCTTTCATTTACTGCCGCCAGGCATCGCTAAAGATCGTCGGGCGCCCCATAATGCAGCTGAAATTCGTGCTGATTTTCGCGCTGAGTTTAATCTACGAGACGATCAACAGCTGTTATTACAAGTCGGGTCAGGCTTTAAAACTAAAGGCTTAGACCGTAGCTTGAAAGCATTGGCCAGCTTGCCCAATGCACAGCGAGAGCGCACACAATTAATCGTGATAGGGCAAGACGATCCAAAGCCTTTCTTGCTGCAAGCCGCTGCTTTAGGCATTTCTAAACAGGTTAAAATATTTAAGGGTCGCAGTGATATTCCGCGTTTTTTACTTGGCGCCGATCTATTGATGCATCCTGCTTATAATGAAAACACCGGTACAGTGTTATTAGAAGCCTTAGTAGCCGGTTTGCCAGTGCTGGTAACCGACATTTGTGGTTATGCGCACTATATTGAAGAGGCGGATTGTGGGCAGGTATTGGCCAGTCCATTTGAGCAGAAAAAACTCGATCAGGCGTTGACTCATATTTTAGCGGATTGTGCCTTGCGTGCGCGCTGGTCGGAAAATGCACTTCAGTATGCGCAAACGGCCGACTTGTATTCGATGCCTGAGCGCGCAGCCGATATTATTTTAGCGGAGTTAGCATGAAACTTAAGTTAGACGAACCTTTTGCCAGTCTCTGGGCTGGGCAAGATGCGTTTGTCGCTGTTGAGCAATTGCAAGGCGAGGTGTATCGCGAACTTGAAGCGCGTCGTACGCTGCGCACTGAAGTGGCGGGTCGTGGTTACTTTGTGAAAATTCATCGCGGCATTGGCTGGGCAGAAATATTTAAAAACTGGCTGACTGCCAAAGCCCCGGTGTTGGGTGCTGAACAAGAATGGATCGCTATTGAGCGCTTACAGAAACATAATATTGCCACCATGACGGCAGTCGGCTTTGGTGTGCGCGGCAGTAATCCAGCACAGCAGCATTCCTTTATTATTACCCAAGAGCTGGCACCAACGATCAGTTTAGAAGACTACTCAATGGACTGGCCAACACAGCCGCCAGAGCCCACTTTAAAGCGGGCTTTGATTGCCCGTGTGGCGCAGATGGTCGGTGGTATGCATCGCGCTGGGGTGAATCATCGTGATTGTTATATCTGCCATTTCCTCTTGCATACCGACCAGCCTATCAGTGCCGATTCATTTCGATTGTCGGTGATTGATTTACACCGCGCGCAAACACGTGAACAAACACCAAAGCGCTGGCGTAATAAAGATTTAGCCGCCTTGTATTTTTCGGCGTTAGATATTGGCTTAACGCAGCGTGATAAATTACGCTTCTTGCGCGAGTATTTTCAGCAGCCATTAGTGGAAATTTTGCATGATGAAGCTGAACTATTGGCTTGGTTGGAGGATAAGGCGGCCAAACTCTATGCGCGTAAAGTGCGCTATGGAGACGCTTTGTAATGTCGAGTTGGCAATTGGCTGCAGACTATCAGATGTTGCAGGCAGACTTTGGCAGCTTGGAAAAAGTGTTCGCCTTAGAAGGCGAGCGCATCACCCATGATCCGCTGTCTGAACTGATCCGCGTCAACCGAAAAGGCGTGAATTATTATGTCAAACGCTATCGTAATGCTGGTAAAGGCTTGCGGCGTTATGCGGCGCGACCACGCATTAAAGCAGAATGGCAAAATCTTAAGCGTTTTGCTAAGTGGGGCATTGCAACGGCTGAAGTGATTGCGCACGGTTTAGAGCGCCAAGCCGGCGCGTTCGTGCGTGGTGCGATGATTACTCGAGAAATACCCCATAGCCGTGATTTAGCTGATTTAGCACACAATAACAGTCCACTGCTGAACAATCCTGCATGGGTTAAACAGGTCAGCAGCCAGGTCGCTTATGCCGCACGGATCATGCACCAGCACGGATTTACCCACAACGATTTGAAATGGCGCAATTTACTGGTTGATGACCAAGTTAAAGTGTATTTGATTGACTGCCCGGCCGGTACTTTTTGGTGGGGGCCGATGCTGCGTTATCGCATCATTAAAGATTTAGCCTGTTTAGATAAAGTGGCAAAATATCATTTAAGTCATACGCAGCGTTTACGTTTTTACTTACAATATTGTCAGCGCTCTCGACTGAACGCCGAAGATAAACAGAAGATCGCCAAAATTTTGCGGTTCTTTGAGGGGCGTGAATGAAAGATTTTATTGATCCAGCGGTTGCGAGTTTACTGCAACAGCAGCAACTGGACAGCTTTGCTGCTTTATGGGCGCTCAAGCTGGAAGCAGTAGATGAACCCAATACTGAGCGCGGCGGCTGGAGCAGTGTGGCGAAGTTGACGCTGGATGAGCACAGCTTTTATTTAAAGCGCCAAATCAATCACCTGACGCGCAGTTTGCAGCACCCTTTGGGCGAGCCAACCTTCGCCCGCGAAATGCGCAATATTCAGCGTTATCAGCAGCTGGGTATTCCGGCGTTGCGTGCGGCGTATTTTGCACAGCGCAAAGTGGCGGGGCAGCAGCAGGCTATTTTGCTGACCTACGCGTTAACCGGCTGGCAGGATTTGGACGATTGGCAACAACAGTGGTTAGAACTTTCAAGTGAGCAGCAGCAAGGCATTATTCAAGCCTGTGCCAAACTTGCAAAAACCTTGCACAGTGCAGGACAAATGCATGGCTGCTTTTACCCTAAACATATTTTTCTACAAGAGCAGGCCACAGGTTTTACAGCGCAACTGATTGATCTGGAGAAAACGCGCCCGTTATTACTGGGTCAGCGCGATCGAGTTAAAGATTTAGAGCCGCTGTTTCGTCGTTCGAGGCATGTGTGGGGCCGCGCACAAATACAGTTGTTTTTGCAGAGTTACTTAGACCAGCCTGCAGATATTCCGCGCTGGTTGCAGCGCTTAGAGTCACGCCGTAAAAATAAGGCGGCGCGCTAATGAAATTGTCTGAGTTAACACAGCGTAAACCGCCATTACCATTGAATCTGGAACTTGAAAACGGTCAGGTGATCGTCATTGAACAGTGGTTGCGCGTCTTGCCTGAGCAGCGTTATGTCGGTAAAGGACAATGGCAAGGACGTACAGTCTTGGCTAAGTTGTTAATCGGTCATAAGGCTGCGCGGCAATATCAACGCGAACTGCTCGGTGCGCAATTGTTGAGCGAGCAGCAAATCACCAGTGCTGAGCTCTTAGATTGCCAGCAACAAAATGATGGCAGCGCTTATTTGCTGTTTGAGTTTGTCGATCAGGCGCAGAGTCTTGCTGTGGTTTGGCAGGAATGCCAATCTGATAAGCCGCTGAGCGAACGGCAAACAGCTGTACTCGGTGCTGCGCTTGGTGCAGTGGCACAGATGCATCTGCGCGGACTTTGGCAGAGTGATTTGCATTTAGATAACCTGCTGCAGCAGGGCAAACGGCTCTATGTGGTGGACGGCGGTGGCGTACACAACGAGCACGCCGGACAACCGCTCTCACAAGAAAAAGTCATTGCCAATTTAGCTGTTTTTTTTGCTCAACTACCCAGTGCCTTTGACGCTCACCTTGAAGAACTATTGGTTCACTATTTGTTAGTCAATGGTCAGCACGCCCTGCGCTTAGAAAGCCTGCAACAACACATACTCAGTGTCCGCACATGGCGCGTGAAAGATTACTTGAAGAAAGCGGGTCGGGAGTGCAGTTTGTTTAGCGCTAGAGTTCATTTATTTGGCTTGCGCGTGGTATGGCGCGCGGCGCAGGATGAGCTTGAGCCGGTATTGAGTAATCCGGATGCGGCGATTGCGGCAGGGCATCTCTATAAAACCGGCGGTGCGGCAACCGTTGCACGCATTGAATGCGGGCAACGAACCTTGGTTGTCAAACGCTACAACATAAAAAATTTAATCCATTGGCTTAAACGTTTTTGGCGACCCAGCCGAGCTTGGCATAGTTGGCGTGAAGGCCATCGTTTGAGTGTGCTTGGGATTGCTACACCTCAGCCCTTGGCGATTATTGAAAATAGATGGTGCGGTTTGCGTGGCAGTGCGTTGTTAATTAGCGAATATTGCGGCGAGCAGGATATAATCCATCGCCTAGCGAGTTATCAAGATAGCGATGCTGTGCCTGAAGCTGAAATAAACGCCTTAACTGAGTTATTAAATGCGCTGATTCGTGAAAAAATCAGCCATGGCGATTTAAAAGGCCACAATATTTTATGGCACCAACAGCGCTGTTATTTAATTGATTTAGATGCCATGCAGCAGCATCGCAGTGTGCGCCGTTTCACCCGAGCGTATCAAAAAGACCGTTCCCGTTTATTACGCAATTGGCCGCAACAGAGCCCATTGTACAAATTACTTGATCAGCGTTTACCGCAGTTGCCTGCCAGCTGCACTGAAGACTAAGAGGCGAAAATTTCCATGGCACTGACTATTCTCGGCTTATCTGGCGCTCTCAGCCATGATCCATCGGCAGCCTTATATATTGATGGCAAGTTAATTGCTGCTGTTGAGGAAGAGCGCTTAGTACGCGACAAGCATGCAAAGAATCGTATGCCCTATGAGTCCGCTAAGTTTTGTTTAGAGCAGGCAGGAATCACACCGGCTGATGTCGATGTAGTCGCCATTCCTTTTGCGCCGATTAGCATTTTTGAAAAAGCCCGTTGGCACTACGCCAAGCGCTACTGGTACGCGCCGGATCGCGCTTTAGATGCCATCTTGATGGGTAATCGTCGTTACAAGCGTTACTACAAAAAAATTCAATGGTGCTTAGAGCAGTTGGGTTTTGATTTAAAGAAAATCAAAATTGAACCTGTTGAGCACCATCTCGCTCACGCAGCCAGTGCTTATTTGTGCTCAGGTATCAAAGAAAAAACCGCCATTATGGGTATTGACGGTAAGGGCGAATATGCCACAACTTTCTTTGGTTACGGTGAGAACGGCAAGATTCATAAAATTAAAGAATTTTATGATCCAGATTCGCTCGGTGGCCTGTATGGCGCTATGACCGAGTTTCTTGGCTTTGAAATGCTTGACGGCGAATTTAAAGTGATGGGCATGGCGCCGTACGGTAATCCGGACCTATATGATTTATCGCGTTTAGCTAAGTTTGAAAACGGTGAGTTAGTCATTAACACCGAGTATGCCAACGTCATTGGCTTGCGTCGTTATAAAGAGAAGGGCAAAGGCTTTTACTTCTCACCTAAGCTCATTGAATGGTTAGGTCCAAAGCGCGAGGGCGATATCGCCGATGATCCTTACATCCATTACGCCGCCAGCGTGCAAGCGCTGTTTGAAAAGCTGGCGCTAGAAATGATGGATTACTATCTGGGTGACATTATCAAAGAGACCGGCCGCATTGCCTTTGCCGGCGGTAGTGCCTTGAACGTGAAACTCAACCAAAAAATTATTGCTCGCGATGAAGTCAAAGAGCTGTTTGTGCAGCCCGCGGCTGGTGATGCCGGTACCGCGGTAGGCGCTGCCGCCTATGTGTCACAACGCAAAGGCGTACCTGTCGAGAAGATGGAACACGTCTACCTAGGCCCTGAATACAGCAACGAAGAGATCATCGCCGCCTGTGCCAAACACCCAGGTCAGCCAAAGTGGCAAAAAATTGATAACGTCCCTGAACATATTGCCAAAATCATGGTGGAAGGCAATCCTGTGGCGTGGTTTCAAGGCCGCATGGAGTTTGGGCCACGTGCCTTAGGTGGACGTTCGATCATTGGCTGTCCAAGCGTTCCTAATGTGGCTGATCGGATTAACGCACAAATTAAGTTCCGTGAGCGCTGGCGTCCATTCTGCCCGTCGATGCTGGATACTGTGGCACCGAAAATGCTCAAGGTGGATCACCCATCGCCTTTTATGACCTTCACCTTTGAAGTCAGTGATGAGTGGAAAGAACGCGTGCCAGAAGTGGTCCACGAAGATGGCACGTCGCGTGCGCAAGTACTCGAACGCCAATATAATCCACGCTGGTACGACTTAATGCTGGAGCTGGAAAAACTCACCGGCAATGGCGTATCGCTCAATACCTCACTCAACCGCCGCGGCGAAGCCATGGTCTGCTCACCCAAAGATGCATTGGATATGTTCTTTGGCTCGGATCTGCAGTATTTGATTATGGAAGATATTTTGGTGGTTAAGGAAGGTGGTACTGAGCATGACTAATCTGCCTTTGATTAGTATCGTTATTCCAGCCTATAACTATGCGGACAAATTACCGCGAGCAGTTAATTCAGTTCTAAAGCAATTGACTGAACGACATGAGTTGATTGTTATTGATGATGGCTCAACTGATAACACCCAAGAAGTTCTTGCTGAGCTACAAAAAGAAAACTCTGGCTTTCGAGTGGTTTATAAAGAGAATGGCGGATTGGCTTCAGTGCGTAATCGAGGTATTAGCGAGGCACATGCAGACTACTTAATCTTCTTGGATGCCGATGATGAGCTAACTGAAGAAGCTCTTCAATATATTGAAGAGCATATTAAACTTAATCCTTTGTCACGGATGATTATAGGGGGTTATATCTCGGTGTTTCCGAAAGATACCAAACGAAAGGTTTCTTTACCAAACGATTTGCCAGATGAGCCAATTGCACGTGTAAAAAGCTATTTAATTGATAAGAAGATTTCTTTAGCGAACGGTGCAACAGTCATGCATCGGTCATTATTTGAGAAGGGACTATATCCTGAGCATTTTCGTAATGCAGAAGATTTGCCAGTGTTTGCACAAGCACTTGGGAATTATCCATGTTCAATACTTAAGCAGCCGATCGCTTTAATCCATAAACATAGCGATAGTTTAAGGCACAACGTTTCCTATGATCGAGAAGTTGGCTTGGTGTTGGTTGACGAAATATTTAGCTCGAATAGATTACCATGTGAATTCGACATTTTAAGAAATTCATTTGTTGCACAGAGAGCTTTATCATTATTTCGTGGTTATTACGCTGCTGGGCTTTATAAAGATGCAAAGGAAATGTATAAGTCGGCAATTAAAGTAGAGTTTAAATCTATATTTAAATGGTCGTATACAAGAAAAG
>JAAXZZ010000042.1 GCA_012719655.1 Gammaproteobacteria bacterium | reverse complement strand
GTGCAGACAACACCGCTGATCAATGAGTACCTTGTGGGTGTCGCGACGAGCGAGTCATGGATGACGAAGCACCCGAATCGGCTCAGGATGAGCCGTTGAGGGAAAAGCGATATCCATAAGGTACGGCATGCGCATAGTGTTCTGGCTGCTTGGCTGTGCTTAAAACTCTAAACCTGTGCATACCGTGCTTCGAGATAAGATGCAGTCGCTGGCGCGGCTTGTTCATGCAAGCGCTACTTGTTGAGTCAGCAAAGTGTTGCGGGCCAGCGGCCCGCGCTCCCAACTTGCGTGCGGCCCGCGCTCCCAACTTGTGGGCGGCCCGTGCTCCCAACTTGTGGGCGGCCTGCGTTCCCAGTGTGCAGACAACACCGCTGATCAATGAGTACCTTGTGGGTGTCGCGATGAGCGAGTCATGGATGACGAAGCACCCGAATCGGCTCAGGATGAGCCGTTGAGGGAAAAGCGATATCCATAAGGTACGGCATACGCATAGTGTTCTGGCTGTTGTGCAAAGCTCATCCTGCTGACGCCACTGCCAGCCTGAAGTGGCGACCGACAGGACGAAGATTACTAAACAATCGAGTCTTTCAAGGTCAGCGGTAAACCCGCCAGTACCATAACAACCTTTTGACAGCGCTGCGCCAGTGCTTGATTCAGCCAGCCCAGCTCATCGCAAAACTGACGGGTCAACGAATCCATACCGATAATACCCAGCCCCGTTTCATTGCTAACAATAATCAAAGAACCCGGATAGCCTGCAATCTGCTCAAGAAAAGCCTCTTTTTGTCCTTGCAGCTGTTCAGCCCCCGCGTGGAGTAAGTTGCTAACCCATAAACTCATACAATCAATTAACAGACAGGGCGCTGGACTCTGCTGTCCATATTCACTCAAGACCTGAGCTAAATTCAGCGGCTCTTCCACCAACCCCCAAATCGCGGGTCGAATGGCTTGGTGGCGACTGATTCTATTCGCCATTTCAGCATCGCCTGCCGTGGCTGTAGCGACATACACCACAGGCTTATTTTGCGCTAAGGCTTGTGCTTCGGCAAAGCCCGTTTTACCTGAGCGAATACCGCCCAGCACCAAGGTGTGACACCTATATATTGTCATGCGTAATTCCAGAATGTTGGCGCACTATGCATTGAAAACGCAGCCCGCAGTGAGCGAATGGCGCAATATAAACCTATTATAGCCATCAACCGGCCATCTTAATCCTATGGCTAAACAACCGTAATTCTGCAACTGCTACTGGCCGGTACAGCGCTTAATGGCATCATAACTTTGCCAGACCTCTACAGAAATCAGCCGCGCCATTGTTCAACTTTCCTGATCATAAAGGTCAAAACCTTGCGTTATCATCCGTTTGACCTTTGCCCTATAGTGACCCTATCCCACAGACATATTGAGGCTCCAACATGGGCTTATTAGTAAACGGCCAATGGCATGACCAATGGTATGACACTGACTCCACTGACGGTAAGTTCGAGCGCAGTGAGTCGCAGTTTCGTAACTGGATTACTGCTGATGGCAATGCTGGACCAAGCGGCGCAGCAGGCTTTAAAGCACAAGCTGGGCGCTATCACTTATATGTTTCTTTAGCCTGCCCTTGGGCGCACCGCACACTGATTTTTCGTAAGCTCAAAGGGCTTGAGTCGATGATTTCAGTGTCAGTGGTCAATCCGTTGATGGGCGAGCAGGGCTGGACCTTTGCTGAAGGCCCAGGGGTGGTGGCTGACCCGTTGTTGCAAGCCAAATACATGCATCAGCTTTATACGGCAGCCGACCCTAACTACAGTGGTCGGGTGACCATTCCAGTGCTTTGGGATAAACAACACAATGTGATGGTGAACAACGAGTCGTCTGAGATTATTCGTATGTTCAACTCAGCTTTTGACGAGATTGGCGCCAAGCCAGGCGATTATTACCCTGAAGCGTTACGGGCCGAGATTGATCGGATCAACGCGCATGTCTATGACAGCATCAATAACGGTGTTTACCAAGCCGGTTTTGCCACCAGTCAAAAAGCCTACGAGCAGGCAGTGTTCCCCTTGTTTGCAGCATTGGATGAGCTTGAGCAGCGTTTGTCCAAACAGCGCTATTTAGTAGGCGAGCAGATCACCGAAGCCGATTGGCGTTTGTTTACCACCTTGATTCGTTTTGATGCGGTCTATCACGGCCACTTTAAGTGCAATCTCAAGCAAATTGAAGATTATCCCCATTTAGCCGGTTATATGCGCGAGCTGTACCAGTGGCCGGGTGTGGCAGAAACGGTAAACATGGCGCATATCAAAGAGCACTATTACCGCAGTCACTCCACCATTAATCCAAGCGGTGTGGTGCCGGCAGGTCCAGTGTTGGATTTGACTCGGCCACATGGGCGCCAGTGATGGTAACTACCTTGATCTGCAGGAGGTTTGACCATGATTGAATTACGACCTTACAACACGCTTGGCGGCGCCCAGCATGGATGGTTAGAGACCCGCCACCATTTTTCTTTCGCGAATTATTACGACCCTAAACGCATGCGCTGGGGCCATCTGCGTGTCTGGAATGATGACATTATAGCCCCACATACAGGCTTTCCAGCGCATCCACACCGTGACATGGAAATCATCACTTATGTACGCAGCGGTGCCATTACTCACCAAGACAGTTTGGGTAACCGTGGTCGCACTGAAGCTGGCGATGTGCAGGTTATGAGCGCTGGCAGCGGTATTATTCACAGTGAGATGAATGAAGAAAATGAAGCAACTCAGCTTTTCCAAATATGGATCATGCCTGACGAAAAGGGTTTGCCGCCGAGTTGGGGGACTAAGTCTTTTCCCAAGGGTGAGCGCAGTGGCTCTTTTGTTACTCTTGCCAGTGGTTTACCGGGAGATACTGATGCGCTACCGATTCGTACCAATGCTCGTTTAGGCGCGGCAACCTTGAAGGCTGGGCAAAGCACCGAGTATCACATTGCCCCAGGTCGCAAAGTGTATCTAGTGCCAGCCAGTGGTGAGATCGAGATCAACGGCGTGGTCGCTGCAGCCGGTGATGGTGCGGCGATCAGTGATGAGTCTTTACTCAGAGTCAGGGCCCAGCAGGACAGCGAAATTGTGCTGGTGGATGTCGCCTAAAATAGGCTATCCATGCTCAGTATGAAGGTGCAGTGAGTTGCGCTGACCTTAACATTGAACGTTTAACAGAAGCCTCGCTATTGAGGGACGTTTTGCAAGCGGCTTGTCTCGATTGGCAAACAAATCAACAACGTTAAATCTTAAAAAGAGGAAACAAAAAATGACTAAAGTATTGGTTCTTTATCACTCAATGTACGGTCATATCGAAACCATGGCCAATGCGGTCGCTGAAGGCGCGCGCAGCGTCGCCGGTGTTGAGGTGACGATAAAACGTGTACCAGAAACCATGGATGCGGAAATCTTTAAAAATGCTGGCGGTAAGGTGAATCAAGCGGCAGAAGTGGCGACACCAACAGAGTTGGCGAATTACGATGCCATTATCGTTGGTACACCTACGCGCTTTGGCAGCATGAGCGGGCAGATGCGCAACTTCTTCGACCAGACCGGTGGCCTGTGGGCGAAAGCTGCGTTGGCCGGTAAAGTCGCCAGTGTTTTTACTTCAACAGGTACCGGTGGTGGTCAAGAAATGACCATCACCTCAACTTGGACCACGCTGGCACATCACGGCATGATCATTGTGCCAACCGGTTACACCACGCCCGAGCTGTTTGATATATCTCAGGTGAGTGGCGGCACGCCCTATGGCGCTTCGACGATTGCTGGTGGCGATGGTTCGCGTCAGCCTGACCCACGTGAGTTAGCGATTGCCCGTCAGCAGGGTGCACATGTGGCTAAAATTGCCGCTAAGCTCAGTGCGTAACAGCTAACTTAGCGAATCAAATACTCATTTACTACATGTGAACTGTGCTGTTTCGCTTATTTGACTCACCAGTGCTCGCCTTTTGGGTTAGTTTTTAGCTGTTACTCCCGCTGGTCATTGCGCCCAGTCCTGATTACCTCACTAAGATTACTCAGTGCCTCCTGATTGATGTTTACAATACACTTTTTTCTTTAAAGTAGGCACTCAGTAATGGGTTTAACTATTTCATAACTCTTAAAGTGTTACCGTAAAATAGATTGACAGATTAAAGATTGTACTTTATTTATGCTTGCATTGATTTAAGCTTCGGCTCTGGGGAAATTTATCATTCAATTAAAGTCTAGGCTCAAGCTAGGGATTGCTTGTTTAGTTACTTTTACAATTTTCCTTAGCAACCTTGTTTATGCACAAGAGCATCAGCCGCTTAAAATAACCGGTGCACAAATTGAGGTACTGATCGATCCTGAGCATCGATTCACGGTACATGAGATTCTTACGCAAAAAAATCTAGATTGGCAGAAGATCAATTCTGCTTCGCCATCTTATGGCTTTTCACCACACACCTACTGGTTTCGCTTTACTTTACCTGCACAAAATCATGATAGCGTGTTAGAGCTCGACTATGCACTGTTGGATGAGATTACTTATTACCGAGTTGATGATGGGAAAATACTGGAAACGATTTTTACCGGAGATAAGCTTAATTTTTCTGAGCGCCCCATACAGCATCGATTTTTTCTATTTCCAACTCCTAAAATAGAGCATGATCAAACCATTTTTTTGAAAATACGTACATCAAGCGCTGTACAGCTTTCGTTAACACTTTGGCCGAACAATTCATTTTTTGAAAAAGACCAGAATGTTCTGATGGAAAATGGTCTTTACTATGGCATTGCCTTAGTCATGCTGCTGTATAACTTGTTTTTATTTTTTAGATTACGTAATAAGCTTTATTTATTTTATGTTTTCTATGTCACTACTTTTATTAGTAATCAGTTATCACTTTCAGGGTTTGCTTATCAGTTTATTTGGCCAAATTTACCAGCATGGCATGAAAAAAGTGTAGCTGTTGGTGTGCCTTTAGGT
>JAAXZZ010000041.1 GCA_012719655.1 Gammaproteobacteria bacterium | reverse complement strand
GCCGAGCAATCGTTCGCTATCAATGCGCGTATTGCGTCAAGGTCGAGCCAGTTTTATCACTTTTAAATTGGCGAATTAATTGTGAAGTAACAAAGATTTAAATTAAAAAAGCGACATTAAGTCGCTTTTTTAATGCCTTAAAGTGTTGGCAGTGATGAGTTGCCGAGGTTTTTTCAGTACGGTTTGTGTGATAGATGACTTGCACCGCATAAATCAGGTAAACTCTCTGGCTATTTTCTGTTGGCAATCGGTCGACGGACTTAATTGTAGAGTGATGTTCTGTGAGTGACTTGAGTCATATCCGTAATTTTTCCATCATTGCCCACATCGACCATGGTAAATCCACCTTGGCCGACCGCTTCATTCAAATGTGCGGTGGCTTGACTGAGCGCGAAATGGCGTCTCAGGTCTTGGATTCTATGGATCTTGAACGTGAGCGGGGCATTACCATTAAAGCGCACAGTGTGACTTTAAGTTATACCGCCCGTGATGGTCGCACCTATCAGTTGAACTTTATTGATACGCCGGGCCACGTTGACTTTAGTTATGAAGTCAGCCGTTCATTGGCGGCTTGTGAGGGCGCATTATTAGTGGTTGATGCGGGGCAAGGCGTGGAAGCGCAATCCGTTGCCAACTGCTATACCGCGATCGAGCAAGGTCTCGAGGTGATGCCTGTATTGAATAAAATCGACTTGCCACAAGCTGATCCGATTCGTGTGCAAGAAGAAATTGAGCATGTAATTGGTATTGATGCCACCGACGCAGTAACGTGCAGTGCAAAAACCGGTCTTGGTGTTGATGAGGTGCTTGAACGTTTAGTGCAAGTGATTCCTCCGCCAGTGGGTGAGATTGACGCACCACTACAAGCGCTAATTATTGACTCATGGTTTGATAACTATCTAGGGATTGTTTCTTTAGTACGGGTCAAGCACGGTCGTATTAAGAAAGGCGATAAAGTGTTGGTTAAATCCACTGGACGTGTTCACCAAGTCGACAGTGTTGGTGTGTTTAATCCAAAGCATACGCAAACAGCTGATTTAAAAGCCGGTGAAGTGGGCTTTATTATTGCCGGTATTAAAGATATTCAAGGTGCGCCAGTGGGCGATACTTTGACCCTTGCGCATACGCCAGATGTGGATATGTTGCCAGGTTTTAAACGTGTACAGCCACAGGTCTATGCCGGTTTATTCCCTGTCAGTTCCGATGATTTTGAAGACTTTCGTGACGCGCTTGAAAAGCTCACCCTTAACGATGCGGCCTTGCAGTACGAACCGGAAAGCTCTGAGGCTTTGGGCTTTGGTTTCCGCATTGGTTTCTTGGGCATGCTGCACATGGAGATCATTCAAGAGCGTCTGGAGCGCGAATACGATCTGGATTTAATCACCACAGCGCCAACGGTGATTTTTGAAGTGGTGAAGAAAAATGGCGATATCATTTACGTTGATAACCCGTCACGGATGCCTGATCCATCCGTGATTGAAGAGATGCGTGAGCCAATTGTTAAGGCCACCATTCTTGTTCCGCAAGAGCATTTGGGTAACGTCATTACCTTGTGCATTGAAAAACGCGGCGTACAAACTGATATGCACTTCTTAGGTAGTCAAGTCCAAGTGATTTATGACTTACCGATGAATGAAGTGGTGCTCGACTTCTTTGATCGCTTGAAGTCGGTCAGCCGTGGCTATGCTTCGCTTGATTACAGCTTTGATCGTTACCAAGCCGCCAGCTTGTCACGTTTAGATGTACTGATTAACGGCGAGCGGGTTGATGCGTTAGCTCTGATCGTGCACCGTGATAAGGCCGCATCGAAAGGTCGCGCGTTGACTGAGAAAATGAAAGACTTGATTCCTCGTCAAATGTACGATGTGGCAATTCAAGCAGCACTTGGCGGTCAAATTGTCGCGCGAACCACGGTTAAAGCCTTACGTAAAAACGTTTTAGCCAAGTGTTACGGCGGTGATGTCAGCCGTAAGCGTAAGCTGTTAGAAAAGCAGAAAGCAGGTAAGAAAAGGATGAAGCAGGTGGGTAACGTGGAAATTCCACAAGAAGCCTTCCTAGCCGTGCTCAGAGTGGATGACTAATCGATGAATTTGAATTTCCCATTGATCTTAGTGATCGCAGTTGCTGTAACTGGCTTTCTAGCCTTGCTCGATGTGCTATTTTTTGCACCTCGGCGCCGCGCAGCCATTGCACAGTACGAAAAAGATGCAGTGGCGTTTAATTCTGAAGTGCGCGAGCGCTTAGAAAAAGAACCCCTGTTGATTGAGTACGGCAAGTCATTTTTCCCCGTGCTAGCGGTGGTTTTGGTGTTACGCTCATTTATTGTTGAGCCGTTCCAAATCCCATCGGGATCAATGATTCCAACGCTTGAAGTGGGTGATTTTATTTTAGTCAATAAGTTCTCTTATGGTATTCGTTTGCCAGTGCTTGATAAGAAAGTCATTCCTGTGAGCGACCCTAAGCGCGGCGATGTCATGGTGTTTAAATACCCTGAAGACACGCGGATTAACTACATTAAACTTGTGGTTGGTTTGCCCGGCGATACCATTACTTATACCTCTGATAAGCGCATTCTGGTCAACGGCCAAGCGATTGAAGAAAAGTTCTTAGGTGATGAGCCAGGCAGTCTTGGCAGCGCACGTTTGTACACTGAAAAGCTTGGTGAGCATGAGCATTATATTCGTAAAGAAGTTCGTCGCCGTGTGGAGCCAACGCGCCAGTGGCAGGTACCAGCCGGTCATTATTTTATGATGGGTGATAACCGTGATAACTCCAAAGACAGCCGTTATTGGGATGATTCAAGCATTCCTTTAGAGCTGCAAGGGATGGTGCCGGATGAGTATATTGTGGGTAAAGCTTTTGCGATTTGGCTGACTTGGGCCGATCCTAAGTTTAGCGTGTTGCCAAGTTTGAGCCGTGTAGGTTTAATCCACTAAAAACTTAAACTGTGTCCTGTGCACTCACACTGTTTGGGTCAGAATCAGCTAAAGTGCGTTGACATAAATAAAAGAAACGAGGTTGCAATGCAAAATATCCGTAAACAAAAAGGCATGTCCTTTTTCGGTTGGCTGGCAGTTTTAGTATTGGCTGCTTTTTTTGCCAGTGCAGCATTTAAGCTGATACCACATTACATGGATAATAAAGCCTTAGAAAAAGCCATTATGGCTGTGGAAGAAGATAAGTCTGTTGGGGATAAAATCATTACTGTGGCTGATTTTTACAGCCATATCAGCAAAAGTATGCAGGTTAATAGTATCCGTGATTTAAATATGGATGACGTTTTGACTGTGACAAAACACAACAATGACTTTATTGCTCATCTTAAATATGAGAAGCGTGAGCCGCTCATTAAGAATATCGATTTGGTTGTCAGCTTTGATAAAGAATATCGCGTGCGTACCAAGTGAGTGATCCATTACTGAGTTTACAGCGTAAAATTGGCTACACCTTTAATGATGTGGGACTGCTCACCTTAGCGCTCACACATCGCAGTTTTTCTGGGCGCAATAATGAGCGTTTAGAGTTTTTAGGCGATGCCATTTTGAACTTTGTCGCTGGCGAGGCGCTTTTTCACCATTTCCCACAGGCCAAAGAAGGCCAGCTCTCACGCTTGCGTTCACGCTTAGTGAAAGGTGAAACGCTTGCCGTTTTAGCTCGCGGCTTTGGTCTTGGTGAGTATTTGCGTTTAGGTTCAGGTGAATTGAAAAGTGGTGGCTTTCGTCGCGATTCAATTTTAGCTGATACCACTGAGGCGATTATTGGTGGGATTTATTTAGATGCTGGCATGGAGGTTGCTCGAGAGCGTGTCCTTGCTTGTCTGGAGCAGCATTTCTCTGAGTTAACCCTAGTGGATAACAATAAAGATCCAAAAACGCGTTTACAGGAGTTTTTACAATCACGTGGCAGCGATTTGCCGCAGTACGAAGTGATTGATATCCAAGGCGAACCACACTGCCGCAGTTTTGCTGTGGAGTGTCAGGTGAGTCTACTTAATGAAAAAACCCACGGGCAAGGTGCCAGTCGACGTATTGCTGAGCAAGTCGCAGCGTCTAAAGCACTGATAGCCTTGGGTATAGAGAGTAAAAATCAGCATGACTGAAGAACAAACACGCTGTGGTTATGTGGCTGTAGTGGGACGACCGAATGTGGGCAAGTCAACACTGGTGAACCACATCTTAGGCCAAAAGCTAGCCATTACTTCCCGTAAACCGCAAACCACCCGCCACAACATGCTTGGCATTAAAACCGAAGGGGCTGTGCAGGCGGTGTATGTTGATACCCCTGGTTTGCATAAAGGTGGTCAAACAGCGCTTAACCGTTTTATGAATCGCAGTGCGCTGACCGCGCTGAAAGACATTGATGTGGCTGTTTTTGTTGTTGATCGTATGCGCTGGACCGATGAAGATGAAATGGTTTTTGAGCGTATTCAGCATCTGACCTGCCCATTGATTATCGCAGTCAACAAAGCTGACCGTTTAGAGGATAAAAGTCAGCTATTAGCGCATTTAGAATGGCTGGCGAGCAAACTACCGAATGCGCAAATCGTTCCAGTTTCTGCTTTGCATGGCCACAACCTTGACACGCTTGAGCGCTTGGTGGCTGAGTATTTGCCGGTCAGTGAGCATTTCTTTCCTGAAGATCAGATTACTGATCGCTCCAGTCGTTTCTTAGCCGCTGAGATGGTGCGGGAAAAAATCATGCGCCAACTGGGTGCTGAATTGCCGTATCAGATTACTGTTGAAATTGAAGAGTTTAAGCAGGAAGGTCGCATACTGCACATTCATGCGCTGATTTTAGTTGAGCGTGATGGACAGAAGAAAATCATTATCGGTGACAAAGGCGAGCGCATTAAGCGCATTGGCCAGGAAGCCCGTAAGGATATGGAAATTTTATTTGACTCGAAAATCATGCTTAATCTGTGGGTTAAAGTAAAAAGTGGTTGGTCTGATGATGAGCGCGCCTTGCGCTCATTGGGTTATCAAGAGTATTGAAACCAACTTGGCATGCGCTCTGTCCTGGGGTGCATGCTATTTAGAGGCTCAATTATGCAGTCGTCGCTAGCCTTTATTTTGCACAGCCGTCCCTACAAAGAAACCAGTGCCTTAGTCGATCTGTTTACCCCTGATGGACGCGTACGGGCGGTGTTACGCAGTGCGCGAGGTAAACACGGCAGTGTGGCGCGGCCTTTCTCTTTGCTAGACATTGAGTTGCGCGGACGTAGCGAATTAAAAAGCATCAGTCGTATTGAGCCAGCAGGCGAATTTAATTTTCTGCAAGGGCAGGTGCTGTTTTGCGCCATGTATCTTAATGAATTGCTGGTGCGTTTATTACCTCTAGATGATCCGCAGCCGCAGTTATTTGAGCACTACAGCCTGTCTATTCAAGGTCTGGCGCATGGCTTAGCGATGCAACCTTTGCTACGAAGTTTTGAATGGCGTTTACTTGAGCAGTTAGGCTATGGCTTTTCTTTTACTGAAGATGTGCATGGGCAGGCACTGCAAGGGCAAATGTTGTATCGTCTCGTGCCGCAAAGTGGTTTTGAAGCCGTACCCTTGGTGCAATCGGGTGTGTTTCAGGGGGCAGATATTTTAGCTTTAGCGGCTGCCGATTGGCAGCAAGAACGTGTTTTGCAAACGGCTAAGCGGGTCATGCGTCAAGCGTTAGCTGCACACTTGGGTGGACGTCCGTTAATGAGTCGTGAATTGTTTTTGACACAAAAAGGGTCTGTGTAATGAATTTGAATAAGCGTATTTTGTTGGGTGTGAATATTGATCATATTGCCACTGTGCGTCAGGCGCGCGGTACGCGTTACCCTGATCCGGTCAAGGCCGCTTTGGATGCTGAGCAAGCCGGTGCCGATGGCATTACCGTGCATTTGCGTGAAGACCGTCGTCATATTCAAGACCGTGATGTGGGGGTGTTACGCGAAGTGATGCAGACACCAATGAACTTCGAGATGGGCGTCACTGAGGAAATGCTGTTGTTCGCTGAAGAGCTTCGTCCTGAGCACGCTTGTTTTGTGCCGGAGACGCGTGCTGAGTTGACAACTGAAGGCGGCTTAGATGTGTTATCACAAGAGTCACGCATTGCCGCAGCAGTCAAGCGCTTGCATGCGGTCGGCTGTGATGTGTCATTGTTTATTGATGCTGATCCACAGCAGATTGCCGCGGCGAAGCGTGTTGGCGCCAGCACCATTGAATTGCATACAGGGCATTATGCGGATGCGACAACACCTGCTGAGCAAGCCGAGCAATTGGAGCATATTCGCAAAGCAGCGGCCTTTGCTATCGAACAAGGTTTAGTTGTGAATGCCGGGCATGGCCTCAATTATCATAACGTTGAACCGATTGCCGCAATTGCCGGCATCAATGAGCTCAATATTGGTCATGCTATTATTGCCCACGCGCTGTTTGTAGGTTTCCCTGCCGCTGTTGCTGAAATGAAGGCATTGATTGTTGCGGCAGCGCAGCGCAGTTGATTGTGTAGGCTAATCGACAGTTGATGTTTTTGATCAATGGTCTTTGTCGGTTGTCTTTATTGCTCAATGCGGCAGTTAAAGCGTGGCGAGTGCAGATGTTGTGTGTGTTGCCGATCAGCAGAGAAGGCACAGTTATTTTTTAGATGCTTTTAATTTATTAAAATGTATAATATGCCTTGTGTTTACGTTATTGCATGACTGCAGAAAATAACCGTACAAGGTTGTTGTTGAACTTTTTGACACCTAATGCATTTAAATGAGAGTAAATCGATGTCTAGCAAAATATTAACACCACAAGCTGCGCAAGAACGATTAGCACAGGGTGCTGTATTGGTTGATATCCGTGGCGCAGATGAATATGCGCGCGAGCATATTGCAGGTGCGCAACACTTGCCAATGGAGCAATTAAGCAGTCAAGGCATGCCGATAAATGATGCCAATGCCGTCATTTTTCACTGCCGTTCCGGTAACCGTACGCTAATGAATGCCGCTGTATTGGATAACTGTGCCAGCTGTGAGGTATACATCCTCGAAGGTGGCTTAGATGGCTGGAAAAAAGCTGGGCTTCCGGTTATTCGCGACGCATCGCAACCTTTAGAATTGCAACGTCAAGTGCAAATTGGCGCAGGTATGATGATTCTTTTGGGCGTTATTTTAGGTGCTACGGTTGCTCCAGGGTGGTATGCGTTATCAGGCTTTGTTGGTGCTGGCTTAATTATGGCGGGTGTCACCGGGTTTTGTGGTTTGGCGCGTGTGCTAATGAAAATGCCGTGGAATAAGAACTTGGCAGCCTAAGGTCAACGCATTCAATGCAAGCCTGTGCGGGGCTTGCATTGAATGGCTGCTGTTTTTTGAAAAGCCACAGTATTGCTAGAACTGTTTTTTGTTTTTGGCAATTGTTTTGCATAGTCCTTGATCGTGGCTGTTTGTTGGTTAGGTGATTGAATCCGTTGCCCGTTTAGGAAGCGCTGACTGATTCAGTTGTTGGCGGCCGCAAAGTGCCGAAAAAAACTATAAGTCATTGATGCAATAACTAAATCAATTGCCATTTAATACCTCCGCACGGTTTTGCCGGCACCGATAGCAATGCCACTCGCCGCGTATTTGCGCCGCCGATAGTTAATATTTTGACCCTTGGTAATGTGTTGCGCGGAGGTTAATCTTCTGCTGATTAGTTGCGGGTATACTATAAGTTTGGCCCAACCATAAAACCTGTCGCTGCCCAATACACTAAAATATTGGCAGCAATACTGGTTTTATGTCCTTGGCTACAATTTTTGCGTTACAGCTGCTGCGGCATAAGGCCCAGCACCACATTATAATTTAGGGAAGTTTGGCTTATGCCCGTCAGCACTGTGTTATTGCTCGCCTCGATTGGTGTTTTATCGTTATTTTGCCAGTGGTTGGCTTGGCGTGTGCGTATGCCTGCGATTGTCTTCTTGTTAGCTGCCGGTATCGCTTGTGGCCCAGTTTTACACTATTTGAATCCTGAGGATGTGTTTGGCGATTTGCTGTTTCCAATGGTGTCGTTGGCGGTGGCAATTATCTTGTTTGAAGGCAGTCTGACCTTGCGCTTCTCAGAAATCCGGGGTCACGGCGCAATGGTGCGTAACTTGATTCCGGTTGGCTCTGTGGTAACCGGTATTATCGGCACTTTGGCCGCACATTGGATTTTGGATATTGCCTGGGAGGTTGCTCTACTGTTCGGTGCGATTTCCGTAGTTACAGGGCCAACGGTGATTGCGCCATTGCTGCGCGCCGTGCGTCCCAAGGCTAAGTTAGCGAATATTTTGCAGTGGGAAGGGATCATTATTGATCCGGTAGGTGCTTTGCTGGCGGTGCTGGTGTATGAAGGGATTGTCTCGTGGGGGCAAGGGAATGTCTTTGGTCATTCGCTGTATATCTTCAGTACTACAATTGTCGTGGGCACGGCATTGGGCTCTGCTGCAGGCTATTTGAACGGCCAGGTACTGCGTAAACACTGGATTCCGCAATACTTACATAACGCCGGTACCTTATCATTTATGTTGGGCGTGTATGCGCTGTCCAATGAAATCGCGCACGAGTCGGGTCTGTTGACAGTGACCATCATGGGCATCTGGATGGCCAATATGAAACAAGTTGAGGTTGAGAGCATTTTGGAGTTTAAAGAATCTCTGAGTGTGCTGTTAATTTCTGCGTTATTTATTATTTTGGCTGCGCGTATTGAGTTTTCAGCGATTGCGGATTTAGGTTGGGGATTGGCTGTAGTGTTGGCCATCTTAATGTTGGTGGCACGGCCATTAAGTATTTTTATCGCGGCGATAGGCACCCGTTTAAATTGGCGAGAAAAGCTGTTTTTAAGCTGGATCGCACCGCGTGGTATTGTTGCGGCAGCGGTTTCTGCACTCTTTGCTTTTCAATTGCAAAATCATGGCTTTGTTGGCGGTGAGACCTTAGTGCCGCTGGTGTTTATGCTGATTATTACCACCGTTACCGTGCAAAGCCTCACTGCGCGTCCCGTCGCTAAATTGCTCGGTGTGGCTGAGCCGCCTGAATTTGGTTTTTTGATTATCGGTGCTAACACGGTGGTGCGGATGATTGCCGCTGAGCTGACCAAGCATGAAGTGCCTGTAGTACTGGCCGATACCAGTTGGGAGAATGTGCGCTTGGCGCGTATGGAAAACTTGCAGGTTTACTTTGGTAATCCAGTCTCTGAACATGCGGCCAATCAATTGGATTTAACCGGTATTGGTAATCTTTTGGTTATTTCGCCTTATAAACACATGAACTCTCTGGCCACTTATCACTTCCTTGATTGGTTTGGTGATCACAACAGTGTGTACAGCCTGGCAGAAGGCGAGCAAGATCAGACAGCGCGCTACCAGACGGCTGAAAAAATACAGCGTACACGCGGCCTCTTTGATGGTGTCAGTTATGCCAAATTAGCCAGCTTGGTCAGCCAAGGTTATAGCGTGAAAACGACCCAGTTAAGTGATGCCTTTACTTATCAAAACTTTCTCGATCAGCATCAGAATCAGGCTTTGGTTCTGTTTGTATTGGATGGTAAAGATCATATTACGCCAGTTAAATCCATCGACAGGCTCAAGCCTGATAATGCCTCGACATTGATCAGTTTGGTACCGCCTAAAGCGCCGCAAGAGCGTAAGGAGAGTAAAAATAGCGATAGCAATAATACTGTGGCAATGGTTACTGGTTAGAACATTGAATCAATAAGGTACACAAGGCTGCAGGCTGGGAGTCGGCCTTGTGTGCTGCGCAATGTGATTGGCGGTTACTTGCTGAACAAGCTGACGATGTTAGTGCTTGCCGCT
Organism: Gammaproteobacteria bacterium; assembly: GCA_012719655.1. Lineage (GTDB taxonomy): Bacteria > Pseudomonadota > Gammaproteobacteria > Pseudomonadales > Pseudomonadaceae > Denitrificimonas. Next base: position 11,709 of record JAAXZZ010000041.1, on the reverse strand, counting down.
GGCTCATCTTCTACCTCAACTAATGAAGGCATTAAAATGATTTTCATGCCTTTTCTAATATGCTTGATACGTTGCGCAGGGTCTTGGTGTTTGATCGCCATGGTTTCCCAGGCTAAGTAGGTGGAGTACAAAGTTGAGTCAGGCATGTCCTCTAAGATTTCAATGCTGATAAATTGCAAGAGATCATCAGTAAAAACTGTAATTGCATTATTGAGTGAGCCATCGGAGTAGGCGTTGCCACGTTTGGTTTTGCGGATTATGGCGCGTAAGCGTGATTTCAACATCGTCTTCAAACCCCACTAATTTTAGAAGTACCATTAAAGCAAAACTGTTTATGAGCAGCTATCTGTCGACCAGTAAGGCGGCGTAGTTAATCAGCAAAGCCAGCATGTACTGCAAGACTAAGCTGTTTTACAGAGATTATCTTATTTTTGCTAGGGCAGGCCAGTGCCTTGAGTGTGCATGATCTTTGTTGGTTTGCACATGCGCACAATAAACTCGCTGACTGCTGTGGATGAGTCTGGCAGTCGACGGTTGTATGCGCAAGGTTACACAATGGTTTAGCGCAGAATATTTTCGATTACATCAATGACAACGTTAGTGACCGTATCAACCATTAAAACATCGTTATCCACCCGTACATAACGGTAATCACGGGCAGCGGGCTGCAGATGTCCATGTAATCTGTTTGGGAGCTGGTAGTACTTGACATGCTTGGGCAGGGGTTTGCCTTTGTACCATTTTTTCGCTTGCCCCGGCGCTTGGCAGCGATTGTTTTTCTTAGCTAGGCCCCGCGGGCATTTCCCGCGGTGCTGTTGATCGCGGTAATAGTCTTGGATCAAGCGCCGGTCATTCGGATGAAAACCGTAGTACATCATTTGGCGATGGCGATTATCTTTGTAGCGTTTGCCATCATGATGCTTGTCATACTTGTAGTGCGGCTTGTACTTTTTATCGACGCGATAATCTTCGCCGTGACGGTTTTGCTGATCGGTTCGATACAGTCTGTCAGCAAGTGCGTAGTTGGTGAAAAGCGTTAGTAATACCGTTAGCGCGGCGAAGCGAAGTGAAGGCTTTTTAGCAATTAACATGCGCAGAACCCCAGTCTGGAAAAGATGGCCAGCAAATAAAATATGAGAAAGAATTATGCTATTAGTCGCTCAATTGTTTTTTTGGTTCCTTCAGGTTTTTGTAATCGGCTGAAAGGGCTGGTGTATTGCTTGCTAGGGAACTGGAACAGATTTCTGCATCTAATGACGCGTCTGTTATTTAGAGTGCCTATCGATGCCCGCGTCTAAGTTTTTCAAAGGTTTGACTCTCGGTCGAGCTAACACATCATTATTGCTGGCAATTGCGTTTGCTTTGGCTGGACTGGCTTTCTTTACTAGCCAACTCTGGGGCGTGCCTAAACCTGCCGATCTTTCTGAAAGCCCCTTTGCTTTAACCGCGAATATGTTAGCTCAATGGCAAGATGGCGATGTCATTGTGTTTGTCCGTCATTTAGAGCGTTGCAGTCGGGTTGATGCCGAGTGCTTAGATGAGCCCACAGGTATTACTCAACGCGCTACGCAGATAGGACTGGCGATGCGTGAGCAATTGGCTGGGTTGGGGCTTGAAGCAGTAGATATGTATAGCAGCCCATTAACCCGTACCAGTCAAACTAGTGCGCTGTTGTTTTCAGAGCCAACTGCTAGCGAAGATTTTTTGTACCAATGCAAAGAGGATTTTGTCAAAGAAGCGTTAGCTAGGAAAGTTCCTGGACGCAATTTGGTTTTGGTTACTCACAGCAGTTGCATGGATGAAGTGAATGCAAGTTTATCTTACGCTGAAGTTGACTATGAGTATGGCGCGGCAGTGTTTTTAAATGTTGAAAGCGAGACGGAGCAACACATTTTAGGATTTATTGATACCGATGATTGGCAGCACACTTTAACCCCGCGCTCTTAAAGTGTGCCGTTGTAATGCCGCTAGATACAATAAAGCCTCAAGCGACTTTGTGAGTGCTTGAGGCTTTATTGTTCCGCGGAGTCGTAGTTGTAATGTGCTCATGCAGGAGCTTGGCAAGGCTGTATTGTGCATGAGCCTATTGTCTAATCCTTTAAGGATCTGTTTTGATCAATCCTTTGTTAAGCCTCGGGCTTGAGCATATCTTGCGGGCGCACCCATTGACTGAATTGTTCATCGGTCACTAATTCAAGGGCAATCGCTGCCTCGCGCAATGTGAGGTTTTCGGCATAGGCTTTTTTAGCTATTTTCGCCGCATTATCGTAGCCGATGTGTCGATTTAAGGCCGTCACTAACATCAAGCCATTTTCCAAGTGATCCGCCATTTGCTGTTCATTGGCTTGCAGGCCTGCAATGCAATGCACTTGGAAGTTACGACAACCATCGGCCATCAGTTCAATGGATTGCAAGATATTATGGATAATGACCGGCTTAAACACATTGAGCTGCAGATGGCCGTGGCTCGCAGCAATATTAACAGTGACGTCATTACCCATCACTTGGCAGGCCAGCATGGATAACGCCTCGCACTGGGTTGGGTTGACTTTGCCCGGCATGATCGAACTGCCAGGCTCATTGGCCGGTAGCAGTACTTCAGCCAAACCTGCGCGCGGTCCAGAGCCGAGTAAGCGCAAGTCATTGGCGATTTTCATCAAGGCCACGGCTAAGGTTTTTAATGCGCCAGATAAACTGACCAAGGGTTCATGACCGGCAAGGGCAGCAAATTTATTGGCCGCAGAGGTGAGTGGTAGGCCTGTTGCGCTGGCCAATTCTTTAGCAATATCGTCAGCAAAGCTTGGGCTGCTATTGAGGCCAGTACCGACAGCTGTCCCGCCTTGTGCCAACTCGGCAACGGCAGGCAGACAGTGCTCGATTGCATGCTTAGCATAATCAAGCTGTGCGACAAAGGCTGAAAGCTCTTGGCCAAAGGTCACAGGTGTTGCATCCATCATGTGAGTGCGACCGGTTTTGACTAAATTGGCATAACGCTTGGCTTGTTTATCCAGCCCATCACGTAGCAGTTTAACGGCGGGGAATAAGTCATGCTTAACGGCCTGTAGTGCAGCGATGTGCATTGCAGTGGGAAAGCAATCATTGGAGCTTTGTGCGCGGTTGACATGGTCATTGGGATGCACGGGGGATTTACCGCCACGTCCTTGCCCAGCAATTTCATTGGCGCGACCGGCAATCACTTCGTTGACGTTCATATTGCTCTGCGTGCCGCTGCCCGTCTGCCAAACGACGAGTGGAAAGTGCTCGTTGAGCGATCCGTTAATGATTTCATCGGCCGCTTGTTCGATCAGCTTGGCGATGTCTTCAGGCAGTTCGCCTAAGCGGGCATTGACCCGTGCCGCCGCTTTTTTGATCTGTGCTAAAGCGTGCACGACGGCGAGTGGCATGGGCTGTGAACCAATCGCGAAATTTTCTTTGGAGCGCTGTGTTTGCGCGCCCCAATAGGCTGTGGCAGGTACTTCGATGGCACCTAAGCTATCGGTTTCTGTGCGGGACATCATCAATCTCCAAGCAGGTTGTCAGGGATTATTCGTCTTTATGGCGTTCTTGCGCTTCTAGCTCAGCGTTGCGTTGTTTCATTAACTCCAGTTTGTCTTTGTCGATGGGCATTTTGTTAGCGGTGTCGCGTAGCAGTAGTAAACTACCGGCGACTGAGCCAAATACTAGAATAATTAAAAGCCAAATATACCAAGGCATGGGTAACTCCTTAATCCTTTACATGAGAATATATCTCATAAAGGCTGTTATGGCGTCTGTACAGAGCTGCCTGCTGACAGAGTACAGGATTAAACCTGCGAAAACGTCCTAGCAACAAACTCGATGCGACAGTGAGGCTAGAGGAAGGCTACAATGTCGCGGATTTTATTGATACGAGACTCAAGTCATGTCCAGCCCAATTGTTGTAGCCCTCGATTTTCCTAGTGAAGCCCAAGCTTTAGCTTTAGCAGAGCGTCTAAATCCTCAACAATGCCGCCTTAAAGTCGGCAAAGAGTTGTTCACGCGCTGCGGACCTGAGATCGTTGAAAGCTTGCATAGATTAGGTTTTGAAGTGTTTCTAGATCTTAAGTTTCATGATATTCCCAATACCACAGCAATGGCGGTGAAAGCGGCGGCTGAGTTGGGCGTGTGGATGGTCAATGTCCATTGCTCCGGCGGCTTGAAAATGATGCAAGCCTGTCGTGAGGTACTGCAACAGCAGAGCGGCAAGACGCCTTTATTGATTGGCGTGACAGTGCTCACCAGCATGGAGCAAAGCGATTTAGCGGGCATTGGTGTAGATATTACCCCGCAGCAGCAGGTTTTGCGTTTAGCCGGTTTAGCCGAGACAGCAGGGTTGGAGGGGTTGGTGTGTTCTGCGCAAGAAGCTGGGCTGCTGAAAAAACAATGGCCAGCAGGGCAGTTGGTGACTCCAGGTATTCGCCCTGCAGGCAGTGCCCAAGATGATCAGAAACGTATCCTGACCCCAGCGCAAGCCCTGCAGGCAGGGTCGGATTATTTGGTCATCGGCCGCCCAATCACCCAAGCGGCCGCCCCCGCACAAGCGCTGAGTGATATATTGGCTGAACTTGGCTAAGTTTTGTTGATTTTTAAATGAGCTATAATCTTGCTAAAGCAGAAATGGCGGTTGATTTGTTAGGCTGAACATTTTGTTGATGTCACTGCGTGACGCTGAAGAGGGTAGTTAGATGAGACTTTTACACACCATGCTGCGGGTCGGTGATCTTGATGCTTCGATTGCTTTTTACACTGAAGTGTTGGGTATGCAACTGTTACGTCGTCGGGATTATCCAGAGGGTAAATTTACCTTAGCTTTTGTTGGTTATGGTGATGAAGCCAGCAATAGCGTGATTGAATTGACCCACAACTGGGGCGTAGAAAAATACGATTTGGGTGATGGTTATGGGCACATCGCCTTAGAGGTGGAGGATGTTTACAAAGCCTGTGAAGACATTCGTGCACGTGGCGGCAAAATCACCCGTGAGCCTGGCCCGATGATGCATGGTTCAAGTATTTTGGCTTTTGTTGAAGATCCAGATGGTTACAAGATTGAACTGCTATCGCCTAAGCGTAGTGATTGATCATTGCTTGGTTTAAGTATCTATACAGAGTACTTCGCGAGTGCCTCTTGTCCGCGGCGGGCCATCCCCTTGGCTGCGCTGTTGTTGCGAGGCGCGTAGCCATGGAAGGCTCAGCAGCGGAGCTGAAGCTAAGATGGTGTCATCGACGGCTCAACAATGACAGTGCCGCAAGGGTTACCAAGATCATTATCGGCAGTCATTGAATAAAATAAAAACGGGCGACTGTGTATAAACACATCGCCCGTTTTTAGTATGCACTAGCGTGCAGTGCACCTTTGTGCTTTATAAGGCTTGCCTGTTGTCATGGCTATAGCCGCCACCTAAAGCTTTGTACAGCTTGATCTCGCTGGCCAGTTGCGCAAATTGTGTTTGGATACGCGCTTGTTGCGCATCAAACAATAAGCGCTGGGCATCAAGCAACGTCAGCTGATTATCAATGCCTTCACGATAGCGACGGTCAGCTAGAGCGTAATACGCTTCACTGGATTTAACCAAGGCATCGTGAGCCGCCAGTTGCTGCTTATAGGTTGTGCGCTCAATTAAACCATCCGCCACTTCTTGGAACGCAGTTTGAATGGTTTGCTCGTAACGAGCGACATTGATATCTTTTTGGATTTTGCTGTAATCCAAGTTGGCGCGTAAACGTCCTGCATTAAAAATCGGCAGATTAATGCTGGGTTGAAACAGCCAAGAGCCACTACCCGCATCAAATAATCCTGATAAATCAGGGCTTAAGCTGCCTGCTGTGGCCGTCAGGCTAATGCTTGGGAAGAACGCTGCGCGTGCTGCACCGATATTGGCATTGGCGGCTTTCAGATTGAATTCTGCTTGCAGAATATCTGGACGACGCTGCAATAGATCAGCAGGCAAGCCAACAGGAACTTCGGCAAACTCAAACTGTTTTAAAGGCACGGGCGTGGCTAAATCAGCAGGCGTGTTACCGCCTAAAAGCAAGTTCAATGCATTGCGACTTTGCACACTTTGGCGTTCAAACTGGGCTAGGCTCACGCGTGCACTGTTGACAGCCGTGCGTGCTTGTTGCAGCTCCAAGGAAGAGGCGACTCCAGCATCGTAACTGCGCTGGACCAGTCGCAAGCTTTCCTCGTAGGTGCTTAATGTCTCGCGCACTAGCGCCAGGGTTTCTTGGTCGGCTTGCAGGGTAAGCCAAGCGGTTGCCACGCTAGCAATCAAACTAAGCTGGGTGCTGCGCTGGGCTTGTTCACTGGCAAAGAAGCTGGCTAATGCTTGCTCGCGCAGGCTGTTTAAGCGGCCAAAAAGGTCCACTTCCCACGCAGTCATTCCCACTGCTGCAGAATATTGACTGTTGATCGTGGCGTCGCCTGTTTGGCTCATATTACCAGGAATACGCTGGCGATTGCCGCCACCGCTGGCATCAATCGCCGGGAATAACGCACTACGCTGAATACGGTATTGCGCACGGAATGCTTCAACATTGAGTGCGGCAATGCGCATGTCACGGTTGTTTGTCAGAGCCGTTTCAATCAACTGCTGAAGCGTTGGGTCTTGGAAAAACTCACGCCAATCCGGTAACTCTACGCCGCCTTGTTGAGCTTGCGCATCATTCCACTGTTCTGCAACTGGGGCTGCTGGCTGCTGGTAGTTGGGAATTAATGAGCAGCCAGACAACGCTGTTAATAACGCAACGGCTAGGGCAGTATGCTTCATTGCGCGTTCTCCTTTTTGTCTTCAGCTGTTTTAAACAGAGCGCTGACCGCGACATAGAACATAGGCACAAAGAAGATGGCCAGTACCATTGCCGTTAACATACCGCCAATGACACCTGTACCAATGGCATGCTTACTACCCGCTCCGGCACCGGTAGAGATAGCCAGAGGTGTCACACCAAGGATAAAGGCCAGCGAGGTCATAATGATTGGTCGCAAACGAATACGGCTGGCTTCGACTGCAGCAGCAGCCAAGCTCATGCCTTCTTCATGTAACGACTTGGCAAACTCCACAATCAAAATGGCGTTACGTGCTGATAAACCAATGGTGGTAAGTAAGCCAATTTGGAAGTACACGTCATTGGATAAGCCGCGTCCGTAAGTGGCCAGTAGCGCACCTAGAATACCCAGTGGTACAACCAACATTACAGAGAAGGGCACAGACCAGCTCTCATACATTGCCGCTAAGCAAAGGAATACGACCAGTAACGATAGAGCATACAAAGCAGGAGCCTGGTCACCAGACAGCCGTTCCTCGTAGGATAAACCGGTCCATGCCATACCTACGCCAGTGGGCAGTTTCTTAGAAATCTCCTCAACTGCAAGCATTGCATCACCGGAACTATAACCCGGTGCTGCGCTACCGAGAATCTCCATGGCAGGTACACCATTGTAGCGTGACAGTTTCGGTGAGCCGTAGGTCCACTCGCCGCTGGCAAAGCTATTAAAGGGGATCATCTCGCCTTTATCATTGCGCACATACCATTTCGCCAGATCTTCAGGATTCATCCGTGCATCGGCTTCGGCTTGCATAAAGACTTTTTTCACTCGCCCCCGATCAATAAAGTCATTCACATAGCTACTACCCCAAGCCGCTGATAGCGTTTGGTTGATAGCATCGAGTGATAAGCCCATAGAGCTGGCTTTTTCATCATCAATGATCAGTTTATATTGCGGCTCATCACGCAGGCCGTTGGCACGCACTTGGGTTAAACGAGGATCTTCGTTTGCTAGTTGCACAAACTTATCACGTGCTTCGCTTAATACTTCATGACCTACGCCGGCGCGGTCTTGTAAGAACATATTAAAGCCAGTGGCGTTACCCAGTTCCATCACTGCAGGTGGTGCAAAAGCAAACACCATGGCATCACGGAAGGAGAAGAAACGCATTTGTGCACGTTGAGCAAGGGAGAAAACACTTTGATGCTCAAGGGTGCGCTCTTCCCAAGGCTTCAGACCAATAAACGCCATACCTGAGTTTTGTCCACGACCGGCAAAGTTAAAGCCTGTGATGGCAAACACTGATCGCACCGTATCGGCTTCTTCAGTCAGCAGGTAATCACGCATTTTACTGACGACATCATAGGTGCGTTCAGCGGTAGAGCCAGCGGGTGTTTGTACTTGAGCGAAGAGTACACCTTGATCTTCTTCGGGTAAGAACGAAGTAGGGATCATAGTGAACATCCAGCCCATGATGGCGATAATGACCACATACATCAGCAGATAAGGTGTTTTGCGGCGAATCATCGCGGCAACACCTTTCTCATACTTGTTCACACCGCGTTGGAAGCTGCGGTTAAACCAACCGAAGAAACCGCGCTTTTCGATGTTGCCACCTTTCTTAATCGGCTTAAGCATGGTGGCGCACAATGCGGGAGTGAAAATCAATGCTACCAGTACTGAAAGTACCATCGCAGAAACAATAGTTACCGAGAACTGCTGATAAATCGCACCAGTTGAACCTTCAAAGAAGGCCATCGGAATAAATACCGCAGACAACACCAGACCAATACCGACCAGCGCGCCTTGAATCTGTCCCATGGATTTACGCGTAGCTTCCAGCGGTGACAAACCTTCTTCTTCCATTACGCGTTCAACGTTTTCCACGACAACAATGGCGTCATCCACCAACAGTCCGATGGCCAAGACCATTGCGAACATCGTCAGGGTGTTGATGCTGTAACCAAACGCCGCTAATACGCCGAACGTACCTAAAATAACGACCGGCACAGCCAAAGCGGGAATTAAGGTTACGCGCAGGTTCTGCATAAACAGATACATGACCAAGAACACCAGAATAAAGGCTTCGATAAGCGTATAAATAACGCCTTCAATCGAGGCTGAAATCACCGGTGTGGTGTCATAGGGGTAAACAATCTTCATTCCGGGTGGAAAGAAAGGCTCAAGTTCAGCGAGGGTTGCACGCACGGCGCGAGCGGTATCAAGGGCGTTGGCACCGGTCGCCAACTTGATACCAATCCCTGTTGCCGCTTTACCGTTATATTCAGCGTTAATGCTGTAGTTTTCACCACCCAGCTCAACCCGCGCGACATCTTTTAAGCGCACTTGTGAGCCATCTTGGTTAACTTTGAGCAAAATGTTTTCAAATTGCTCAGGTGTTTCAAAACGTGTTTTACCAATAATGGTAGCAGTCAGTTGCTGGTTGGGTGATGCTGGCAGACCACCCAGTTGGCCTGAAGACACTTGCACGTTTTGCGCGCGAATGGCCGTCGCGACATCAATCGGCGTCATCGCAAAGTTGGTCAGCTTGATGGGATCCAACCAAATACGCATGGCGTACTGAGCACCGAAGATCTGGAAGTCACCGACACCTTTGGTGCGTGAGATCGGGTCTTGGATATTCGACACGGTGTAGTCAGCCAGGTCATACCTGTTCATGCTGCCGTCTTCAGAAATAATCCCGACAACCATTAAGAAGTTCTTTGCCGACTTGGTCACGCGGATACCTTGTTGCTGAACTTCCTGTGGCAGCAAAGGGGTGGCCAGTTGTAGCTTGTTCTGCACCTGTACTTGGGCGATATCTGGATCGACATCTTGCTCAAAAGTAATGGTAATGCTCATGCTGCCATCGGAATTACTTTCCGAAGAAATATAGCGAAGGCCGTCAATACCATTCATTTTTTGCTCGATAACCTGAACCACAGTGTCTTGCACAGTTTGTGCAGAGGCGCCTGGATAGCTGACAGTGATGCCTACTGCAGGTGGAGCAATACTTGGATATTGATTGACTGGCAATTTAAGAATCGCCAGCCCGCCAATCAACATAATTACCAGGGCAAGTACCCAAGCAAAGATGGGGCGGTCGATGAAGAAATTCGACATGAAAAGATTCCCTTATTGAGCTTGCGGTGCAGTTTTTTCAGATGGTGTATTGGCTGCAGAAACATTGCCGGCAGGATAGGGATCAACAGTGACGCCTGGGCGGACAAACTGCAGTCCTTCTGTGATTAAACGGTCGCCTGCTTGTAATCCTTCGTTGACTAGCCAGTAATTGCCTGAGGTGCGTTCTGCTTTTAACATGCGTACTTCAACTTTATTGTCAGCGTCGAGCACCATCGCCATGGCCTCACCTTTAGGGTTGCGGGTGATGCCTTGCTGTGGCGCTAGAATGGCTTGGCTCTGCACGCCGCTGATTAAATTGGCATAGACAAACATCCCTGGCAGTAATAAACCGTCTGGGTTTGGGAAAACCGCACGTAAGGTCACCGAGCCGGTGCTGGCATCCACGGACACTTCGGAGAACTCTAGTGTGCCTTTGTGTGCATATTCACTATTGTCTTGTAGCTTCAGAGTAACTTGAGCGGCATTCTCGCTGGCTTTTTCCAGTTGACCGCTGGCCAACTCACGGCGTAAGCGCAGCAAATCATTAGCAGACTGAGTGACATCGACATAAATAGGGTCAAGCTGTTGAATCACAGCCAGTTCTTGCGCTTGGCCATTGCTGACCAGCGCCCCTTCGCTGACCAAAGAGCGGCCAATGCGACCAGAAATGGGCGCTAGTACGCGGGTATAACGTTGCTCGATTTTAGCGCGTTCAAGTGCTGCTTCAGCCTGCAAACGATTGGCCTGTGCATCGTCGTACTGTTGACGACTGACTGCGCGCTCTTCGACCAATACTTTATAGCGTTCGGCTAAAGAGCGAGCAGCAAGCAAGCTGGCTTGTGCGCTTTTTAAATTAGCTTCATACAAGGCTGGATCGATTTGGTACAGCTGTTGATTGGCTTTAACGTCACTGCCTTCTTTAAATAAACGCTTTTGCAATATACCGTTTACTTGTGGGCGAACCTCGGCAATACGGTAGGCTGCTGTGCGCCCAGGTAATTCGCTGGTGAGCGTGTAGGATTGAGATGACAGAGTGACGATACCTACTTTTGGAGCGGGTTGCTGTTGGCTGGCTTGCTCAGCCTTCTGCTCGCAAGCGCTAATCAGTAATGCACAAGCAAGAGTAAGGGAGGCAGCAGTAGTGCGCGATGAAAGGCGGTTCATAAGTTATTCCTAATTAGCATCTTTTTAGCACTGCACATTAAACGCACGCAAATACGAATGCAGCCGGTGCCTAATTATGCACTGCTTTAAGGGTAAAAACAGCGCGTTTTCATTCAATCGAGTAATATACATACATTGTTGTATGTTGGTAAGTGGCAGGTTTATTTTACCGAGATAAAACAGCTGCTAAATGTAAACCCGTGCCAGTGGCCACTGGCCTGATGGCTTAAAATAGCTTCACCCATTTTTCAATAGGACTGTGTATGACGCCTGCTATTGCTTTAGTTAAAAAAATGCGCATCAACCATCGCGTGCATAGTTACACCCATGACCCACGCACAGCCTCTTATGGTTTAGAAGCCGCTGAGCAATTAGGCTTAGCGGCCGAGCGCGTCTACAAAACGTTACTGGTCAGTACGGAAAGCGCAGAGTTATTGGTGGCGATGGTTGCGGTGAATGCGCAGTTGAATTTAAAAGCCTTGGCGACAGCCGCAAAGGTTAAAAAAGTAGAGATGGCTGATCCACAGCGAGCACAGCGTAGCAGTGGTTATTTGCTGGGTGGTATCAGCCCGTTGGCACAGAAAAAAGCCCTGCGTACGTTTATTGATTATCGTGCCGCTGAGCATGCCACTATTTATATC
>JAAXZZ010000040.1 GCA_012719655.1 Gammaproteobacteria bacterium | reverse complement strand
GATTTACCATGTTAAAGAAAATTGCAGCGACAACAGCTCTAGCTTCAGTTGTATTACTTTCAGGCTGCGCCACGGGTTACTCACCAGTTGGTGTTGGTCTAATTACCGACGTCAAAGGTCCTATCACTGCAACAGAACTCAACGGCAACAAAACTGGTACAGCTTGCGCTAAAACCATCGTTGGTCTCATTAACTCTGGTGATGCATCAATCCAAGCCGCTAAAGCAGATGGTGGCATCAAAAATCTTGCCACTGCTGACTACCACACTAAAGGTTTCTACCCTTTCTTTGGTACAACCTGCGTTAACGTAACAGGCAACTAAGCCACACAAGACCAAGCCAGACTCCATAGCCTTGGCTTGGTCTATTTTTCAATATTCATCCAGCTGTCAACTACACCTCAAGCATAAAAGTCACCGGCCCGTCATTGACCAGCTGCACCTGCATATCCGCACCGAACTGACCAGTCTGCACGTTGGCATAGCGTTGTTTAGCCATTTGCACCAATTGCTCAAATAGTGCTTCTGCTTGCGCTGGTGCTGCCGCGGTTGAAAACCCAGGGCGTAAACCACTGCGGGTATCAGCGGCCAAAGTGAACTGTGAAACCAATAACAAACCACCCTGAACATCAATCAAAGATTTATTCATGCGCTCTTGCTCATCAGCAAACACGCGGTAATTGAGCAATTTGTGTAGCATTTTTTCCAAGCTCTGTTGGTTGTCATCTGGCTCGATACCCACTAACACCAACAAACCTGCGCCAATACGCGCCACTTCAACGCCGTCAATGCTGACACTGGCTTGGTTCACCCGCTGCAATAATGCCTTCACATTCGCCTCTCTCACTTTAGTCGATTAAGATACGGGCATGATTCATTACTTAGAGCAATACCATGTCGATACTGCTACGTTCATGCGCACTGTGTATGTTATCTCTGAGCTTATTGGCCTGCCACTCACAATCTCCTATTGATGCTTTGGATGCTGCCGCACAACGCTTAGAAGAAAATCTCAGTAACAAACGCAGCTCTGCCGTTACTGAGCAATTGCATCAAGATTTTAGCGCTCACCAAGGGATGGATAAAAAAGCCGCACAGCAACAAATGATCTTGGCTTTTATGCGCTTTAAAAACATCAATATTCTAGTGATAAATCGATCTTGTCAGCTGGATAACAGCTATCGTGACCGTGGCCACTGCAGCGCCCAGGTAGCGATTAGTGGCGCACAAGGGCTGATCCCAGAGCGGGCTGATTACTACAAAGTTAGCAGCCAGTGGCAGCTCAACGGCACAGACTGGCAATTAATACAACTGCATTGGAATTAAAAAATATAGGGAATAAACATTCGACTGCGTAGTATATAGTCGCTATAGCTTGAGCCGAAGTAAGCAATACACTCGCGCTCATCTTGGCGTGCGGTAAAATATAAACACACACTGCTAAACAGTGCAATCAACACGGTCAGCGGCATTAGCTGTTTTAAAGCGATGCCCCAAGCGAGCAACAACAAAGAACAATATAAAGGGTGACGTATCCAACGATAAATCCCCGTGTCCACCACTTTAGTGGTTTGCTCAAAGGCAAAGAGTTCGCTATCTGCACGCACGGCTCGATCCGCTTGGCCTGCACTACGTAATTGGTGAATACCAGCAAACAGCACCAATAACGAACTGAATAAGGCCCACCAAGAAAACAACTGATGCAGTGCATAGCGATTATCAAACCACACCGGTGTATTCAGCACGAGTAAAGCTAGAATACCCTGCCAAGCGAGCAAACGATAAAAACCATGGGTTTTGGTATGGCTCAGTGCTCGCCAAGAAATCAACGTCAGTACAATAGCACCGACAATAAAAGCACAGATTTGTAAAATATGCAGGGTTTCCATGATTTGTATTTGCCTTAGGCCGCACAGACGGCACAATGCCAGCCTGCTATAATTTATTTTTACTTTATTACGACAGCCATGCACACAGCATCTTTGCACAACCTGCTGCCACACCAAGATTCTGCCTTGTGGTTACAGCATATCAACTCCCATACCCCCTTTAGCATTCAAGGTGAATGCCTATGGAGCTGTCTTGCCGTGTTTGGTGAACGACCTTCGCCGGGCTTGTTGTTCGAAGCTGCTGCGCAACTCTGTGCTGCGCATGGTGCATTATATGGCAATGACGGCCGTGTCCAAGCCGCTTATATTGGTAAACTGTCCAAGCTCACAGTTCATCATGATCCCGTTGCGCGATGCGATCCGATTACCATAGACGCGCAGCAACTTTCCTACAGCTTAGCTGGGGCTCTGTATAGATTTAGTCTCAGCTCTAAGCAGCAGTTATTAGTGGACGGTACATTATTGGTGGCGCTGTTGCATGCTCAAACTTAATAATCTTAGTTTCCGCTACTCAGCTGCCGAGCAGCCTGCTCTTAGCAGCATCAACTTAGGCATTACAACAGGCGAATGCATTGGTTTGTTAGGAGCCAATGGCGCTGGAAAAACCACTTTATTATCAATTATCAGCTCTTTGCTAACGCCAAGCTAAGGTACTATTGAATGGCAAGAGCCACGCAGCATCGGCTTAGTACCGCAACAGTTGGCTTTTTATAGCCGCTTAAGTGTGCAAGAAAACCTTAATCTATTTGCTGATTTGTATCAGCTACGCGGCAAGGTACGCCAACAGCAACTGGAAAATATTTTACAGGCAACAGACTTACAACCACTGCTCAAAAAATATGCAGGCAATTTATCCGGTGGACAACAACGACGCTTGAATTTTGCCATTGGTGTGTTGCAGCCCGCACAACTGTACTTACTCGACGAGGTCACCGTCGGTGTCGATAGCCTCAATCGTCAACGCTTACTTACTTACATACAGCAGTTACGCGACAGCGGCAAAAGTATTATTTATACCAGCCACTATTTACATGAAACCGAAGCCATCGCTGCACGGATTATCTTGCTCGATCATGGCCGTATCCAATGCGATATCGACACACGCAGCTCACTCAAACAGGTGCAACAATTACAGATGCATTGGCCCGAACAATTACCAGCCAGCCTAGCCTCTTTTTGTACAGGTCTGGGCTTGCATGCGAAGTACACTCGCAGCAGTCTGTTTATCGCAGAGATTACTGAACAGCAGTTTTTGGCTCTGTATCAATTTATCGCTGCTAGTGCGCAATTACCCTGCAAAATTGACTATAGCCAGCCCTCTTTAGAGCAGTTTTATTTAAAAATGACGGGCGGTGTACTATGAGACTGTGGGCGCTGATTCGCAAAGAAACGCTCTTGCTGCGGCGCGATTGGCATGCACTGGCGGTGTTATTTCTGATGCCAGCGACTTTTCTTATTTTGATGGCCTTTGCTATGTCTGGTTTTAATCAAGAGCAGTTACCGCCTCTGCGCATTCATCTGCAAGTTGAGCAGAGCAGCACTGACAGCGATTTTTTTATCAGTGCATTACAAACACAGTTAGGTGATAGCCAGCTAGAGCATTCCAGCGACAATCAGCATCCGATTATCCATATCACTAAAAATTTTTCGGCACACTTACTCGATACACCGCATATTGGTCCAAGCCTAACCTTTCCAGCTGCAGCTGATCATCTTTCTCGCCAGCGTGTTCATAGCGCAGTAACTATTGCCTTAGCACAAACACGCCTGCGTGCTTTTCTATTGGAAAGCCAACTTCTAGACACTGACACACCCATTAATGAACAACTGACTATAGTACAAGCGCGCACCCAGAGCGAGCTGCCGCAGTACAATATGCTGAGCAGTGGCAACTTAGCAGCAAAAGCCAATGCCAGGCAGCTCAGCGTACCTGCTTGGCTGATTTTCGGTATGTTCTTTGTGATGCTGCCGATGGCCAATAGTTTTCAACATGAGCAACAATCAGGTACGCTACTGCGGTTTCGCGTTTTACAGATCAGTTTTGCTAGCTTGGCGCTGAGCAAACTGTTGCCCTATATTGGTATTAACTTTATTCAGTTTGTCGGTTTATTAGCATTAGGCGTGTTCGCCTTACCTGCTCTTGGCTTGCCTGCGTTACAGATTGGTGAGCATATGTCAGCTTATTTTGCTTTAGCATTATGCATTGCAATGGCCAGTTGTAGCTTAGGCTTATTAATTGCAGCATTGGCTAAACATTCCGAGCAAGCCCTATTACTCAGCGCTGGTAGCAATATTATATTGGCTGCCATTGGTGGCGTTATGGTGCCAAAGAGCATCATGCCGCTCGCCATGCAAAAACTGGCTGAACTGTCACCAATGAGTTGGGCGCTGGATGCGTTTCTGACCTTATTGGTAGGCCAAGGCTCAACGGCGGATATTCTACCTTGGTGTTTGCGCCTGCTCGGTTTTGCTTTGCTATGCGGCAGCGGCGGGTTACTTTTACTTCGTAGACGAGTGCAACAAACTTTATGGACAACACACAGTTAGAACAACAATTAAAACAATTGATCATTCGTGAGTGCGATAAAGAAGACGATATCGACTGGCAAAGTATTGATAACAATGAGCCTTTATTCGGCCAAAACAGCCGCATTCAAATGGACAGTTTAGATGCTTTACAAGTGTCTCTAGCACTGCAGCAGCACCATGGTGTGCGCATTGAAGGTGCTAAAGAAGGCCGTCAAGTGCTGACCACCATTGCCAATATTGCTGCATTTATTCGTCAGCACGCATGAGCTCTGTGTATTTACAAAGCGCTGCCCTGCACAGCGCCCTTGCTGCTAACCTGTCGGATGCTGCACGCGCAGTACAGAGTCAACGCCTACCCCATAGTCGCTACTTCACACTGCTTGAGCGCAATGAGTTACGCCGTTATTTTCCAGTGCAACAACAGCAGTCGCTTCGTGAGCATTTGCATGCCAGCATCAACACCGTACACAGCAAGCAAGCCATTCCCTTCGCAGACTGTTTGTTGATCATCGCTAGTACGGGCTTGAATATTCAATATTTCGAAGCATTAACCCGCCAGCAAAAACACTTTAATCCTAACGATGCAACACCGCTCAACCTACTCGCCACAACCTTACAAAAACATTACGGTTTTGCTGCAGCATTTTGCATCAATACCGCTTGCACCAGTGCAGCCAATGCCCTGCTCTATGGTTCTCGCCTACTTGAACAAGAGCAGTACAGTCATGTCTTAGTTTTGGCTTTTGAAACGCCCAGTGAAATAGCCATGCAAGGCTTTGCTGCGCTTGAATTGATCAGTCGTTGTGGCCTCTACCGTCCGTTCCATCCGCAACGAGATGGCTTAATTTTAGGCGAAAGCTATGCGGCAGCATTACTATCAAAACAACCCTCTGCACAATCCGCTGTACGCTTACTTGGCGGTTTTAGCGCCTGCGACACCAGCAGTCTAACCGGCACACGCGAAGATGGCAGCCACATCGCTTGGGTGATGCAACAAGCATTAATCAATGCACAGTGCAGCAGAGAAAGCATTGATTTAATCAAACTACACGGCACCGCAACCCAAGCCAACGACTCAGCAGAAAGCAACGGCATGCAAGAATGGCTACAAGCTGAAACAGCACCCGCATTGTGTCTGATCAAACCCTGGCTTGGACACACTTTAGGTGCCTGCGGTTTAAGCGAAACCTTACTACTGATTGAATGCTTAAAAAATCAGCACGTGCCAGTGATGCTCGACTCACAAAACTGCAGTTTACCTTTGCGACAAAATCCTAGGTGGTCACAGCAACAGACTCGTGTACTGGCTAACTTCTTTGGCTTTGGCGGCAACAATGCCAGCATCATCTTCGAGACAGGAGAGTTGGCATGCAAGTAATCGCTGCCAGCCAGATCAGCGGATGCGCCAGCACCACTGACAAACAATTAAAAGCAGTCTTACAGCAATGGCTGATGCAGGGGCCACGGCGTATCGATCGTCTTATTCTGCAAAGCTTACTGGCAGCAGCGGCGATTAAACAACATGTACAAACTGATTGCGGACTCTATGTGGCATCAACCTACCCCGCTCGCACAACCATGTCTTCTTTGCTGAATACAGTGTGCACCGAACAACGCCAGCCGAAACCCTTTGAGTTCGTCAATAGCGTAAGTAACGCTGCAGGTTTTCACATCGCGCAACAACTCAAGCTCAACGGCCCTAACCTCTTTATCAGCGCCAATGTGCAGGTTTGGCAACAGCTCAGCATGCTCGCTGCCTGCGATTTAAAGTCTGGTATTATTAAGCAAGCGTTGTTGGTGTTTTGTGATGAAGATGATGATTTTAATGCGCAAGCCGTCTTACTTGAAGACAGCCCGAATTATTTTTCCGCGCCCATCGACTTTCATCAGTTGTGCGCTGCAGTTGATGTTTTCACCTATCACTTCAGCGCTGCCGAACAGTCCAGCTAAACCGGAGCAACTTATTTACGCTGTTTGGCCCACAGCGCCAAGCCTTTAAATAAAGTACGTTCTTGCTGGGCAATGGCCTGTAATGCTTGGGCAATTGGTTGCAAGCCTAAACCTGCATCTTTGCCACGACTGTGCTTGACACATAACAAAGCAAACTGTCGCCATTGGTCGCCAATCAGCGTGAGTTCTTGCGCAGCTGATTGCAATCGCTCATCAGCCAATAACATACCGGCTTCCTGTAAAAAACTGGCATACATAAAACGAAAACCGGCACCACCTGTGCCAATTTCTTCTTGCATGCGCACAATATGAGTGAGATATAAGCGGTTGTATTTCTTGGCATTCAGATCTAAAGCATTAATTTTCTTGGCTAAATGAGCAATACCGCGAATACCAATCCAGGGTAACGGCATGCCGTCTAAAATTCGTGAGGTGGAAAGAATGCTTTTACGCACCAGCGCCTGCCAGTCTTGCTCCAGCGGCACGTCATCCAGCCAATACAACAATCCTTTGGCTGCCAAAGCACCTTTAGCAAAGCGCGCTTTCTGTAAGGCGTCAGTTGCACAACGCACGGGTTCTTCAAACACTGGATCACTTAACAAATACTCATCATCTTCACGGCCATACGCCAGTAAGTTATGGGCATTAAAATGAAAACGCATTTCTGGCGGAAAGTAAGGTAGCCAAAATACCGAACTTTGCAAACCTACTAAACGCCCCTGCTCTAAAGCACGATCTAAGGCTTCTTGACCTTGTTGTGGATCACTAAAGGTTGCCGTATGCAAACGTACGCCGAGACGCTTGCTGAGCGTTTTAATAATATGTTTAGGCGGCATCCGATAAGCAATCAGAGGCATGCCGCTCAACTTAACCAAAGGTAAATAAGCAAAAGCCAGAGCAGAAGACAAACCAAATGCCATAGGCTCGCTCATCGGCAAGCCCGCATGGGTGAGCAAACTTGACATCACTCCACTTTCACAGTGGGCACTTTGTTGATGATTAAAGCTCATCCATCGTTCCTTTTTGATAAGCGATCAGTTGTTCTATTGGCAAGCCAAATGCTTCTGCATAACGCGCTAATATTTTTACGGATAAGCATGCAAAAATCTGCGGCTTAAAATGTCTGCGTATACGCCAGCGCCACAAACCCGTCACCTGCGCCAGCGCCAGCTCATCCATCCGGTAACGGTACATCAAGCAAGGTAATACTGATAGCTGATCACTGCGCCAAGCTTGCATAGCCTGCTGTTCAAATAACTCCAGCTCAGCTAACGCTTGCTGTGTGGCATAGCTTTCGGCATCCCACCCGGTACTTTGCGCACATTGGTAATGCCCTTGTTGATCAACTGCGTAGAGCAGTTTTGAATGTCCTGCATAACTGGAGGACTCCGCGTCCTGCGGTACATCGTCAAGCTTCATAGTTACACCACCGTCAAATGCATAAAAGCGCTAGAAAAACGCCCACTCTCAGGTATGTAGCATAAGATGCGTTCGCCAACGGCTAAACGTTGGGCATTAAACAACTCTTCTAGAATAATAAAAATCGAAGCGGAGCCTGTGTTGCCTTTGCTAGTCAAATTAGTAAACCAACGCTCTTGAGGAATAACCAAATTAACCTCAGCAAGACCTTGCTCTAATGGCTTACGGAAAAACTCAGATGAGTAGTGCGGTAAAAAATACTCAATCGCATCCACCGACAAACTACGCTTAGCCATAATTTTTTTCAATGCTTCCACGACCGTGTACTTCACAATATTGTCATTGAGTAATTTTACATTTTGCTTAACCGCCATCAGTGATTGTTGATCGCGCTGCTCGGCAGAAAAACGGCTCCAACCGACTAATTCATCGTCAACATAATCAGCACCAGCATACATACAAGCGGGCATCTGATCGGCAAAAGACAGAATATCAATCCAATCAATGCGTAAACTTAAACCTCTAGTGTTGGGCTGATTCTGTAGCAAAACTGCACCCGCGCCATCGGAAAGCATCCAGCGTAAAAAATCTTTTTCGAATGCAATTTCTGGTCTTTTTTCCAGCTGCTCAAGACGACTGTCATATTCAGCCGTAAAATTACTGGCACGCATCAGGTTTGAGGCTACTTCTGAACCGCAGGCAATCGCATTCTGACTTTCACCCAAGGCGACACTCATCCAAGCATACTTAAGTGCAGTGATGCCACACAAACAAATGCCTGCGGTAGCCACCACCTCGCACGGCGGATTACCCAGTTCACCATGCACCATCACTGCATGATTGGGCATCACTTGGTCAGGTTGCGAGCTGCTAGCGACAAGGCAGTCAATATCGTCTAATACAAAATTGTCATCACACAGACCACGAATTGCATGCGCGCTTAACTGCGCATTGCTCATGCTCGGCAGTCCAGTCTCGGGATCAATTGCATAATAACGCTGCTTGATACCATTACTGCGCAAGACTAGTTTACGCGCTCGTGAAGGTTTATCACCAACCACGCCAAGGCGCAGTTCCATTAACTCGTTGTCAACGGGTTCATGCGGTAAGTACGCACTAATCCGATTGATATAGACTGTTTTGACCACTCTAAACCCTCAAATCCCTTTACTCACCCGATGGCTCAGCAAAATAAGCTCTTTCACGCGCAATGCGGTGTTTTGTCAGCGGGCTTAACAATTTTTTTAATACTGCGGTAATCGGTACCACAGTTACAATCATGAATAACAAAAAAACGATGTAGATCAGCAAGCCAAGTCCTCGCAAGCGACTGTCAGGCTCACCTAAAGCACGCAACAGTCGGCTCCAAAGATAAAAACTACGTGCGCCAATACGCTCACTAGCAATCAGTTTCTCGTTAACTTTAACAGCACCTAAACCCTGTAACATCGGCGCAACAATCGGCTGTGAGTTCTGTAACAAGCGAGCGCTAATTGCCTCGCCAAAACGTCGTGCCGCAGTGATCTCTGTCGCTGCAATACCCGCTTGCGGCACCCATGAATAAGCTTTTTTTCGACCCGTAAACATCCACAGTGGTGTTGAGATAAAACTCATCGCGCTACCACAAGCGTCGGTTAGCACAACGTTATCGATAAGATGCGCATTCAGCTGTTGAAGCTTTTCCTTCATTTTCTCTTGCGCGATCAGCCACATATTGCGACAGCCAATTAGAGTCATTACTGCGGCACCGTTCAACAGTTTAGCTGCCTCAGGAGTCGCTAAAAAACTAGTCATTGGCAACGATGGAGATAAAAACCAGACTTGGTAAGCTAGAATAATCAAATCATATTTTTTATCTGCATCGATCGCCAAAGGTTGCAAGGGCTGCGGCTGCATCAATACTGTTTCTGGGAAGATACGGAAAAATTTAAGAAACGGCCATGGAAAAGGAAATGGCGTTTGCATGCGCAGCTGTAAATAATCAACCTGCAGATTAGACTCTTCGCGTAAAGGTGCGCTAACCGACTCAACCAACTGGTTAAGTTGACCACTTTGTGAATAATAGACAATAAGCACCTGCCGCATACGCAATGCTCCCCTACAAAAAGCAGGAATTATGCCACAAGACCGCCACTATTCATCACAGATCATTGTTTATCTTTTCACCACTCTGCTCTGTCTGCCGGCCTTTGCTGGTCGCTTAGTTGTGCAATTGGATAACAAACCTATACAAACTACAGTGCATGCAGCTTTATTGAGCGAAGAAGACAGCGACTGGAGCGCTGAGCCTGTGGCAATAACAAGCAGCAAGGACGCAACTTTAATTTTCGAAAACATTCCAGCAGGGCGTTATGCCATTCAATTATTTGCTGATTGTAATGGTAACGGTCAATTAGATAGCAGCCCAAGAGGCATCCCATTAGAACCTGTAGGTTTTTCTAATAACCCACCATTACTGCGAGGAAAGCCTAGCGTGGCACAGTGTGTTTTACACCACAGTGGTGGTGAAACACCTGTGCAGATTCGTTTAATCAGCGCCACACCTCAACAACGTCAATGAGCGCGGCTACATCAATTGCAGCAGCGCTAAATTTCAGCTGTTAATGATGACTGTGGGCATCAGCGTCGCTTGAGTTGTCCGCAGCCGGTGTATCGACTGGCGCAGTCAGCGCTTCGCCAGCCTGCTCTTGGTCTGCATTGTGCTGGCTATGCTCATCAGCCTCGACGGTAACACCGTGTTCATGCTGTAACTGCTCACCATGCGCCGCTGCGTGCTCGTGACCGGCGCTGGCTAACTCTTGCAGTACGGCTAAATCCATCTGCTGCCAACTCAATACACGACCGCCTTTAGTGTCTGCAAATAATTCTGCGGCTTCACGCGTGCCAAAAGATACCAATGACGGTCCCATAGCCCCCTGCACACTTGATCCTAGTACATAAAAAGCTGTACGCGCATCAATCAGATGTTCATCTTGCGGGTGCTCCCAAGGCGTTTTTGCCACATCATGCACATACAACTCGGCTTGCAGGTGCTGGTTTTCCGGCTGCAACCACCAGCTCAACATGTCTTGGGTCGAACAAAACTTACGCACAGCTGTGCTACGACTTTCCAGCGCTTGCGCTTTAGCACCCGGCAGCTCGGTAATAATCATCCCGCACACATGGCACTCATCACCAGACTCAAAGGCCACAGGGCCTACGACTTCAGTAACCTCTGTGGCTTTTTTATCTTCGCTGCAGGCGGTTAAAAAAAGACTAACAAAGGCAAGCAAACACCAGCGCAGTGTAATTCCTTGCATTTTCATCATGGTAAACCCCTTAAATATCATCTAATTAAGCTGTTCGACGAGCGAACATCCAATGCGCCAAACCTAGCGAAGCCGCCACCCAAGCCACTAAACAGGCCCACAGCACAGCACTGCTGACTGGCAAATCACCGGCCAAGGCCATCACACCAACAGCACTTGAACTGGATTCAAAACCGGCTAAGTTGATCAAGCGATAAATGTCGGCAGGATTGAGTAGCAAGATCCACGGCAAAGCCTCAGGACTAAAAGTGCCCTCACTGATCACTAGTACAGCCAGCAAGGCCAAATCAAATACCAAGACAAATAAGAACCACAAACCCAGCGCTAAACCTGCGGCACTGGATTTCTCAGTGGCTCGGCTGCTCAAAACATAGGCTAAAGCTAAAAACACCAAACCCAGCAGAGTGGAAGAGACGATAAAGCGGGTAAAAGCCCAGAGCAAAGTACCGAGCTCAATTTCCGGTACGAGTACGGCAATTGCCAGCGCTGCGCAGCCAAAACCAAGCAAAGTGGCCAAACCCAGGATCATGCCATGGCCGACAAACTTACCGAGTAAAATCTGTCCGCGACTGATCGGATAGGTCAGCAACAGCATTAAAGTGCCACCTTCATCTTCACCGACAATCGCATCATAGGCCAATAACAGAGCAATCAAAGGCATTAAGAAAGTGGCTAAGCTGGCTAAACTGGCAATGGTAGCAGGGATCGAAGTAAAACCAATTTGCCCAGATGCCGCCGCACCAAACCAAGCAATCCCCACGGCTAACAGAGCAAAAACCAAGCTGATAGCTAGCATCCATCGGTTACGCAAGCCATCACTCAATTCTTTACGCGCAATATTCCAAATCTGTTTCATTGCTGAACTCCTGCAACACCTAAGGCACCGGCTTTTTCCATGTAATAGCAATACAGATCTTCCAAAGAGGGCGGCTGCACTTCTATATCTTGTGCTTGCAACTGCAGAATACGCTGCACGGTTGACAACTTATCAGCCGGTGCGACCAGTAACTCATGCCAAGCGCCATGCAAAGGTCGAATCGTTTGCACATTAGGTGCTGTCAGCTGTTCAATCGTTAAGCCTGCTGCGCGAATACGCACCGAAAGCTGCGCCTGCGTGCGCAACTCATGCAAAGTGCCGATGGCTTCTAAGCGCCCAAGGGCAAGAACAGCAGCGCGATCAATATAAGGCTCAACACCTGGCAACACGTGCGAGCAGATGACAATACTGGTGCCTTCATCACGCAAACGCCCAATCACTTGATAGAGTTCTTGCGTGGCAATCGGGTCTAAACCAACAGTTGGCTCATCGAGCAGCAGTAAACGCGGACGCCCCAGTAGTGCTTGCGCCAAACCTAAACGCTGACGCATGCCTTTCGAATAGGTTTTTACGCGTTTTGAACTGGCAGCGGTCAAACCTACCTGCGCCAGCAGGTCATCCACTTGCTGCACAGGCGCGTCTTTTAAACGGGCAAAATGTAACAAGGTTTCGCGGCCAGTCAGTTGTGGATAAAAAGTGACGTTTTCTGGTAAAAATCCAATTTGGCGGCGAATATCACTGTCACCTGGCGTGCCACCGAGTACGCGCACCTGCCCACTGGTGGCTTGTAGCAAGCCTAAAATCAAACGCACCGTGGTGGTTTTACCGGCACCATTGTGGCCAAACAAACCCAGCACTTCGCCTTCGGCGAGGGTCAAACTGATATTATCCAGAACAGCCATTTGGCCGTACTGTTGATAAACATTGTGCAGCTCTACTGCATTCATTCTGATCGTCCTTTTGCAGGGTTGGCAGCGTTACTTACAGGTCGCATCAGCGGAAAACTGTCTTGTACGCCGGGGTATTTCACTACTGGAAAGGCGCGCTGCACTAAGCGTAATAATTCAATACTCGGACTGTGCATTAATAAACGTACCTGCGGATAAATCCACAACAAACGGTCTACGTTATCATTGGGTTCATAGGGCACATCGCCCACACCATCACTGTTACGATCCCAGCCTAAATAGTCGCTCCAATAGTTGCCCTTACCTTCATGCGACCATTCTTGGTAGCGAATAGCCACGTACTTAACCTGCTGCTGATTACCTATAAAAGAGTTGTGGTAAATGCGGTTATCTTCAGAGCCCGCGGTCAGGTGAATACCCAACGCACTGTGCTCAAACTGATTGCCGCTGAGAGTGTTAAACAGCGAGTTATAAATAAACAGCGCCTTACCTTCTGCACCACTGATGTGCACACCATCACCGGAACCTGGCTGCACAGCAGTAACAAAATTATTTTTCAGCGTTGAATAGGTAATGTAATTCATCAGCAGACCATAGTTTTGATCATGATCTGAAGTGTTGTCGGTCACCGTAAGCTGGCGACTTTGCATCAAGGCATAACCTGTGCGCGTACGCTCAGTACGGTTGTGCGTCACTTCATTGCGATTGGAAAACATGTAATGAACGCCGTAACGCAAATCACGCATGTAATTGTTATGAATAATATTGTCATTGGCCGCTTAAATATAAATACCATCGCGGGTTTGCCAAATTTCATTGCCACTGATATTGGCAAAGCGTACGGCAAATAAATGAATACAATTACCGCGGTATTGATTGCGTAATGACACATCACCTTGAATTTTATTATTCAAAATACTGACATTGTGTGTAGAATCAAACCACACGCCAAAGCCTTGACCATGAATAAAGTTATTCTCAATACGCGCATTTTTGGCCGTGCGCTCAACAAAGATGCCCGCATCCATTTGCGTTAGATTATTGCCCCAGTCGCTGATATCGCAGCCTGTCACTGTCACATCAGCGGCGCGAATATTGAGCGCATTGCCCAAACCTTGCGCACGCAAAATGGCACCTTCAGCGCATTCGAGGGTTATTGGCTGATCAATAACATAATGGCCAATATATTCACCCGCGGGCAAAAGCCAATGCTGTGCACCTTTAGCCTGCAAAGGTAAAGCGCTGATGGATTGTAATTTTAAGTCCGCCTCGGGAGCGGCTTGAATGGCGTGCAATTGCACATCTTTCAGTGCGTCAGGTACTGTTTCTGCCGCATATACAGGTATCACTGAGAGCAGCGCGACACTGTAAATAACTCTGCGAATCGTTGTCGCCAATGTTCTCATCAACTCGCATCCTGTTGTCTAGCCTGCATAGAATATGTCCAATATTTTTAAACAACCGACGATGCCGACAAGACACCGTCAGTTGCTTTGACCTGCTGTTACACAGGCTTAACCAACATACGACCCACCATTTCCATGTGCAGTGCGTGGCAGAACCAGTTGCAGTAGTACCAGAACACACCCGGCTTATCAGCCACAAAAGTTACTGACGAGGTTTGTTGTGGGCTGATCTCCATACTGACACCGTGATTGACCATGCAGAAACCATGGGTCACATCTTCGATCATGTCCAAGTTCGTGACCGTCACTGTCACTTCATCACCTTGGTTAACAGTAAACTCACTCATGCCGTATGACGGTGCAATAGAGGTCATATAAACACGAACTTTATTGCCATCACGGATGACTTTGTTATCTGTTTCTAGGTTAATGCCGTCCGCTTTCGCACGGGCTACTGTGGCAGCAAAGTATGGGTCATCACGATCCCAAACTTTCTTGGTTTTGATCTGATCGCGGCGCGCCATAATCGCATCATGGGGTTCAGCATAGGATGGACCATCATGGACGATCTTCATTTCATCGCCAGAAATATCAATTAACTGATCATTTTCTGCGTGCAATGGACCCACTGGCAAGAAACGGTCTTTGGAGAACTTACTCAACACCAACAGCCACTTGCCGTCTGCATCCTTGGTTTCAGTTAAAGACGCATGGTTGTGACCAGGCTGGTAGTGCACATCAAGCTTTTGCTTAATGTAGTTTACTTTCTCACCTTTGTAAGCGCGCACCGCTTCTTCCATGTTCCACTTCACCACTTGGCTGTCAATAAACAGCGTGGTGTAGGCATTTCCTCGACCATCGAAGGTTGTGTGTAATGGGCCAAGACCCAACTCTGGCTCACCAACAATGACATCACGCTCATCGGCAAATTTGTCATTAAACAAATCATCCAACATATCAATGGCAATCATTGAGCAAGTGGGTGACAGCTTACCGTTGGCAATGAAGTACTTACCATCGGGAGATGTATTCAAACCGTGTGGGTTTTTCGGCACTGGCACATAACGGGTAACGCGCGCGTTTTTGCCATCTTTTTTACGACCATCAACCACCGGTACTTTGGAGTCGCCAAGCGTGATAAAGCGACCTGCTTTGATTTCTTCTTCAATGCGTGGAATGTTAAAAATGGTGACCCAATCCCGCTCATTACGCATCATACCGGCGATATCTGTCGCACCTTCTGAGTTATAGCAGGTGGCGGCGGCATATTTACCGGTGTAGCACATATCAGTGTTATCTAGGTTACCGTCAACAATCACCTGCCAAGCCACTTCCATGGTTTCCGCATCAAGGGCGTTGTACATGGTGTACTTTTCTGCAGCATCAAGATTGTCGAGGTTAGTACCATCGTTGGGATGTGGAATGATGAACTCTGCGTTGCAGAACACATATTTGGTGTACGGCACTTTCTGTAAGCGTAAGCCGTGAATCGATTGTACGTTAGGAATAGTAGTGATTTTGTCGCACTTCATAATATCTAAACGAATACGTGCCACACGGGTGTTGGCTTTATCGTTAATAAACAGATATTTACCGTCGTAGCTACCATCAGTCATAGAGATGTGTGGGTGGTGACAGTCGCCATTCATAAACTTAGCGCTTTCACCGAGCACGGCTTTACTTTCGTTGGTAATTCCCCAACCGACAGCACCGTCCATATTAAAAACAGGGATACGCATCAGTTCACGCATGGATGGTAAACCCATCACGCGTACTTCACCTTGGTGACCACCACTTAAGAAGCAGTAGTAATCATCTAACTCGCCTGGGCCAACGTGGGCTTTGTTTTTCGCTTCTTTAACTGCAGCCGCCCACGTTTCGCGGCTCATGACAGATGAACCAATTGCGGTTGCGCCTGCTAAAGTTGCTCCGGTGACTGCTGTCGCGCCAAGAAAGCCGCGTCGACTTAAGCCAGTTTTTTCAATTTCTGTTGTAGTTTTCTTTTCGCTCATGACAGATACATCTCCTTGGTAATTTGCCTTAATTTGGACGGAATTAAGACGGGGTTTCCAGCTGGACGGCTGGAATCAATTGCGGCTCTTGCGTTTGCGGAGCTGCTTTGGTGCGTTCGCGGCGTTTTTTCTTTGCCACGAGAGGAGGACAACGATCCTCATTAAAGTAAGTGACTTGGCAATCGAGGCAGTGGTGGCACTCATTAGCATTGATTCTGCCATCGGGGTGAATGGCTTGAACTTCGCATTCAACGGCACATAACTGGCAGGGCGTGCCGCATTCTTCGCGGCGCTTGAGCCAGTCAAATAAACGTAGTTTGGTGGG
>JAAXZZ010000039.1 GCA_012719655.1 Gammaproteobacteria bacterium | reverse complement strand
GAAACAACCTGTTTGGGCGATACATCCATCAAGGTTACGTCTTCAGGTGCTTTAACTGTGGTTTCATTCATGTGACGAACAGTTACCAACTCCTCGATAAGGACGTTGTCTTCGTTCATCAATGCTGAAGCCTGGGCTACAACGTGATCAGCCTCTTCAATCGCTGACAAGAACACGATCTCATCAGTGACCTTGCCATCTTTGACAATGCGATACGGCGTCTCTAAGAAGCCATAGCTATTGGTATGCGCATAGGTTGCCAGAGAGTTGATCAAACCAATGTTTGGTCCTTCTGGTGTCTCTACCGGACAAACACGACCGTAGTGAGTCGGGTGTACGTCACGCACTTCAAAGCCTGCACGCTCACGGGTTAAACCGCCTGGGCCGAGTGCAGAAACGCGACGCTTGTGGGTAATCTCTGACAGCGGGTTATTTTGATCCATAAACTGCGAGAGCTGACTGGAGCCAAAAAACTCTTTAACGGCAGCAGCCACTGGCTTAGCGTTAATAAGGTCTTGCGGCATCAAACCTTCGCTTTCAGCCATAGATAAGCGCTCTTTAACAGCACGCTCAACACGGACTAAACCAACACGGAATTGGTTTTCAGCCATTTCACCAACGCAACGTACACGACGGTTACCGAGGTGATCAATGTCATCGACAATACCGTGACCGTTACGAATAGCAACGATAGTTTTTAGTACGTCAACAATATCTTCTTTGCTCAGAACGCCTTCGCCGACAATTTCAGTACGACCGATACGACGGTTGAACTTCATGCGACCAACAGCAGATAAATCATAGCGCTCACTTGCAAAGAACAAATTCTTAAACAGATTCTCTGCAGCATCCTTAGTTGGCGGCTCACCAGGACGCATCATGCGATAGATTTCTACTAGCGCTTCAAGTTGATTAGTGGTGTTATCAATTTTCAGAGTGTCTGAAACGAACGGCCCACAGTCAATGTCGTTAGTGTACAGCGACTCAATCTGGGTAACTTTGGCATCAATCACTTGCTGTAATATTTCAGCAGTCAGCTCAGTGTTGCACTCAACGATGATCTCGCCAGTGGCTGGATGAACAATTGGCTTAGCTGTAGTGACGCCAATAATATATTCAACCGGAACAACAAGCTTGGTGATACCGGCTTTTTCCAACTGATTAATATGGCGCGAAGTGATCCGGCGACCTTCTTCAACGATAATCTTATCTTTATCGTCTTTAATGTCGAATGATGCAATCTCACCACGTAAACGCTGCGGCACCAACTCTAAGCTGATTTCATCAGCTGAGACATGGAATACGTTAGTGTCGTAGAAGGTTTCAAGAATTTCTTCAGTCGTGTAACCCAGTGCGCGCAACAATACAGTTGCGGGCAGTTTACGACGACGGTCAATACGTACAAACACACAGTCTTTCGGATCGAATTCAAAATCGAGCCAAGAGCCACGGTATGGAATAATACGCGCTGAATAGAGTAATTTACCTGAGCTGTGCGTTTTGCCACGGTCGTGGTCAAAAAACACACCTGGTGAGCGGTGCAGCTGAGAAACAATAACTCGCTCAGTACCATTAATTACAAAAGTACCGTTCTCAGTCATCAACGGGATTTCACCCATGTAGACTTCTTGCTCTTTAATATCTTTGATCGCTTTACTTGAAGACTCACGATCAAAAATAATCAAGCGCACTTTAACGCGCAATGGCACGGCGTATGTAACTCCGCGCAAAGAGCATTCTTTAACATCAAAGGCGGGTTCGCCAAGGCGATACCCTACGTATTCAAGAGCCGCGTTACCTGAGTAACTAATAATCGGAAAAACCGATTTAAAGGCTGCGTGCAGGCCAATATCACGGAACTGCTCCTTGCTCACGCCTGCCTTCAGAAATTCTCTGTAATAATCTAATTGGATTGCCAACAGATAAGGCACATCCATCACATCCTGCAGCTTGCTAAAGTCCTTGCGGATACGTTTTTTCTCAGTATATGAGTAAGCCATCAGCGTTCCCCAGCTTGGTCACCTGCTTGTAGGATACTTCCGGCGGAAATACCCAATAAATCGTGCAAATATTTATTTTTCTGTTCATATCCGATCTGAGTTCTGCTTATAGCATCCACTCGAAAGACTCGTTATAACGGAAAAAGGCCGGTGACATTAGCCACCAGCCATCAGCCCTTTGCTCAGGCTGTTATGCTGCATCAAGCTTATTTAAGCTCGACTTTAGCACCTGCTTCTTCCAGCACTTTCTTAGCTGCTTCAGCATCATCTTTTGATACGTCTTCTTTAACAACGCCTGGCGCGCCATCAACAACAGCTTTCGCTTCTTTCAGACCTAAACCTGTCAGTTCACGAACTGCTTTAATAACGTTAACTTTCTTATCACCAGCATCTAACAGCATAATGGTGAATTCAGTTTGCTCTTCAGCAGCGGCAGCAGCAGGACCTGCTACAGCAACAGTTGCAGCAGCAGCGGTCACGCCAAATTTTTCTTCCATTGCAGAAATCAGCTCAACAATTTGCATTACTGACATTTCTGAAACGGCGTTAAGGATATCTTCGTTAGTAAGAGCCATGACTCTATTCTTCCTATAGTGGTGATGACTTAATTAAGCCACCAAAATCAAAAAATTTTGTAAAGAGCAAAAGCTTAAGCAGCTTCTGACTCTTTCTGATCGCGAACTGCTGCCAAAGTACGAGCCAGTTTGCTGGTCGCGCCTTGAATAACACTCATCAACTGAGATACCGCCTCGTCGAAAGTTGGCAATGTTGCCAATACGTCGATTTGGTTGGCTGCAATCAAGTTACCGTCAAAAGCGGCTGCTTTGATCTCAAACTTATCCTGACCTTTAGCAAACTCTTTGAAAATACGAGCAGCTGCGCCCGGATGTTCATTAGAGAAAGCAATTAAGGTCGGGCCAGTGAACACATCGCTGAGAACCTCATACTGAGTTCCTGCAACGGCGCGACGCAACAATGTATTACGTACTACACGCACGTATACACCTGCTTCACGAGCCTCTTTACGGAGTCCGGTCATAGCGCTTACTGTTACGCCGCGGGCATCAACCACAACAGCGGAAAGGGCAGCTTGGGCAGCCTCGTTGACTTCAGCGACGATAGCTTTCTTGTCTTCGAGTCTAATTGCCACGGGTTTTACTCCTGCTTATTTCATTTTACTCAGTAAACTGAGTATCTATTTGGTGTCTGATTCGAAAATGAATCGGGAGCACCATCTACGTAGGCTAATATGCATTGAACATATTTATTAAGACAAAGCCACCTACGGTCTTTGACGGCCCCCGCTAAGCAGGGACCCCAAAATGCCTTACACAACTCTTATCGAGCAGCATCCAAGCTTGATTGATCAATAACCAAACCAGGACCCATAGTACTGCTTAAAGTAATGCGCTTAACGTAAATGCCTTTTGATGAAGACGGCTTCAAGCGGCGTAACTCAGCTAATAACGCTTCAGCGTTTTGCTTAAGTTTTGCTGGCTCAAAATCAATCTGACCAATCGCAGCATGGATAATACCGTTCTTGTCAGTACGGAAACGTGCTTGACCTGCTTTAGCGTTATTTACTGCTGTTGCAACATCAGGTGTTACAGTACCAACTTTAGGGTTTGGCATAAGACAACGAGGCCCTAAAACCTGACCCAACTGACCAACAACGCGCATTGCATCTGGAGATGCGATAACTACGTCATAATTCAGGTCACCGGCTTTCATTTCTGCAGCCAAATCATCCATACCAACTTTGTCAGCACCGGCAGCCAAAGCAGCTTCTGCAGCTGGGCCTTGCGCGAACACAGCAACGCGCACAGTCTTACCTGTACCGTTTGGCATAACAGTGGCACCACGTACAACTTGGTCAGACTTACGTGGATCAACGCCAAGGTTGATTGCAATATCCACTGACTCTTTAAATTTGATAGTAGACAGTTCGCTTAGTAAGCTTGCTGCTTCTTCAAAAGAATACTGCTTACCCGCTTCTACTTTAGCTGCGATAGCTTGTTTGCGTTTTGAAAGCTTAGCCATTACACGCCCTCCACATTCAAGCCCATGCTGCGCGCAGAGCCAGCAATGGTACGAACAGCAGCTTCAAGTTCAGCAGCAGTTAAGTCAGCTTCTTTAATTTTTGCAATTTCTTCTAACTGTGCACGTGTAACAGTACCCACTTTCTGGGTATTTGGACGTGCTGATCCAGCTGAAACACCTGCTGCTTTTTTCAATAACACAGCAGCCGGGGTACTTTTTGTTTCAAAAGTAAAGCTACGATCGCTGTACACAGTAATAATTACTGGTGTTGGCAAGCCTGGCTCAATACCCTGAGTTTTTGCGTTAAACGCCTTACAAAACTCCATAATATTCACACCGTGTTGACCCAACGCAGGACCGACTGGCGGCGAAGGGTTCGCCTGTCCTGCTTTAACTTGCAGCTTGATATAAGCTTGAATCTTTTTAGCCATGATTCACTCCAAATGGGTATAACGCCCGCAGGCTTCCCGTTAATATATTTCGCAATCCTTTGACAAAAAAACCCCGCAACTACGAGCTGCAGGGTGGCATCCATAAAACAGTTTTAGACTTTTTCCACTTGGCTAAACTCAAGCTCCACCGGAGTTGAACGGCCAAAAATAAGCACAGCCACTTGCAAACGACTCTTCTCATAATTGACTTCTTCAACAACACCGTTGAAATCTGCAAACGGGCCATCGTTAACCCGCACAGTTTCACCTGGCTCAAACAAGGTTCGTGGACGCGGCTTATCACCACTGTCTTCAACACGACGCAAAATTGCATCTGCTTCTTTCTCAGTGATTGGCGCAGGCTTATCTGCTGTACCACCGATAAAACCAAGCACTCGCGGCGTATCTTTAATTAAGTGCCAAGTTGCCTCATTCATTTCAACCTGAACAAGCACATAACCTGGAAAAAACTTGCGCTCGCTTTTACGCTTCTGGCCATTTCTCATTTCGACAACTTCTTCAGTTGGAACAAGAACCTCGCCAAATTGATCTTCCATTCCAGCAAACTTGATGCGCTCAAGCAAATGACGCATTACTTGTTTTTCGTAGCCTGAATAGGCGTGAACTACATACCAACGCTTAGCCACAGAGCACCCTTAACCTACAATCAATGAGACAAGCCAGCCGAGGAACGAATCAAGTCCCCAAAGCAAGAGCGCCATTACTAAAACCACCACAACAACAATTAATGTAGTTTGCGTAGTTTCTTGTCTATTCGGCCAAACAACCTTACGTATTTCAGCGCGTGATTCTTTAGCTAAAGTTAGAAAAGCTTGGCCTTTTGCCGTTTGGACAGCAACGAAAAACGCCACAGCAGCCAGAACAAGAAGTCCTAGCACGCGATAAAGAATTGATTCAGCAGCAAAATATTGATTAGCCACTACACCCAATACAACAAGCGCAATAACAACCAACCACTTAACGGAATCTAAACGACTTACCTTGGATTCATTTTTTGCATTCATTACTTAGAATCCTAAATTGGATTGCCAGCTAATTTATAAAGCTGGCAGGCCAGGAGGGAATCGAACCCCCAACCTACGGTTTTGGAGACCGTCGCTCTGCCAATTGAGCTACTGGCCTAGAACATTGCTAGGCCGGCTATTATGCCAACCTAGCGTAACAAGTTCAAGCCTTATGCAATAATTTTTGCAACAACACCAGCACCTACGGTACGGCCACCTTCACGAATCGCGAAACGCAGACCTTCTTCCATAGCGATTGGCGCAATCAGGGTAACGTCAAGTTTAACGTTATCACCTGGCATTACCATCTCGATGCCTTCTGGCAATTCACAGCTGCCCGTTACGTCAGTTGTACGGAAGTAGAACTGTGGACGGTAGCCTTTGAAGAATGGAGTGTGACGTCCACCTTCTTCTTTTGACAACACGTAAATTTCTGCTTCAAAACGGGTGTGCGGCTTGATTGAACCAGGCTTAGCCAATACTTGACCACGCTCGATATCT
>JAAXZZ010000038.1 GCA_012719655.1 Gammaproteobacteria bacterium | reverse complement strand
TTGCTGGTCAACACTGGCGAGTTTGACTGTTTCGCCAATAATGATTTCGCCAGAGTCGGGTTGTTCAACGCCCATAATCATGCGAAAGAGGGTCGATTTACCGGCACCGTTACCCCCGATCACACCCACCAGTGCCCCTTTGGGTACGACGAAGGAGAGGTTGTCGATCAGTACGCGCTCGCCATAGGCTTTGCTGACATTTCTGACTTCAATGACTTGGTCGCCTAAGCGTTCACCCGCTGGGATATATATTTCGTTGGTTTCGCTACGTTTTTGGAATTCTTGCGATTGCATTTCTTCAAAGCGGGCGAGGCGGGCCTTGGATTTTGATTGGCGAGCTTTTGCACCTTTGCGTACCCACTCAAGCTCTGCCTTCATGGCTTTATTGTGCGATGACTCTTGCTTGGCTTCTTGGCTGAGGCGAGCTGCTTTGGCTTCTAGCCATTGTGAGTAGTTGCCTTCAAAGGGGATGCCTTGGCCTCGGTCGAGTTCTAAAATCCAGCCGGCGACATTATCGAGGAAGTAACGGTCGTGGGTGATGGCTACTACTGTGCCGGTGAAATCGTGCAGGAAGCGCTCAAGCCAAGCGACGGAGTCAGCATCCAAGTGGTTGGTTGGCTCATCGAGCAATAGCATGTCGGGTGCTGATAGTAATAATCGGCACAGTGCGACACGGCGTTTTTCACCACCGGATAGGTGCTCAACTTTGGCATCCCAAGCCGGTAAGCGCAGGGCATCGGCAGCAACTTCGAGCTGGCGCTCTATATTATGGCCATCGCTGGCTTGGATAATGGCTTCCAGTTTGGCTTGCTCGCTGGCCAGTGCATCAAAGTCAGCATCAGGTTCTGCGTAGGCGGCATACACTTCATCTAAACGTGCTTGCGCGGCTTTGACTTCACCGAGGGCTTCTTCAACAATTTCACGCACAGTTTTGCTGGGGTCAAGCTGCGGTTCTTGCGGTAAGTAGCCAATATTGAGGTCGGGCATTGGGCGTGCTTCACCGTTAAATTCGGTGTCTACGCCGGCCATGATGCGTAGTAATGTTGATTTACCTGAGCCATTGAGACCCAGCACGCCAATTTTTGCGCCGGGGAAAAAGGATAAAGAAATGTCTTTGAGGATCTCGCGCTTAGGTGGCACAACTTTGCCGAGACGGTGCATCGTGAAAACGTATTGAGACATGAGCGACCTAAATAGTTAATGGGTAAGTGGTGGTTCTGGTGTCTATTGTTAAAATAGCGACCTTTAAAGAGGCAGGATTGTAGCGTTTTACTGAGCATTAAGCAGTAGCTGCAGATGTTTGTGTTGTGTCTGGTGATTTACGTATTACGGGGTTGCTAGGAGCGCGGGCGGCCCGCCCGCAAAAATTATCCTGCGTTATGTCATACGCATCCTTGCTAGATTTTTTGTGTTGCTCGTGCTGCTGAAGAGTTAAGTGCATGCCGTACTTCGGGGCAGGTGTTTATCCGTCGATGCACCCATCCAGGGTGCAACTCCGGCGCTCGCCATCCTTGGCTCGCTCGTCACACCCACCCCGAAGTACTCGTTGACCATTTGCAGGGCCTGCATTATTTTCGCGTCAATCATCAAAACAATAGCTATTGTTTAATTATGGGCCAATTCACTGTCTGGGAGCGCGGGCGGCCCGCCCGCAGGATGACCTACTCCAACCCGTTTCAATACGGCTGTCTGGGAGCGCGGGAGGCTCGCCCGCAAAGATTATCCTGCGTTATGTCATACGCCTCCTTGCTAGATTTTTTGTGTTGCTCGTGATGCTGAAGAGTTAAGTGCATGCCGTACTTCGGGGTTGTTGTTTATCCGTAGATGCACCCATCCAGGGTGCAACTCTGGCGCTCGCCATCCTTGGCTCGCTCGTCACACCCACCCCGAAGTACTCAATGACAAAAGGCGTTGTTCGCACTATTTGCCTAGGGCTTGCTTGTGTCTGAGGGTTTTATAGCTACTTTCAGGCCTTAGTGCCGGCACTGAGTTATATAAAGTCTGATTCTGGTTCTGCTAACTTGTGCTTTAAAAGGTTGGCAGCGCATAGCAATGGTCAATGAGTACCTTGTCCGTGTCGTGGTAAGCGCGCCATGGATGGTGCGCACCCGAATCGGGTCAGGAAGACCCGTTGAGGGAAAAGCGATACGAACAAGGTACGGTGTGCACACATAGCTCTGCTGATTGGGTTTTATGAGTAACCTAAATTTTGGGCATGCTGTACTTCGGGGGTGGTGTTTATCCGTCGAAGTACCCACGTGAGTAAGACTTATAGTCAGAGTGATCGCCTTTCATGTGCTATGACCGTTCAGATACTGTAGAATCCCTAACTTATATCTTTTATTAGCCTTGTTGATTCCATGAGGACCGCTATGTTCAGCCGTGATTTGACCATTGCCCGATTTGACCCTGAACTTTTTGATGCGATGGAGAAAGAAGCCCAGCGCCAAGAAGAGCACATTGAGCTGATTGCATCGGAAAACTACACCAGCCCTGCGGTAATGGAGGCACAAGGCTCTGTGCTGACCAATAAGTACGCCGAAGGCTACCCAGGAAAACGCTACTACGGTGGTTGTGAGTACGTCGATATCATTGAACAGTTAGCCATTGATCGCGCTAAAGAATTGTTTGGTGCTGATTATGCCAACGTACAACCCCACGCGGGCTCACAAGCCAATGCTGCTGTTTATTTAGCCTTACTTGAAGGTGGTGATACCATTTTGGGTATGAGCTTGGCGCACGGCGGCCACTTGACTCACGGTGCGAGCGTCAGTTCCTCAGGCAAGCTTTACAATGCCATTCAGTACGGCATTAACGAAGCAGGTCTAATTGACTATGACGAAGTTGAGCGCTTGGCTGTAGAGCACAAACCAAAAATGATCGTAGCGGGCTTCTCAGCTTACTCACAGGTTTTAGACTTCCCACGTTTCCGTGAAATCGCGGACAAAGTTGGTGCGTACTTGTTTGTGGATATGGCTCACGTTGCCGGTTTGGTTGCGGCGGGTGTGTATCCTAACCCAGTGCCTTACGCTGATGTTGTCACTACAACAACGCACAAAACCTTACGCGGTCCACGTGGTGGTTTGATCTTAGCGCGTGCTAACGAAACCATTGAGAAAAAACTCAATTCTGCAGTATTCCCAGGTGCCCAAGGTGGTCCTTTGGAGCATGTGATTGCCGGTAAAGCGATCTGCTTTAAAGAAGCATTACAGCCTGAGTTTAAAGAGTATCAAAAGCAAGTGATCAAAAACGCGCAAACCATGGCCAACGTATTTATTGAGCGTGGTTTTGATGTGGTGTCAGGCGGTACCTTTAACCACTTGTTCTTAGTTTCACTGATCAAGCAAGAAATCACCGGTAAAGATGCTGATGCGGCCTTGGGCGAAGCCTTTATCACTGTGAACAAAAACTCCGTACCAAACGATCCACGCTCACCTTTCGTGACCTCAGGTCTGCGTATTGGTACACCAGCAGTCACCACGCGCGGCTTTAAAGAAGCAGAGTGTCGTGAGCTGGCCGGTTGGATTTGCGATATTCTCGACAACATGGGTGATCAGTCTGTGATTGATTCCGTGCGTGACAAAGTTAAAGCGGTTTGCGCGAAGTTCCCGGTATACGGCAACTAAGTCAAGCACCACATAGAAAACCCAGCTTCGGCTGGGTTTTTTGTCTGTAAAACGCTCATGCAGTATTGAGTGCTGGGCTTGTGCGTTTAACTGGCAAGCAAGGCGCATTGTTAAATGGCGCTGTTTGAGTTGCCGTCAGGCTGACGTTCAGAAAAACACCTGTTGCATGGCGAAAAGGATTCGCAGCGCTAGTAAATGCACTGGGTTGATAAAAAACCTTTGCATTGAATGCAAATCTTTCGCATTATTGTTTTCTGATTTTGCGTGTCATCCATTCTGCTTTAACCCTTCAAGGATATTCTAATGCGTGTTATTTCATTTGCTCATCTGAGCGTGTTGGCTTTGGCAATCAATTTGGCGGCCTGTGGTGATAGCGAGCCGACCACATCTGTGACTGCAGTGGCGCCGGCACCTGCTGCTGCAACTGTGGCAACAACTCAAGCTGCGGATGCACAAGCCATTACCCGTGAGCAAGTGATCAGTCACTACGCTGATATCGCCCATGCCACCTTTGCCGATGCGCACAGTACTGCGCAAGCTTTACAAGCGGCTGTCAATGCTTTCATCGCAGCGCCCAGCGTGCAAACCCAGCAAGCGGCGAAAGACGCTTGGCTCGCCGCACGCATCCCTTATATGCAGTCTGAAGTGTTCCGTTTTGGTAACACCTTGGTGGATGAATGGGAAGGTCAAGTTAACGCCTGGCCCTTGGATGAAGGCTTAATTGACTACGTTGATGGCGATTACCAATATGCCTTAGGCAATGACGGTGCCACCGCCAATATTATTGCCAGTCAGAGCATCCAGGTGGGTGAAGAGCAAGTCGATGTCAGTGTGTTAACCGCTGAATTATTAGCCGGCTTAAATGAGCTTGGTGGTTCTGAAGCCAACGTTGCTACAGGTTACCACGCCATTGAGTTTTTGCTCTGGGGGCAGGATTTAAATGGCACACAACCCGGTGCTGGTGCGCGTTCATATACCGACTACTTGACGGATGAAAACTGTACGGGTGGTAACTGTGAGCGCCGCGCTCAGTATTTAAAAGTCGTTACTGACTTGCTCGTGGATGATCTGGCTGAAATGACGGCGCAGTGGGCCAGTGGTAATCCAGACAACTACCGTACTCAATTGCTGGCTGAGAGCACTGAAAAAAGCTTACGCAAAGCATTTTTTGGCATGGGCAGCTTGAGCTTAGGTGAGCTGGCTGGCGAGCGAATGAAAGTAGCGTTAGAGGCCAGTTCTACTGAAGATGAGCATGACTGCTTCAGTGACAACACCCATAACTCGCATTTCTACAACGCCAAAGGCGTGCGCAATGTCTATTTAGGTGAATATACGAAAGTGGATGGCACTGTGCTGAGCGGGCCGAGCATTGCTCAGCTGGTACAGGCCGCGGATGCTAGCGCTGATCAGCTGTTACAAAGCAAGTTGGCAGCAACACAAAACAGCTTGCAGGTGATGGTCGATGCGGCGGAAAATGGCATGGCCTTTGATCAGATGATTGATCCTGAAAATACTCAAGGACAACAAATTGTACGTGATGCGATTGCCGCCTTGGTTGCGCAAACCACAGCTATTGAGCAGGCTGCATTAGCTTTAGGCATCACTGAGTTAAATCCAGATACAGCAGATCATGCATTTTAAGGTGCAGTCGCCTTGTTAATGCATTAGCCATGAATGCCGACATCTGTCGGCGTTCTTATTTTTATCGATGTTTTAGGTTGTTGGCATGAAAGTTTTTTTAGCGCTCGCTTTGCTCGGTTTAAGTAGTTTGGGGATGGCGCAAACCAGCACAGACCCCAGCGGCTTTGATCCACAAGAGCGTTTTCCTGGCGGAAGCACGACTGTTAATAAATTTGATAGCAATGCCTTCTCTTTACCTTCAGCGAACTTAGCACCGACTCGGCGCTTGGATTTTAGTGTCGGCAATAGCTTCTTTCGCAATCCATGGGTGATCGCTCCAGCAACCACCACATCGCGTGATGGCTTAGGACCGCTGTTTAATACCAATGCCTGTCAAAATTGTCACATTAAAGATGGCCGTGGTCATCCGCCTGCAGCAGATGCGGTAAATGCGGTGTCGATGTTGGTGCGCTTATCAATTCCGGCTCAGGCTACTGATGCAGAGTTGTTGGCAAAAAAAGGCGTTGTTCCAGAGCCCGTTTATGGTGGGCAACTGCAGGATATGGCCATTCCCGGTGTTGCACCTGAGGGCCGTGTACGCGTCAGTTACACGCCACTGCCGGTAACCTTTGCCGATGGCAGTATCGTTGAACTGCAGCAGCCACAGGTAGAGATCAGTGAACTAGGTTACGGGCCGATGCATCCGGATGTGTTGATGTCAGCGCGAGTAGCGCCGCCAATGATTGGTTTAGGTTTACTTGAAGCCATTGCTGAAGAAGATATTTTGGCCAATCAAGATCCCGATGACCTCAATGGTGATGGTATTCGTGGTCGTGCCAACCGAGTTTGGTCGCATGAGACGCAAGCCTTGGCGCTGGGCCGTTTTGGCTGGAAAGCCGGACAACCCAGTATGCGTCAGCAAAATGCTGATGCGTTCTTCAATGATATGGGCTTATCGACACCGCTGCTCAGCGGCAGTGCCTGTACCGCACAACAAGCCGATTGTTTAGCCGCGCCTGATGGCGGCTCGCCTGAGGTCAATGCAAAGATTGAAGCACAGGTGTTGTTTTACTCTCGCAATTTAGCCGTGCCAGCGCGACGTAACCCAGATAGCCCAGAGGTCTTAAAGGGTAAGCAGTTGTTTCAGCAAGCCAATTGTCACAGCTGTCACACGCCACGCTTTGTTACACGTAAAGATGCAGCTGAACCTGAGTTAGCTGAGCAAGTGATTTTCCCTTATAGCGATTTACTGCTGCATGATATGGGGGAGGGACTCTCCGATCAGCGTCCTGAGTTTTTGGCCGGCGGTCGTGATTGGCGTACGCCACCTTTGTGGGGCATTGGTTTGACTGAGACGGTCAGTGGTCATACGCGATTTCTACATGATGGCCGTGCACGCAATCTAATGGAGGCCGTGCTCTGGCATTCTGGTGAAGCAGAAGCATCTAAACAGCAGGTGTTACAGTTCTCGCAGCCTGAGCGCGACGCTTTGCTAGCTTTTCTTAATTCTCTTTAGGTGCTAACGATGTTTAAAAAAGTAATCTATGCGCTCGCCAGTGTCAGCTTGTTGGCCTGCAGCAACAGCGGTGACCCCTATCAGCAAACCAGTGCTGCTTTAGCAGAGCAAGTGATTTACCGAGCACACCAAGACTGGCAAGCCAGTAATCAGAACTTGCTGAGCAGTGCACAAGCGTTCTGTCAGGGTGAGCAAGACCTTGCGCAAACGCGCGAAGATTTCTTGCAGGCTCAGCACAGTTGGGCGGCGTTACAGCCGTTATTGATTGGACCATTGAATGAAGGTAATCGGGCCTGGCAAGTGCAGTTTTGGCCAGATAAGAAAAACTTAGTGGCGCGTCAAGTGCAGCAGTTTCTCAAAGCCAACCCTGAGCCAAGTTTAGCCAATCTCGAGCGTGCCAGTGTGGTTGTGCAAGGCCTCAGCGCCTATGAATATGTGCTGTTTGATCCAGAGCTTGATCTGGCCGATGCGGCACAAAAGCAACGCTACTGCCCACTGCTAGAAAACATCGCTGCGCATCAGCAAAAACTGGCAAATGATGTGCTCACACAGTGGCAGGGCGAACAAG
The DNA here is from genome assembly GCA_012719655.1 of Gammaproteobacteria bacterium. Lineage (GTDB taxonomy): Bacteria > Pseudomonadota > Gammaproteobacteria > Pseudomonadales > Pseudomonadaceae > Denitrificimonas. Next base: position 23,302 of record JAAXZZ010000038.1, on the reverse strand, counting down.
GCATGCTGGCGCAGCTAACCACATTCCCGAATGAACGCTACGCTGAGCCACTGGAAGCACTGACAGCGATTGTGCAAGCACAAGTCATCAGTCTCGATGGTTTGAAGAAAAAGCTCGGTACACCCTTGGGTCGCAGTATTAAAGATATTGCTCAGCCCTATCAAGCGCAGTCATGGCGCAGTCAGGCTTCACTGAGCAACTTGTCCGCTGAAATCGACAGTGCCTTAGCGATTTGGCAGGGTGCAGAGCAGCATTCCATTCGCGCGCTGTTAGTGGCAGAACATGCCGATCTGGTTAAGCAGATTGATGCCGCTTATTTGCAAGCTCAGCAAGAGCTGGTTGCTTTCAAACAGCCATTAACGCTATTACTGCAAGATGAGCAGCAGCGCCAAGCCTTGTTTGCCTTGTATGACAGCTTTGATCGCCTGCACCGCCTGCATGAAAAAGATGTAGCGCGCGCACTGGGTGTGCAACTGGGCTTTAATGCCCATGATGGTGACTAAGTATGCAGCGTCGTACATTTTTAGCGGCCAGTCTGGCCGCTGTGGCTGGCAGCGCTGTGCTGGGGTGGCGTTGGTGGTCACAGGAGCGTCAACCAGTGCTGTTGTCAGCGCGCGATAATGCTCAAGGCGAGCATTTTGCCGTGGGTTATACCTTAGCCGGTGAGCAACTCTTTGCTACCCAAGTCACTGCCCGTTGCCATGATATTTGTGTGCATCCTAGCTTACCTTTAGCACTTTTTACTGGGCGCAGGCCGTCGACTGAAAGTTACTTAATTGATTTGCAAACAGGGCGCTTATTGCAAACCTTAGTGACTCCAGCCAATCGGCATTTTCAGGGCCATGCGGTGTTTGATGCGCGTGGCGAGCGCCTGTACAGCACAGAAAATGATACCGATGAGCCGGGACGCGGTGTGATTGGCGTCTGGCAGTTGGATGCAGCGCAACGCTTACAACGTATCGATGATTTATCCAGTCATGGTGTGGGGCCGCATCAATTACTGTGGCTGCCCGATGGCAAAACTTTAGTGGTGGCCAATGGTGGGATTCGTACCGAATCGGGCAGTCGTGAAGAGCTCAATCTCGATGCGATGGAGCCTAGTTTAGTGCTGATGAATGCTCAAGGTGAACTCTTAAGTAAAGAATTTCTAGCCGATTCGATGAACAGCATTCGCCATTTGGCGGTGGCCGATGATGGTACGGTGATTGCCGTACAACAATATCAAGGTGCATTAACGCAGCGCATTGATTTGCTTGCCATCAAGCGTCCGCAGCAAGCTTTGCAGGTGTTTCCCGTGGCTGAAGCCCAGCGCAGTAAAATGCAACAGTACGCTGCCAGTGTGGCCATTCATAATGAACTGCGTTTAGTGGCGATGACAGCACCACGTGGCGGGCGGATGTTTATTTGGGATTTAGACAGTGCTGAGTTACGCCTTGATGCACCGTTTCCGGACTGTGCCGGTGTAGTGGCCAGTGCCGAAGGCTTTGTGGTCACCACTGGAGTCGGGCGTTGCCGTGCTTATGATTGCCGTAGCGATACGATTAGGATGCAGGCGCTGAATCTGCCTACAGGGCTTTGGGATAATCACGCTGTCATGCTGTAAGCGCTTATTTGCCCAGCAAAGGGGTGGACAAATAAGCACTGTTGCTGTCGCTTAAGGCAACTGTGGGCTGTTGTAAAAGGCTTGTAAAGCACGTACTAGATAGCTTAAGTCCTTACTGCCTGCGAGCTCGCGAATCGAGTGCATGGCAAACGTTGGCACGCCAATATCGATGGTCTGTACGCCCAATTGACTGGCGGTAATCGGACCTATGGTCGAGCCGCAACCGAGATCGCTGCGGGTGACAAAACTTTGCACAGGAATCTCGGCTTGCTGGCACAGCAGCTTAAAGAAACTGGACGTTTCGCTGCTGGTCGCGTAGCGCTGGTTTGCATTGACCTTAATTACGGGACCATGGTTCAGCAGGGGGCCGTGATTCGCATCGTGCTTGTCAGCGTAGTTGGGGTGAATGCCATGCGCGTTATCGGCCGAGATCAGCAGTGAGTGCTGAATGCAGCGCACAAAATCTTCCTCGGTATTGAGCATACGGCGCAGCACTTGCTCGAGGAATGGACCATCAGCGCCACAGGCCGAGTTAGAACCCACTTCTTCGTGATCGGTGCAGACAAGAACTTGCGTGTGTTGGTCGTTGCTGTTGAGCAATCCCTGTAAACCGGCATAGCATGACAATAAATTGTCTAAGCGCGCACTGGCAATAAAATCTTGATTGAGACCAACCAAGGCGGCTGGTTGGCTGTCATAAAAGCACAATTCGTAATCTAAGACGTCAGCAGCGCTGATGGCGTGCTCACGCTGCAGTTGCTCGGCCAATAAGGCTCTAAAGTCTTTCTTCGTCTCACCTTGCAATTGCGCCAAAATCGGTGGCAATTCAGTTTGCGCGTTAATCGCCCAACCGCTATTGGCTTCACGATTGAGGTGAATGGCTAAGCTTGGAATACTGGCAATGGCCTGTTGAAAATTGATTAAGCGGCTTTGCAGTTGCCCGTTGTGCTTGAAGGTGACGCGGCCAGCCAAAGATAAGTCGCGATCAAACCAAGGGCTGAGTAACACACCACCATAGACTTCCACGCCTAACTGCCAATAACCATGGCGTGCTAATTCGGGCTGTGGCTTAACTTTTAGACAGGGGCTGTCGGTGTGTGCGCCAACCATACGAATGCCATGTTGTACGGGGTCGTGCTGACCTCGTTTAATGGCAATGATTGAAGAGTCGTTGCGGGTAATGTAGTAACGACCCTGTGGCTTAAGTTGCCATGTTTCACGCTCATCCAGGGCTTGATAGCCTGCATCTTGTAACGCCTCAGCCATGCTTTGCGTGGCATGAAAGGGGCTGGGTGAGCGCTTTAAAAAATCCAATAACCCCTGACTGGGCGTGCTGTACATGCTAACTCCGACTATTCAATCAAGCGCAAAAGCTTAACATTGTTGGCTAAGCGCTGCGACTTCTGGCTGTTACGCATCTGTCAGCCTTAAGCTGACGCTGTTGACTCGTACTCAATGTGTGTAGGCTTGAGCAGGTGTTAAGGTTGCTCAATAGGCCATAATTTAATCGGTGCGCCTTGTTCTGGCCATAATAACAACTGTTGATGCTCGGCAAATTCCCAACGTTGTACTGCGGCTAAAGCGGCTAAAAAGCGCTGTTCTTGTTCCATCAGCGCAGGTGCACAGAGCTTGCGCGTTGTGGCAATGTTGTGCAGGCTCAGTCGATCGCCACTGAGTTGGTAGTGTGCCATCCAGTTGTTACAGCCGGCCAATCCAGAGGCTTGGTTGTGATCGCCCAGGGTCAAGGTGAGCATGCTACGATCAATCAGCGGGCGTTCACCAATCCATTCAACTTGATAGCTTTGCAAGGGCTGTAAGTGTGTTTCAGGCATGCTGTTGCAGGCACTTAAGGCGGCGATTGCACAGACGCTGATTAGTGTTTTTTTCATACTCAATTGACCCCTTATTGAAATGCAGAATGAAATTAAGCTTCTGTCTGCTGGCAGGCGCGGCACACATGACGACCGTGACGATTCTCCCAGCCGAGCTCTTTTAAGCGCTGCTCAGCGGCAGGTTGTTGCGCGGCTTGACCAAGGCTGCCATCCACGGCGAACTCTAAGTCCAGTAGGCTGCCACAACCATCACAGTTGACTTGCCAAGTATGAATGGCCAACTCCTTAAATACAGGCCCGCTAGCGACTGCGGTCCATTGCCCTGGTGGGTTGATCAGATGACGCACCTTGCTGACCTGTAAGCGCATACTCAGTGACTTGCTGCCTTTGAGGCTGACCAGCAGGGTGTCTCCTGTCTTAATTGAACCACCTTGACCCGTGACTTGATATTGCCCGGGCGCTAATGCGCGACACTCGGTTAGTGTGTGTTGAGGATTAAGTAAAGTGTAGCGAAAATCATGTTCGGCCATGCCGATCTCCAAATGTGTGCTAAAGGATGCGGCGTTTTAATCAATACCGAGTTTTTTCAAGCGATAGCGCAATGAGCGAAAGCTTAAACCAAGACGCTCAGCGGCTGCAGTACGATTCCAGCGTGTTTCTTCTAGGGCTTGGGTGATCAGTTTACGCTCAATATCTTCAAGGTGGTCTTCCAGATTCTCGACACGCTCAAGTGACTGTGCGGCTGGCATGGTTGCAGGCTTAGGTGTTGCGTTGTCAGTACTGCTGTCGTCATTTTTATGCAGTACAGACTGCTGAAATTGTAGGTCATTAGCCTGAATAAACTCACCTTCGGCAAGGGTATAAGCACGTTCCAGCATATTCTCCAATTCACGCACATTGCCAGAAAAGCGGTAGCCTTGCAGTTTGTTGAGCGCGTCAGCATGTAAACGAACCGGAGCGCTGCCAGCACTTAAACGTTGCAGAATCGACTCGCTGAGCAGGCCAATATCTTCAGGGCGCTCACGCAGGGGGGGCACTGTCAGCTCAATTACATTGAGGCGATAATACAAGTCTTGCCGGAAACGCTCAGCGGCGACTTCATTGGCGAGGTTTTTATGGGTGGCGCTTAAAATGCGCACATCAACCACCTGTTCTTGTTGACTGCCAACTGGACGAACAGCCTTTTCTTGCAGTGCACGCAGTAACTTAACCTGCATGGATAAGGGTAAGTCCGCCACTTCATCGAGAAACAAAGTACCACCATGAGCGGCCTGGAATAAGCCCGGTTTGTCTTCGTTGGCTCCGGTAAAGCTACCTTTTTTGTGACCAAAAAACTCACTTTCCATCAGCTCAGCAGGAATAGCACCGCAGTTAACTGGAATAAAAGGCTGTTTGGCGCGTGCACCTTGCAAGTGAATTTGCCGTGCCACCAGCTCTTTACCGCTCCCTGATTCACCACTGATATAGACTGGAGCTTGACTGCGTGCCAGCTTAGCAATTTTCTCACGCAGTTTTTGCATTGGCAAAGAGTGACCCAGTAGTGCGCCTTCGCTGATTTGTGCAGGTACATGCGGTGCGCGCAGACGTAAAGCGCTATTGACCAGTTCTCGTAAGCGCACTAAATCAACCGGTTTGGTAATGAAATCAAAAGCACCCGCTTTTAGAGCTTGAGTGGCTGTTTCGACGCAGCCGTATGCAGTGATCATGGCAATGGGCATTTGGCTGTGATTTTTCTGCACAAACTCAATGATATCTAAGCCCGTACCATCGGGCAGACGCATATCCGTTAGACATAAAGCAAAGGACTCGCGAGCTAACCACTGATAAGCTTCTTTGACATTACAGGCACTGCGCGTTTGCAGATTCATACGGCCAAGGGTAATTTCCAGCAGTTCGCGAATATCGGGCTCGTCATCAATGATCAGGGCCGTTGGTGTTGTCATAACTTAAACACTCATCTTATGCGGGTGTGCAAAGGTTATTTTAAAACAGCTGCCGCCACTGTCGCGAGGGCTGTAGTCGAGGCGAGCTTGGTTACTTTCGCAGAGCTCGCGGGAAATGTACAAACCAAGCCCCGTGCCTTTGTTTTCCGTAGTAAAAAAAGGCTCAAAAATATTCTGTTGATCACTCGGCGTAATACCTGGGCCGTCATCGTGAATTTCTAGCGTTGGCAGATCGGTTTGCGGATGACGATAAAGGTGCAGCCAGACTTGGCTTTGCCGGTTTAACTTGCCGCTGTAGCGCATGCCGTTTTCAACTAAGTTGCTGAGAACTTGGTCAAGTTGATGGGGGTCCATACGCGTTTGTAGGCCGCTGCCCTTAGTGGTGAGGTGCAGGAGTCGATCGGGATGAGCGCTGCTGCGAAACTCGCTGGCAAAACGGTGCAGCCAGTATTTTAGATCAAGTAACTGTGGCACAGTCTGGCGCTGTCTTGAGAGCTGTAAAACGTTTTCTATGACGGTGTTCATGCGCCGCGATTGATCTTGAATGATCTGGATTAAGCGCTGGTCGGCAGCATCAAGATGGGTCGACTCGTGCAGCAATTGTGCGGCATGACTGATAGCGCCTAGTGGGTTGCGTATCTCGTGAGCAATACCCGCAGTGAGGCGTCCCAGTGAAACCAGTTTAAGTTGTTGGGCGTGCTGATTGAGTTGTGAGGTATCTTCTAAAAAAATCAAAATCTGCGAGCTATGTTCGTTGCGTAGTTGCACAAAACTGGCTTGTAACTGCGTACTGTTCTTGGTGGATTGAATGGGCGGCGTTCGCAGTTGTGGGTTTTTTAGCCATTGTTCTAGATTCTCAATCAATGCTGGGAAGTACGGATCAAGAATCCGTCCTTGCAGTTGTTCGTAGCCAATCATTGCCAGTGCTGACTGATTGGCTTGCAGCACGCGGTGCATTGAATCCATCACGACAATACCAGTGCGCATGCGCTGAATGACAACCGCGTTAAGCTCTTCAAGGTTGGCGACATCACTGGCGCGTTGTTCGGCTAACACTTCGCTGGCGCGCAGGCGTTTGCTGAGGCCTTGGACAAATAACGCGGCGGCAAAACACAGCGTGCCCAAAATTCCCGCCTGCATAAATTGATTGCTAGCAGCGCTATTGGAAATACTTAAATAAAAGGTGAGGTAGATAATGCCAGCAGCGGCAACGGCGGCAATTAAAAAGCCGATGCGGCCGCGCAATAAAATGTTTGCAACAGCGACGGCGACAATAATTAAGTTGCCAATACCGCTTGGGGTTCCGCCAGCGGCATAAAATAAGACGCATAGCTGCACAACATCAAATAATGCCAGCGAGAAGAGTGTCGCCAAGCGATCAATACGATGCATGCTGGCGATGGCAATTACGTTTATTACAAGGTACGTCCAACTGCTGTAGCGAAACAATTGGCTATTGGTCAGTTCAAGTAGTTGGCCATCTAAATCACTGGAAATCAGCAGTACTAAAGCAAAACCAATTAATAAACGATAGAGATGGTAGAGCCTTAGAATACGTTGCCCTTGTGTGCCGGAAACAGCAATGTGATGATTAGTCACGGGCTTTGGGCCCTTGTGCTAAATGTTGCTTGCAACAGTACCAGATCTGTCCTTGTTGCACCGCACGATCATTGGCAACATGGACATGGCAGTGTGCGCAGCGCACCATGGTCTTGGCGGCTGGCTGTTGTACTGTATTAGAAGGGCGGCGATTAAAACGACGCCAAACCCATACACCCAAAGCAATAATAAAACCCAGTAAAATTAAACGAAGTAAGCCCACTGCCTTGCTCCCGAGTCGCGCAATATGCTGCGCTAATGACGCTAAGTGTACCTGTTTTTTGTCTGCCGCGTGCCATCCTTGGCCGGCTGCTCAAGCGATTTAATGACGCTGTTGCTCAGTGTTGAGATACTGACCGAGGGCGCGCATATCAGCACCGCTTGGTGCTTGGTAAACGCGTAAGTTGAATTCTGGAGCAATGGCCAGTAAATGGTCGAAGATATCCGATTGAATACCTTCGTATTCTGTCCATGCGGTTGTGGTGGTGAAGCAGTAAATCTCAATGGGCAAGCCTTCAGGCGTTGGGCTCAATTGGCGTACCATCAAGGTCATGCCTTTTTGGTGAATACGAGGGTTGTTGCGTAAATAATGCTCGATATAAGCGCGGAAGCTACCAATGTTAGTCAGTTTGCGTGAATCAAGGGAGTCACCGCTGCTCGATTTTACATGCACTGCATTCCATTGGTTCAGCTCATTAATTTTGTTATCGAAATAGCCATCGAGCAAATTAAAGCGCTTTAAGTGCTCAAGCTCTTCTTTGGATAAAAAGTGAATACTAGTCTGGTCAATAAATAAGCTGCGTTTAATACGACGGCCGCCACTTTCTTGCATGCCACGCCAGTTTTTAAATGAGTCACTGATAAAGCGTTTGGTTGGGATGGTCGTAATGGTTTTATCCCAGTTCTGAATTTTTACAGTATGCAAGGCAATATCAATGACATCGCCATCAGCATTTAATTGTGGCATTTCGATCCAATCGCCTACGCGGATCATGTCGCCAGAGGAAATCTGTACGCTGGCCACCAATGACAATAATGTGTCTTGGAAAATCAACATTAATACTGCCGCCATTGCACCTAATCCTGATAATAGGATTAACGGTGAGCGATCAATTAATGTGGCGATAATTAAGATTGTCGCAATCGCGTAAATGACGATTTTAATAACTTGTATATAGCCTTTAATGGGCTTGAGGTGCGCGTTTTTACGGCGCATATATAACATGTTAATCACTTCGAGGATGGCGCCTAAGGCCAGCGCAATGGTTAAGATAATAAAGCCGCTCGCGACATTTTTAACCACGGTAATGGCTGCGTCTGGTAGACCAGGCACCAGTCCAATGCTTGAGGAGATAATCAATGCCGGGACGATATTAGAGAGACGCTTAACCACGCCAAAATCGTTTTTATTGGAACCACCAAAGCGTTGCAGCATGCTGTAGAAGCCGCGTACCAAAATATGCTTGACCAGCCAGTTAGCGAGCGCAGCAAGAGTAATTAATGCCAAGCAGGCCAGTAATGTTTGCAGTTGTGGATGTTGGCTGAGTAAGTCTAACCAAGAGGTTACTTCTTCTTGCATTATTGACTCCTAAAATAGAGGTGAAAAAGAGTAAAGCGCATGGTATCTGTCGTGCGTGAGTTAGTTCGCCGAGGCTGGACTAATCTGGGTCACTTGCAGGCTAACCTGACCATCACTAAGGCGCGCTTGCACGGTTTGCGAAGGTGCTAAATCATTGACACTGCGAATGATCTGTTGTTCGTCAGCCGTGCTGAGAATGCTATAACCACGCTCAAGCGTGGCCAGAGGACTGACCATGTGCAAAGATTGCATCAGCCCTTGCAGATGCTGTTTGCTTTGCTGCAGGCAGTGCTGGGAAGCGCGGAGCAAGCGCTGCTCCAATTGCTTGAGGTGCTGTTGCTGGGATGCTAGAGACTGCTGCGGATGTTGCACATGCAGACGTGCTTGCAGGTGATCTAAACGCTGGTTGCGTTGTTGCTGTTGCGTTTGTACTGCGCGCTGTAAACGTAAGGTTAAATCGTCTAAGCGCTGACTGTGCTGCTGTAAACGCTCGCGCGGATGACGCAAGCGCTGGCGCAAGTGTTGCAGTTGTAAGCGTTTACGGTTTAAGGCTTCTTGTAGGCGCAGCGTAAGTCGTCGCTCAATGCCGCTTAAGGCTGTCAGCAGTTCTATGCGGTTGGGTGCTAGCAGTTCAGCCGCTGCAGAAGGTGTTGGTGCGCGCACGTCAGCCACAAAGTCACTGATTGACACATCGGTTTCATGGCCAACAGCGCTAACAACAGGTGTGCGGCATTGAGCAAGCGCTCTGGCCAGTGCTTCTTCATTGAAACACCACAAGTCTTCCAAGGAACCACCACCGCGCGCCAAAATGATTGCGTCAAACGCGGCACGATCGGCCAGCTCTAGCGCGCGGACTAATTGTGCAGTGGCTTCGCGACCTTGGACGGCGCTTGGGATTAGGGTGAGTTGGACGTGCGGTGCGCGCCGTGCAAACACGCTCATAATGTCATGCAAGACAGCGCCAGAGGCTGAAGTGATAATGCCGATGCGCTGCGGATGCGCCGGTAAAGCCTGTTTGCGTTGTTGGGCAAATAAACCTTCAGCTTGCAACCTTGTTTTCAGCGCTTCAAATGCTAAACGTAAAGCACCATCACCGGCTGCTTCGACACTGTCGAGGATCATTTGATAATCGCCACGACCTTCATATAAAGAAACGCGGCCGCGCACACGCACTAATAGGCCGTCGCGCAATAGATCACGGACACGATTGGCTTGCTGTTTGAAGAGGGCGCAGCGCACTTGGGCATTACGGTCTTTCAGGGTGAAGTAGACGTGGCCAGAGGCGGGGCGCGCGATATTCGACAGCTCACCTTCAACCCATACCTGGGGAAATGCATCCTCAAGGAGCAGGCGGGCGCGCTGATTCAGTTGACTGACTGTGAGTACTTCACGGTCGAGGCCTAAGCATTGAAAAGGGTCAGTAAGCATAGGGCAATGATAAAGCAACGACTGTTTATAAGCGAGTCCTGCGGGTTTGCAACGCGTGTTGGTGAAAGTTTATTGCTCGGTGACTTGGTTAATCAGGCTGGTTATGGTATAAAACGCGCCGCTTTGCTTGAATATTCAACAAAGCTTTAAAATCCACACACATATCGACACGAATTTCTGGGTGCCTTCGGGTTGAAAGTCGGGATATGTGGAGGCCTAACCCGTTTTATTATTTTAGGAATGATCATGACTCAACAAGTCACTATGCGCGATATGTTAAAGGCTGGTGTGCACTTCGGACACCAAACCCGTTACTGGAACCCAAAAATGGGCAAATACATTTTTGGTGCGCGCAACAAGATTCACATCATTAACTTAGAAAAAACCTTACCAATGTTCAATGACGCCATGTCAGTCATTGAAAAGTTATCAGGTGGTAAGAATAAGATTCTGTTTGTTGGTACTAAGCGTTCAGCGAGCAAAATCATTGCTGAGCAAGCCACACGTTGCAACATGCCTTACGTTAACCATCGCTGGTTAGGTGGTATGTTAACCAACTACAAAACCATCCGTGATTCAATCAAGCGTTTACGCGATTTAGAAACACAATCTGCTGATGGCACCTTTGATAAGCTGACTAAGAAAGAAGCTTTGATGCGCACTCGCGATTTAGAAAAACTTGAGCGCAGTATTGGTGGTATTAAAAACATGGGCGGTTTGCCTGATGCAATGTTCGTAGTGGATGTTGATCACGAGCGTATTGCTATTCAAGAAGCCAACAAACTAGGTATTCCAGTTATTGGTATCGTTGATACTAACAGCAGCCCAGATGGTGTTGATTACATCATTCCAGGTAACGATGACGCGATTCGTGCCATCCAACTGTACCTCGGTGCAGCAGCTGATTGCGTACTGCGTGTGCGTCAAGGCGCAGCGACTACCGCTGAAGAGTTTGTTGAAGTAGCTGGTGAAGCGGCTGAGGGCTAAGGCTCTGTCAGTCCACCAGTGACGAAAAAGGGGGCTTGGCCCCCTTTTTGCCTGATTTGATCGGCAGCTTTACGCTGCTGTTTATACTGAATTAAAGAGGAATGTGAAGATGACTCAGATCACTGCTGCTATGGTAAAAGAACTGCGTGAGCGTACTGGCCAAGGCATGATGGATTGCAAGAAAGCCCTGGAAGCTGCCGGCGGCGACATCGAGAAAGCCATTGATGACATGCGTTCGGCTGGGGCAATTAAAGCGGCGAAAAAAGCCGGTAATATTGCTGCTGAAGGTTCTATTGCGGTTAAAGTGGCTGATGACAACAAAAGTGCCGTCATTGTTGAGGTTAACTCACAAACAGACTTCTTGGCACTGCAAGATGACTTTAAAAACTTTGTAACAGAAACATTGGATTTGGCCTTTGCTGACAAAAATCTTGACGTTGCAGGATTAATTGCAGCGCAAGAGCCGTCACGTGAAGCGGTAGTGGCCAAGTGTGGTGAAAACGTCAATATTCGTCGTTTAACTCGTGTTGAAGGTGATGTGGTTGGTGCTTATCTGCACGGTAATCGCATTGGTGTTGTTGTTGCGTTGAGCGGTGGCGACACAGAATTGGCAAAAGACATTGCGATGCATGTTGCTGCAAGCAGCCCGCAGTTCTTAGATCCTTCTCAGGTTTCTGAAGAAGCGATTGCTAAAGAAAAAGAAATTTTCTTGGCCTTGAACGAAGATAAAATTAAAGGCAAGCCAGATAACATTGTTGAGAACATGGTTGCTGGTCGTATCAAGAAATTCTTGGCTGAAGCAAGCTTGGTTGAGCAACCATTCATTAAGAACCCAGAAGTGACAGTGGGTAAGTTGGCGCAACAAGCTGGCGCAACCGTAGTTTCTTTTGTGCGTTTTGAAGTGGGTGAAGGCATTGATCGTGGCGAAGTTGATTTCGCTGCCGAAGTTGCTGCACAGCTTGCTGCTGCAAAAAAATAAGCATCGACCTGTAACACCAAAAGGCTGCCCGCAATTGCGCGCGGCCTTTTTTATAAAAAAGACACTGTGCTTTATACGGCTGTCTTGTAATATGTGCGCACATAAACAGCACTGTTTGCATTCGCTGTGGTCAAAGTGCGCCACAGAGGTTAAATCACATCCGTAGGAGACGCAGATCATGGCTCAACAAGTCGGTGGACGCCAGCCCCGTTATAAACGAATTTTACTTAAGCTCAGTGGCGAAGCATTGATGGGTACCGAGGAGTTCGGTATTGATCCAAAAGTGCTCGATCGCATGGCTTTAGAAATTGGTCAGTTGATCGGTATTGGTGTGCAAGTCGGCTTAGTGATTGGTGGTGGCAACCTCTTTCGTGGTGCGGCATTGTCGGCGGCAGGTATGGATCGAGTCACGGGTGACCACATGGGCATGCTGGCGACGGTGATGAACTCCTTGGCGATGCGTGATGCGCTTGAGCGCTCCAATATCCCCGCATTGGTGATGTCGGCGATTTCAATGGTCGGTGTCACGGACCATTACGACCGTCGTAAAGCAGTTGGTCATTTAAAGAAAGGTGAGGTGGTGATTTTCTCTGCAGGCACCGGTAATCCATTCTTTACCACTGACTCGGCAGGTTGCTTGCGCGGCATTGAAATCAGTGCTGATGTGGTTCTTAAGGCAACTAAAGTGGATGGTGTATATACTGCCGATCCTTTGAAAGACCCCAATGCAGAAAAGTTTGACTACTTGACCTACGACGAAGTGCTGGATCGTAAGTTGGAGGTGATGGATCTGACGGCTATTTGTTTGTGCCGCGACCATAAAATGCCACTACGGGTTTTTAATATGAATAAGCCAGGTGCTTTGCTAAACGTTATTTTAGGTGGCGCAGAAGGCACTCTGATCGAGGAAGATAAACAATGATCAACGAAATCAAAAAAGATACACAAGCGCGTATGCATAAGTCAGTTGAATCGTTACAACATGCTTTTGCTAAGATTCGCACCGGTCGTGCTCACCCCGGTATTTTGGATACAGTGATGGTGTCCTACTACGGTAACGATACACCGCTGTGTCAGGTGGCTAACGTAACCGTTGAAGATTCACGCACTTTAGCGTTGTCGGTGTTTGATAAAAGCATGATTCAAGCCGTAGAAAAAGCCATTTTAATGGCTGACTTAGGCCTTAACCCAGCAACCTCGGGCACGACTATTCGCGTACCTATGCCAGCTTTAACTGAAGAAACGCGTAAAGGTTACACCAAGCAAGCGCGTCAAGAGTCAGAGCATGCTCGCGTTGCTGTGCGCAATATTCGCCGCGATGCTTTAGCGCAGTTGAAAGATTTGGTTAAAGAAAAAGAAATCAGCGAAGATGAAGAGCGTCGTGCTGCGGATGACATTCAGAAAATCACTGATCATGCGATTGAAGAAGTCGATAAGCTATTAGTCGCCAAAGAAGCTGATTTAATGGCTGTATGACTTAGGGGTTGCTGCAATGAGCAAAGCAACGCAGGATGCGCCGTGTATCGTACCGCGTCATGTCGCGATTATTATGGATGGTAATAATCGTTGGGCCAAGAAACGTTTTTTACCTGGCGCTGCCGGTCATAAGGCGGGCGTAGATGCTGTTCGCGCGGTGGTTGAAGTCTGTGCTGAGGCAGGCGTTGAAGTGCTGACGTTGTTTGCCTTCTCCAGTGAAAACTGGCAGCGACCTGCCGCCGAGGTGGGTGCCTTAATGGAGCTATTTTTAGTGGCGTTGCGCCGTGAAGCTAAAAAACTTGATCAAAATGGCATCCGTTTACGCATTATTGGTGATCGCTCACGCTTTCATCCGGAGTTGCAGGCAGCGATGCAAGAAGCAGAGCAGCGCACGGCTCATCACTCGAAGTTTCTCCTGCAAGTGGCGGCCAATTATGGCGGTCAATGGGATATTGTGCAGGCCGCCCAGCAGCTTGCACGCTCTGTCCAAGCAGGCGAATTGCAACCTGAAGATATTAACGCTGAACGCCTGCAGAACTGCTTGAGTACCGCACCACAACCACTTCCAGATTTGTGTATTCGTACCGGTGGAGAGCGCCGTATCAGTAATTTTTTATTGTGGCAGCTCGCTTACAGTGAATTGTATTTTTCGAGTTTGTTTTGGCCCGACTTTAAGCATCAAGCCATGCGTGATGCGTTAGCGGATTTCTCGTCACGGCAGCGCCGCTTTGGAAAAACCAGTGAACAAGTGGCCGCAGAGGCAGAGGAACGCACACCATGCTCACACACCGAATAATTACCGCACTTTGGTTAGCGCCTCTGGCATTACTGGGCTTCTTTGCTCTACAGGGCGCTACTTTTTTAGCGTTTATCGCTTTCATTGTAGCGCTGGCGGCTTGGGAGTGGGCGCGTTTAGCAGGGTATGACAGCCAAGGTCAACGGATTGCTTATGCAGTTTTTGTGGCGATTACGTTGCTACTAGGCAATAGCAATACGATGTGGCTGCTACCTGTTTTGTGTTTAGCGCTGCTTTGGTGGCTATTGGCCACAGCGATGGTGGTGGTTTTTCCGCGCAGCATTGCGTACTGGGGCGGTAATCTTGGCAAGCGTGTGATGGGGCTGGTTATTTTGATTCCAGCAGGCTTAGGCTTGGTTGTTCTGAAAAATCAGCCGCAAGGCAATATGCTTATTTTGAGTTTGATGCTGCTGGTTTGGGGGGCTGACATTGGTGCTTACTTTTTCGGCCGAGCCTTCGGTAAGCGCAAATTAGCACCGCGTGTCAGTCCTGGTAAAAGCTGGGCAGGCTTTTTTGGTGGTTTATTTACCAGTCTCTGCATTGCTACAGGTTTGGCTGTATACCTACAGGTGCCAGTGGAGCAGTTAATGCTTGTATTGCTCTGCGCTGCAGTGGTGGTGCTCTTTTCTGTGGTGGGTGATTTAACAGAAAGCATGTTTAAACGGCAGATGGGGATTAAAGATAGCAGCCAGTTATTGCCCGGTCATGGTGGTGTGTTAGATCGAATTGACAGTCTGACAGCTGCAGCACCGGTGTTTGCGTTGTTATTGTTGTTAAGTGGTTGGACGCTTTCTTGAATACAGATAAACCTTGCCGGCAACAGATTACTGTATTGGGTGCGACCGGTTCGATTGGTAGCAGCACCCTTGATGTCATCCGTCAGCACCCTGATCGTTACCAAGTGTTTGCCTTAACCGCGCACTCGCGAGTGACTGAGCTGCAAGCCTTGTGTCTACAGCATCGTCCACGTTTTGCTGTGGTTGCCGATGCTGCAAGTGCCAAGCGTTTGCAAAGTGATTTGCATGCAGCCGGAGTGGCCACTGTGGTTTTATTTGGTCAGCAAGGTTTGGCAGAGGTTGCTGCGCATCCTGACGTGGATGCGGTGATGGCGGCGATTGTTGGTGCTGCAGGTTTGCCTTCAGCGATGGCCGCCGTACAAGCGGGTAAGAAGATTTTATTGGCCAATAAAGAAGCGCTGGTGATGTCTGGTGCGCTGTTTATGAGCGCAGTACGCCAGAGTGGTGCTCAGTTATTGCCAATTGATAGCGAACATAATGCGATTTTTCAGTGTCTGCCTTGTAACTATGGCGAAGGTTTGGCACCCGTTGGCGTACGCCGCATTTTGTTAACCGCATCTGGCGGGCCATTTCGTAACAGCAGTTATGCTGATTTAGAGCGTGTTACGCCGGCGCAAGCCTGTGCCCATCCAAACTGGTCAATGGGGCAGAAGATTTCTGTCGACTCAGCGACGATGATGAACAAAGGCTTGGAGTTGATTGAAGCGTGCTGGTTGTTTGCTGCGCGTCCAGAGCAAGTTGAAGTGGTGATTCATCCGCAAAGTGTGATTCATTCTTTGGTTGATTATATTGATGGTTCGGTACTGGCGCAGTTGGGTAATCCTGATATGCGCACACCCATTGCTCATGCGATGGCGTGGCCGCAGAGCATTGCTTCAGGCGTGGCGCCTTTAGATTTGTTTGCTTTGGCACGCATGGATTTTATTGCTCCAGATTTGCAACGCTATGCTTGTTTGCGTTTGGCGATTGCCGCCGCGCAAGCCGGCGCTGCAGCGCCGATTGTGTTGAATGCGGCTAACGAGGTTGCGGTCGCAGCATTTTTACAAGAGCGCATTGGTTTTACTCAAATCCCACAAATGATTGAGGATGTGCTGAGTATGCCGATGAGCACTGTCGTGCATGATCTTGGCAGCGTACTGGAAATCGATCAACAGGCTCGTGCATACGCCAATACATGGTTGAATAAGCAGTCGATCACTGCAGGGGTAGGGTTATGAGTGGTTTGTATATGTTGCTTGGCACCCTCGTTACGCTCGGTGTGCTGGTGACAATTCATGAGTACGGGCATTTCTGGGTGGCGCGCCGCTGTGGCGTCAAAGTGTTACGTTTTTCCATTGGTTTCGGCACGCCTTTATTGCGTTGGTATGACCGACAGGGCACAGAGTTTGTCATTGCTCTGATTCCCCTTGGCGGCTATGTGAAGATGCTTGATGAGCGTGAAACAGCGGTGACTGAGGCGGAGCAAGGTCAATCCTTTAATCGCAAAACAGTGGGTCAACGCATTGCTATTGTGGCTGCTGGACCGGCGGCTAACTTTGCCTTGGCTTTTGTCTTGTTTTACTGTTTGGCCATGCTCGGCAGTCAACAGGTTAAGCCTGTGATTGGTGACGTGGTGGCTGAAAGTCTAGCTGCTCAGGCGGGGCTGCACAGTGGACAAGAGATTGTTGCGGTTGACGGCCAAGCTGTTGCAGGTTGGTCGGATGTTAATTTACAGCTTATCCAGCGCCTGGGTAACAGCGGTACTTTGCGCATTGACACCCAAACGTTAGGTGAATCTGCGGTCAGCAATCATACGATACACTTGGATCAGTGGTTGTACGGCGCTGAAGAACCTAATCCAATCAGTGCATTGGGAATTGAGCCTTGGCGTCCTCAGGTCGCTGCGGTTGTGGCACAGCTTGATCCTGAGGGGCCAGCGCAGCATGCCGGCTTGCAGCTGCAGGACAAAGTGATGGCGATTGATGGCCACCCTGTTGAAGATTGGCAAAGTGTTGTCAGCTATGTGCAGGCGCGCCCCAACGTCACCGTAACTTTGCGCATTGCCCGAGCAGGACAGCAGCTGGAGTTGCCGGTGCTGTTAACGGCGCAAGGTGATGCCGCTGCAACCCGTGGCTATTTAGGTATGGGTGTGACAGGCGGTGAGTGGCCTGCAGAGATGCTGCGTGATGTGCGTTTTGGTCCGCTGGATGCGATTTGGCAAGGCGCTCAGCGCACCTGGACTATGAGTGCTTTAACCTTAGGCTCGTTGAAAAAGATGTTGTTTGGCGAACTCTCAGTAAAAAACTTGAGTGGGCCCATAACCATTGCTAAAGTGGCCGGCGCTTCGGCTGAAAGTGGCCTAAGAAGCTTTTTAAACTTCATGGCTTATTTAAGTATTAGTTTGGGCGTGTTGAATTTATTGCCAATTCCTGTGCTTGATGGCGGACATCTGCTATTTTATGTTGTTGAATGGGTTCGCGGTCGACCGTTGTCAGAACGTATTCAAGCGCTAGGGATGCAAATCGGCATTGCTCTAGTGGTTTGCGTTATGGTTCTTGCGGTATTTAATGATTTAGCGCGTTTGTAAAAATACTGACTCGCTGCTTAGCAGTGAGTTTTATATATATCGTTGAAAAAGAAAGGTTTGCATGAAACGTCTGCTGCTACCTGCGGTTATATCCGCGCTAATAATTTCTGAAGCTCACGCTGCGCCCTTCACTGTCTCTGATATCCGTGTAAACGGTTTACAGCGCGTGTCTGCTGGCAGTGTCTTTGCTGCTTTACCCTTGAATGTCGGTGAGCCGGTTGATGATCGCCGTTTGGCAGAAGCAACGCGTTCGTTATTTAAAACGGGTTTTTTTGAAGATATTCAACTCAGTCGTGATGGTGACATCTTAATTATTAACTTAGTTGAGCGTCCCTCCATTTCCAGCGTGGAAATTGAAGGTAATAAAGCCATCAGTACAGATGATTTACTCAAAGGCTTAAAACAGTCTGGACTGGCAGAAGGCGAAATTTTCCAACAGGCCACCTTAGAAGGTGTGCGCAATGAGTTGCAGCGCCAATATGTTGCTCAAGGCCGCTACTCAGCCAATATTGATGCGCAAGTGATTGCTCAGCCACGTAACCGCGTAGCCTTGAAGATCAATGTTACTGAAGGTTCAGTGGCATCCATTCAACACATCAACGTGGTTGGTAATAAAGTCTTTAAAGATCAAGAGTTGATCGACCTGTTTGAGTTGAAAACCAAAAACTGGCTTTCGTTTTTCCGCAACGATGACAAATATGCGCGGGAAAAATTATCCGGTGACTTAGAGCGTTTGCGTTCTTACTACTTTGACCGCGGCTATATCAATATGGATATCAGCTCCACGCAGGTCTCTATCACACCAGATAAAAAGCACGTTTATATTACGGTGAACGTTGATGAAGGTGAGCAGTACACCATTCGTGATGTGAAGCTATCAGGTGATCTTAAAGTACCTGAAGACGATATTAGAGCTTTATTGTTATCCCGCGAAGGGCAAGTGTTTTCACGTAAAGTGATGACCACCACGTCAGAATTAATCACTCGCCGCTTAGGTAATGATGGTTACACTTTTGCTAACGTCAGTGGCGTGCCTCAAACGCACGACGAGGACAATACAGTATCCCTTACGTTTGTCGTTGACCCGGGTAAGCGCTCTTATGTGAATCGCATTAATTTCCGTGGCAATACCAAAACCATGGATGAAGTGTTGCGCCGTGAAATGCGGCAAATGGAAGGCGGTTGGGCCTCTACTTACTTAATTGATCAGTCGAAAACGCGTTTAGAGCGTTTAGGCTACTTCAAGGAAGTGAACGTGGAAACGCCGCAAGTGCCGGGTACTGACGATCAAATTGATGTCAATTACAGTGTTGAAGAGCAGCCGTCAGGCTCAATTACCGCAAGTGTTGGTTTTGCGCAGAATGCTGGCTTGATTCTCGGTGGTGCAATCAGTCAGAGCAACTTCTTAGGTACGGGTAACAAGGTCAGTGTTGGCTTAACCCGTAGTGAGTACCAAAGTAACTATAACTTTAGTTTTGTTGATCCGTACTGGACCGTCGATGGCGTAAGCCTTGGTTACAATGCCTTCTATCGCACCACGGATTACGATAAGTTAGATTATGAGGTGTCGAGCTACTCTGTCGACAGTTTAGGTGGCGGTATTAACTTTGGTTATCCGATCAATGAAACATCACGCCTGAACTTTGGCCTCAGCGCGCAGCAAGATGATTTAAAAACGGGCAGCTATACAGTTGATGAGATTTTCGATTTTATCGAAAAAGAAGGCGACAGCTACCTTAACTTTAAAGCGTCGGTGGGCTGGTCAGAGTCAACCCTTAATCGTGGGATGATGGCAACCCGTGGTCACTCACAAAGTTTGGTGTTAGAAACAACTATTCCGGGCAGTGATTTATCGTTTTATCGCTTAGATTATCGCGGTCAAATTTTTAAACCACTAACGACGAATTACACCTTACGTTTCCATACGGAATTAGGCTATGCCGAAAGCTATGGCTCCACCTCGGAGTTGCCCTTCTATGAGCATTACTATGCCGGTGGCTTTAATTCGGTGCGTGGCTTTAAAGACAGTAGCTTAGGCCCTCGCAGTACACCGAGCACAGGTAATCGACCAGGCACTGAGCTAGATCCGGATCAAGACCCGTTGCCGTTCGGTGGTAACATTTTAATCCAAGGTGGTGCTGAGTTACTGTTCCCAATGCCCTTTGTGAAAGATCAGCGTTCATTGCGTACAGTGTTGTTCTGGGATGTTGGTAATGTGTTTGACACGAACTGTAGTTCAGCGCAGAAAAGCCGTAATGAAGCAGGTTGTGGTATCAAATACGATAACTTAGCCAGCTCCGTCGGTGTTGGGCTTACATGGGTTACCGCACTTGGACCATTGAGCTTCAGCTTGGGTGTGCCAGTGAAAAAACCAGACAATGCCGACACCCAAGTATTCCAATTCTCTTTGGGTCAAACATTCTAACTTAGCTTTAAATCAATCAATAACAGTGTTTCTAGGGGGGTGCCGTGCGTAAGTTAACTCAACTTGTTTTACTGACAACTGCTTTAATCAGTGGTCCTGTGTTTGCTGAAATGAAAATTGCTGTTTTGAACTATCAAATGGCTTTGTTGGAATCGGATGCCGCCAAGAAATATGCGGTTGATGCGGAAAAGAAATTTAGTCCACAACTGACTAAGCTGAAAAACCTAGAAAGCGATGCTAAGCGTATTCAAGACCGTTTAATGAAAGATGGCGAGCGTATGCAACAAGCTGAGCTTGAGCGTTTAGAGCTTGAGTTCAAACAAAAAGCCCGTGACTTTCAAACCCAGTCCAAGGATTTAAACGAAGCGAAAGCAGTTGCTGATCGCGATATGCTGCAAAAACTTAAGCCGAAGTTGGATAAAGCCGTTGAAGAGGTTCTTAAGAGCGGCAACTATGATTTAGTCCTAGAGCGCGGTGCGGTGGTGGATGTTAAGCCTCAGTTTGACATCACCTTGCGTGTGATTGAACGCATGAATCAGTTACGTTGATATGAAACAGTTTAGTCTTGCTCAGTTAGCCGAGATGCTCGGCGCTGAGCTGCGTGGCGATGCACAGAAAAAGATTTTGGGTTTAGCGACGCTGCAAGAAGCCAGTGCTGATCAGTTAAGTTTCTTAGCCAATGCGCATTATCGTAAGCAGCTGGCAAGCACTCAAGCCGGCGCAATGTTGTTGTCGGCTAAAGATGCGGCTGATTACCGCGGTAATTGCTTGATTGTCGCTGATCCTTATTTAGCCTATGCCAAGCTTTCGCATTTTTTTGATCGCACGCCTAAGCAGCCTGCAGGTATTCACCCCAGTGCTGTGATCGCTGAGAGTGCTTTGGTTGATTCAACCGCCTGCATTGGCCCAGGAGTGGTGATTGATGAAGAGGCTGTGATTGCTGCCGGCGTTAGTATTGGTGCGCATTGTGTGATTGGTGCGCGCAGCCGCATTGGTGAGCAAGGTCGTTTAGCGCCGCGGGTGACGCTCTACCATGATGTGACCATTGGTGCACGCGTGGTGATTCAGTCGGGCGCTGTGCTGGGTGGTGAAGGTTTCGGCTTTGCTAAACATCAAGGCCAGTGGCATAAAATCGCCCAGATTGGTGGTGTAACCATTGGTGATGATGTCGAGATTGGTGCCAACACTTGCATTGATCGGGGTGCGTTGGCTGACACCTTAATTGGTAATGGCGTCAAATTAGACAACCAGATCCAGATTGCCCATAACGTGCAAATTGGCGACAATACTGCAATTGCAGCCTGTGTGGGTATATCGGGAAGCGCAAAAATAGGTCGCAACTGTATGTTGGCCGGAGGCGTTGGTTTAGTCGGCCATATCGATATTTGTGATGACGTGTTTATTACAGGTATGACCATGGTGACGCATTCCATTACCGAGCCAGGTGCTTATTCGTCAGGTACGGCGATGCAGCCAGCAGCGGAATGGAAAAAAAGCGCGGTGCGTTTTCGTCAGTTAGATGACATGGCGAAACGTATTCGGGGTTTGGAAAAACACACTCAGAAGTGACTGCGTGTATAGATATATCATCTGACTGCTTATCGACCTTTATAGCTAACCCGCTTTAATTTAGCGCATTAAGTGCCGTTCAGTTGAGGGTGGTAGGTTGTGTATACGGTATACACGGCCTCACTTATTTGATTAAGGCTTTTTTATGATGGACATCAACGAGATTCGTCAACTTCTTCCGCACCGCTATCCTTTTTTATTAGTGGATCGCGTTGTGGCGATTGATTTAGAGCAGAAGACGATCAATGCTTATAAAAACGTAAGCATCAATGAGCCTTTTTTTAATGGCCATTTTCCACAGCATCCGATTATGCCGGGTGTGCTGATTATTGAAGCTATGGCACAAGCAGCAGGTGTGTTGGGTTTTAAAATCATGGATGCTTCGCCAGAAGATGGCACTTTGTATTACTTTGTCGGCTCTGACAAGTTACGTTTTCGTCAGCCTGTCGTGCCGGGCGATCGTTTAGATTTATCGGCACGCTTTCTGAGCTCGAAACGTGGTATTTGGAAGTTTGAATGCCAAGCAACAGTGGCTGATGTGTTAGTTTGTTCAGCTGAAATTATCTGTGCGGAACGCAAACTATGAGTTTAATTGATCCGAGCGCTATTATTGATCCTACAGCTCAGCTTGCGGATGACGTGACTGTTGGGCCATGGACAATTATTGGTCCGGGTGTCGAAATAGGGGCTGGATCAATTATTGCGTCGCATGTAGTGATTAAAGGGCCAACCAAAATTGGCTGTCATAATCATATTTACCAGTTTGCATCGGTAGGCGAAGACACCCCAGATTTAAAATATCGAGGTGAAGCCACCCGCTTAGTGATTGGCGATCACAATGTGATTCGTGAAGGTGTGACCATTCACCGTGGTACTGTGCAAGATCGCTCTGAAACAACCATTGGTAATCACAACTTAATCATGGCCTATGCCCATGTTGGCCATGATAGCGTAATTGCCAATCACTGTATTTTGGTCAATAACACCGCCTTAGCAGGGCATGTGCATTTGGATGACTGGGCGATTTTATCCGGTTACACCTTGGTCCATCAGTATTGTCATATTGGTGCACACAGTTTTACCGCAATGGGGACTGCCGTTGGTAAAGATATTCCAGCTTTTGTCACTGTGGCAGGTAATCCGGCACAAGCCCGCAGTATGAACTTTGAGGGTATGCGCCGTCGTGGTTTCACTGATGAAACGATACAGGCGCTACGCCGCGCTTATAAAACAGTTTATCGTCAAGGTTTGACGATTGAGCAAGCCTTGGATGCTTTAACTGAGAGTGCCGCTGAGCATGCTGAGGTGGAACTGTTCTGTGCCTCGATTCGCCGTTCTGCTCGGGGTATTACGCGCTAATGATTGAGCCGTTGCGTCAGCCTTTAAAAGTTGCTCTGGTGGCGGGGGAAGCCTCAGGTGATATTTTGGGTGCGGGCCTTATGCAGGCGATACGCGAGCATTATCCACAGGTTGAGTTCATTGGCGTTGGCGGCCCTTTAATGGAAGCGCAAGGTTTGCAATCGTATTTCCCAATGGAACGCTTGGCTATTATGGGGCTGGTGGAAGTGCTCGGTCGCTTGCCTGAATTGCTCGCGCGGCGCAAGCGCTTGATTGCGACTTTAAAGCAGCAGCAGCCAGATGTGTTTGTTGGTATTGATGCGCCTGAATTAAACTTAACGATCGAGTTGCAGTTGCGTGAGGCGGGCATTAAAACTGTGCATTA
>JAAXZZ010000249.1 GCA_012719655.1 Gammaproteobacteria bacterium | reverse complement strand
GTTTGCTGAAAGCGCAACGCCAATGATGCACCAGAATCTGCTGCTGGCGTGCTTATTGATTGAGCCTGTACCTGAACAAAAGCAGAATCAGAGTGAGTATTTAATAACTCACTGCGGCGCTTACTAAAATACTTGGGATTGAGCTTAAGCGCAGCGCAAAACTCAATCTGGGTTTGCCCGCTGCGCTCAAAAGCTTCAATTAACTCTAACCACTGCGCTGTGTTGCGATATTGGCGGCTCATACATCACCTCGTTTATTAAAACGGGTAAGCTATGGCATCAGAAAAGCGTTGGCTATGTGGGGTTGTTGTTACGCTTACCTTAAAGTCAGCAAAAAGAACAAAAATATATTTTTGCTTTTATTCATGAACTTAGATATCTAGTTTGTTGAAGACGATAGAAGGTAGATGTCGAATAACCATCATGATCAACCACCACTTTCCAGGCGCGTAGATAACCGGCTTGCCAGCTTCCACGCCCTCAACAATCTGTTTTGCCACACCCTCAACGGGCGCGAGCTTGGCGCCCTTGCCCTTGAGGTGAGCCGTCATCGGGGTATCAGTCGGGCCAGGCTTGATCAGCACCACCTTGACCCCGCTACCCGCAAAACGGTGCTGCAAGCCTTGAGCATAGCGCGTCACCAGTCCTTTGGCTGCACCGTAGACGTAGTTTGACTTGCGCCCTCGATCGCCCGCCACAGAGCCGATCAGTGCAATAGTGCCGTGGTTGGCTTTTTTCATCTCTTTGGCAAAGGCCTCGGCATAGAGGACGGGGGAAACCCCGTTGATCTCCAGTGCGTCGCGGCAAGACTGAAGGTCACTCTGGCACTCGCTCTGCTCGGGCAGCGATCCATGCGCAATCAAGGCAATATCGACGCGACCCGATTTGACGATATCCAAAACCGTGGTGTTTATGGCTTCAGGGTCCAGAAACTCAGCCTGGACGACCCGAATCTCGGATTGCGAGCTACGGACCTTGAGGTCAGTTGCAACCCGCTCAATGCGCTGGGTATCGCGGCCCACTAGTGTCAGGTCGGCCGGTTGCTGCGCCAGCCAAAGCCTGGCGCAGTGCTCGGCGATTGCCGAAGTGGCGCCAATAATGACGATGCGTTTTTTGTTATTCATTCAACTTCCCATTAAACGGCGTGAAAGACCGGAGCTAATCCCCGGGTCCCGGTATTTCATGAATTCAGCCAGACGTGGATAGCCTGCTTCAAAGAGTTCTCTGGGCATTCGCGCATCCTTGGCCAGATAGACACGGCCCTTGGCTTCACGCACGATGGCATCAAGGCGCTCGAAAAGCTTGTGCGTGCGTTCCCCATGATTCGGAAAGTCCAGTGCCAGTGTCACTCCTGGCTGTGGGAAGCTCAGCATCCCCACCGACTGGCGGTTGCCAAAAGTCTTCAGGACAGCGAGGAACGAACCATCTCCCGATCGGGCGATTTCTTTGAGCATGGCCTGAACCGCGTCTTGCCCAACTTCGCGTGGAACCACGCTCTGGTACTGGAAGAAGCCCTTAGGCCCGTATATCCGGTTCCACTCGAGCAGGTTGTCCAGCGGGTAAAAAAACGGCTCGTAGTGCGTGATGGCACGCCCGGCCTGCCACTTCTTGAAGAGATAGTAGGCCATGTTGAAGGGGCGCAGCGACAGCCGGTTGACCAGGGAAAAGGGTGGCACCATTGGCATAGTCAGCTTACGCCCTTGGGGTGCCAGACGAACTCTGATGTTGGTAGGGTTGCCGCGCATGAACAAGCCGCGCCCGCCGCCCCCTGTGATGCAATCAATCCAGGACACCGTGTGTTCCCAATCGGCTTCGGAATTGTCCGCGAGCCGGAAGAACTCGTCTAGGTTGGCGTAGGGCACGGTTTCGGTGTCCAAACACGGGCCAGGGACACGACGCAATTGGATCTCGGCTTGGGTGATCACACCCGTCAGGCCTAATCCGCCAACAGTGGCGGCGAACCAATCAGGTCGCTCATGTGGTCCACACCGGATGACCTCGCCATCGGTCCGAACGATAGTTAGGCTCTGAACGTGATCGCCAAAAGAGCCCAGTACGTGATGGTTTTTGCCGTGCACATCATTGGCGATCGCCCCTCCAACGGTCACCAGTTGAGTCCCCGGTGTCACGGGCAGAATCCATCCGCGTGGAATGACCTGGCGCTGGATGTCCCGTAGCAGCACGCCAGCCTCACACACCAAACGGCCCGTGATGACGTCGAAAGCGATGAAATGATCGAGCCCGGTTGTGATCCAGAGCGTGCCTTCTGAATTCAGGCAGACGTCGCCGTAGCTGCGACCCATGCCATGGGCGACGCCAGGGAGGGGCCCATGGCAAACCAGCGCCTTGATCCTTGAGGGATCATTGAGGCCGACGACATGATGAGGATCAGCGCTCAAGCGCCCCCAGGAAGTAACCGGCTTCATACAGTCTCTGTGCGGAAGACGTAACGTTTGTCGAGGTGGTACTTGGTCAGGTAGCCGATCGCAAGACCAATCACGCCGCCGAGGTAGCGCATTTCCTTGGTCTCGAAGATGTGGTGGAAGCCGAACTCGAAGCCCCAGAAGATCACGGTCGTGACCAGGCCCATGATGGTATAGAGGGCGAAAGTTTGAGTGTCGTGGGCAGCGCTGCGAGCCTGGAAACGGAAGATGTAGCGCTTGTCGAGGATGTACTTGGCCACAAGCCCGACGCCCGTGCCCACGACGACCGAGACAAGGATGTCGGAGGCACCGCTGTAGGTACGGATGACAAGATCCTGAGCGCCAATGTTTGCTGCAGTTGCGATTAGTGCGAAAATGGCGTATTTAATCGCCAACTTAGACGAGGCAAACATTCAATCACAGCACCGAGGTTCAAAAATAATGCATGATACCGCAATAGCCCGCTCGACGCTAGCTCAGATGCTGGGCTTAATCAAGCTGCGGCGGCCAAAGCAGTGGGTCAAGAACGGCTTTGTTCTGGCGCCACTGGTCTTCTCTGGAGCGTTTTTGGATGCTGGTGCTGTCAGTCATGCCCTTTTGGCCATGCTGCTTTTCTGCATTGCTTCGTCGGCGACATACATCATCAACGACATGCACGACATCGAGCGTGACCGTCGCCACCCCAAGAAGTCCAAGACCCGCCCCCTGGCTGCCGGGATCGTCTCAGTGCCCGCTGCGCTGATCTTGCTTGCAGCCCTCTACGCCGCGCTGGCGTGGGGCTGGTTCGTTGCCCCAAAGGTGGTGATGGTGATCGCGGCCTATCTGGTGCTGAACCTGGCCTACACCTTCGTGCTTAAACATCAGCCAGTGGTCGATATCTTCACTATTGCCATCGGTTTTGTCCTGCGTGTCTATGCAGGCGCCATGGCACTAGAAGTGCCCGTGTCCTCATGGATGTTCATCACGACCCTGTGTCTGGCGCTGTACCTAGCCGCTGTCAAACGCCGCCAGGAGCTCAGCCAAAGTGGCACCGAGGGCCGCAAGCTGCTGGAAAAGTACTCGGTTTCGCTGGTGGATCGCTATGCTGAGATGTCGGCAACCGGGGCGCTGCTGTTCTACAGCATGTTCGTGATGTCCGCCAAGCCTGAGTTGGTCATCACGGTTCCATTGGTGCTGTTCGGCCTGTTCCGCTACTGGTTCGTGGTGGAAGCCCTTGATGGCGGCGAATCGCCCACAGATGCACTGCTGGCTGACTGGCAGCTGTTGCTTACCGTGGTGCTGTGGGTGGCAGCCTGCGGCTGGGCGCTTTGGCCGGTGCAGGGATGATCATGGATTTGTCTTACGCCCTGACCCCATTTCTGGCTTGGCTCGTCGCTGGAGTCTTAAAATTCATTATCAACAGCATCAAAGCCAAGCAACTCGCATTCGGCCTCATCGGCTATGGTGGGTTGCCCAGCAACCACAGCGCGATCGTCAGCAGCATGGCTGCGCTCATTGCCCTCAAGGAGGGTATCGGACACCCGGTCTTCGGTGTCGCCATTACACTGGCGTTTATTGTGATGCTGGATGCCAATAGCCTGCGCCGGCAGGTGGGTAAGCATGCGCTTGCCATCAACAAGTTGGCAGTCGGGGCATCTGACCATCAGACACTGCGCGAGCGCATGGGCCACACCCGATTGGAGATTGCCGCTGGTATTGCTGTGGGCATTGCGGTTGCCGCCGCAGTGAACGTGATTTTGGCTTGATGAAAGAGTCACAGGCATCCAGCCCAGCGGTGATAAGCCAAGCTACCCCGAGCCGCATTCCGGTTCGATCTATCTCACTGGCCATCGTGGTGATGGTGGTGTTATACGTTGGGATGGCGACTCTAGCGGATTGGCAGGCGTTTGCTGCTGCAGTCTCGGCGCTACCCGGTTTGCTTTGGATGCAGTTGGTGGTGCTATCCCTCCTGAGCTATCTCCTTCGGTTTGCACGCTGGCATCATTTCATCGTTACTCTGGGACACAAGGTTCCGATCCTTCGTAATCTCGAAATTTACCTGGCAGCATTTGCACTAACACTCACCCCAGGCAAGGCTGGAGAAACGATCCGATCCGTTTATCTCTATCCTTATGGCATCAGCTATCCGCACAGCATCGGTGCCTTTGTCTCGGAGCGGCTTCTGGACTTGGTCGCAGTGGGAGCTCTGGCATCGCTGGCGGTATCGATGTTCCCGGAACAGCGACTGTGGGTGTTTGCTGCAATCGCCTGCTTCGTTATCGTCACTTTGCTGCTCCGCTCGCGTCTGCTCAGCTTGATTGGAAGGCGAGCCGCAGGCCGCTCAATTGTTGGCCATTCGACAAAACTGGTGGCTACCGTTCGTTTTCTATTGTCGGGTCGGCGCGTCGCTGTGGCTGCACCTTTGAGCCTTATGGCTTGGATGGCGCAGGGCGTCTCGCTGTACTTGATTGTTCATGCGCTTGGCTATGAATTAACGGCCAGCACCGTCGTCGCGATTTATTGCCTGAGCATCTTGGCCGGTGCTGTGTCGTTCATCCCAGGTGGGCTGGGGGCGACAGAAGCCGCTATTGCGCTGCTTCTGTCGGCTGCAGGCATTGGACAGACGGATGCCATCACCGCATCGCTCGTCAGCCGGAGTCTTACGCTATGGCTTGCTATTGGTATTGGAGTTGTGGCGATGACCAAAACCGCTGTTGCCAATCGATCTACGCACTCGATGCACAGTTAATAGTAGGGTTCCGCGATGAAACAGTACTCCTAGCAGAAGACCTCTCCATGCACCTGAAGCGACAGCTTGTTTTTCTCTGGAATTCTGTTGCCGTTTCGCCGAAGAGTTGCTCTCGAGTAAGGAACTGCTCAAGCTGGCAGATTGTCGGTGAGCTTGGTGGGGTAGAATATCATGCCTATTCGAGGAAATCGGTCTGTGTACCCGCTCCTGGCATGTAGGGCAAGATCGAACCGTCGTAATGAGCCTATTGTGTCATTGCCATTACCGCTGTCAGCATCGCTCGACGACCAATGGCTGCCCGAACAGTTTGGTGTGCTTGTAGAACTCGGTAGTCGATGACACCAGGCATTCGTTTTCGTCGGTCTTGATGTCGCACAGTCGGTAGATGACCTTGCCAGGCAGCCGGATGCACTGTGACCCGGTGCGGATAACACACCAGCGCTCCAGCGTCTTGGGTGAAAGTCCCCAGCGCTCGGCGAGTTGCAGTTGATCGAAGTGGGTGGTGGTCATGGTGAACTTCGCATGGTGGACGGGAGCCCATGAACGCTCTATTTCGGGAAGGTCGCAAGTCCTGCGAGTGGTCTGGGAGGTCTGGACTGTAAATGGATGCTGTGGCCCCGGTTGGACAAAGGCAAAGATTGGCATCCAGTCTTGACCGTCGGAAAGTGATCGAACCAAGTGGGTTTTGAGGTAGGATGCATTCGATAATACCTTTGCATCGGTACGAAGAGCAGGTGCATCCTGTTTTGCGTAGATTCATGCTGCTGTCGGTGGCAGGCGAGCGATCCACCACCAAATAACAGAACCTAAACCCTTGATTATCCTAGTGATTTTCAAGGTTTTTTTGCTTTTTAGGCTATTAGGTGTCGAGAAAGTGTCGCAACAGGTTCAAGGATTAAACAGCGCGGTGATCTAGCCATGCTGGCAGTCCTCAAGCGAACCCGCCGTGAGCGGGTCGCTGTTTGAGTGTATTGGCTAGCGGTTATTAGTTGTAAATATCAAACACGCCCAAGATATCGCCTAACCAAAGGTGCAGTAACATGCTGGCAACATAGCCTAAGAAAATCACTGGCGTCCAGCGCAAGTGGCTCATAAAGGTGTAGTTACCCCGTGCTGCGCCCATCAGTGCAACACCGGCTGCTGAGCCTACAGACAATAAGCTACCACCGACACCCGCGGCTAACGTCACGAGCAACCAATGGCCATGGCTGATGGCTGGGTTCATTTCTAAGACCGCGAACATCACCGGAATGTTATCCACAACCGCTGAGATCACACCAATGCCGAAAGCCGCCCAAGATGCACCCACGCCGTCAAACAGCATTACCGAGACTAACTGTAAGTAGCCAAGGTAACCCAAACCGCCGACACACATCACCACGCCGTAGAAGAACAACAAGGTGTCCCACTCAGCGCGAGCTACGTTTTTGAAAATATCAAAAGGTACCACGCTACCTAAGTAACGCAGTTGTTGCTCATCGTGTGCTTGTTCGGCCCGAGTGCGTTTTTTCGCCAACGAAGACGGCAAGCTCATACGCAGGAAGTATCCGAAGAGCTGTAGGTAACCCAGACCCACCATCATGCCAAATACAGGCGGTAAACCGAGGAACTGGTGGCCACACACAGCCGTCACAATCGTCAGTAAGAACAACATCATAACGCGACGAGCGCCGCGCTTGAGTTCGACCTTTTCAGTGATGCTGGCAGGTTTTCCTTTAGGAATAAAGAAGGTCATGATGATGGCGGGTACGGCAAAGTTAACCACTGCGGGTAAGAATAGATCAAAGAACTCGATGAACTGAACCTTGCCGGCTTGCCAGACCATTAACGTGGGGATATCACCAAATGGGCTAAATGCACCACCGGCGTTAGCGGCTACGACAATGTTAATACAGCACATGGCAATAAAGCGTTTTTGTCCTTCCGCAACCTTAAGTACCACGGCGCACATCAATAGCGCGGTGGTTAAGTTATCTGCCACAGGGGAAATAACGAAGGCTAAAATCCCAGTCAGCCAAAACAGGGTTTTATAGCCAAAACCTTTTTGCACCATCCAGGCG
>JAAXZZ010000037.1 GCA_012719655.1 Gammaproteobacteria bacterium | reverse complement strand
GCGTAGACCAACTCAGCTCCGACCACCTGATCCACACCGTAATAACCGCCTTT
Organism: Gammaproteobacteria bacterium; assembly: GCA_012719655.1. Taxonomy (GTDB): domain Bacteria; phylum Pseudomonadota; class Gammaproteobacteria; order Pseudomonadales; family Pseudomonadaceae; genus Denitrificimonas. The sequence goes on along the minus strand of JAAXZZ010000037.1, from coordinate 3,145 downwards.
CACCAAAATATCGGGTTTAAGCAAAGTAATCAGGCTTTCGGGTGTGTCTTCACTGAAGCTCACCACCCAGTCCACCGCGCCCAAACCCGCAAGTACGGCCATCCGGCGATCCACAGAGTTAATCGGCCGCCCTGGGCCTTTCAAACGTGTCACCGAAGCATCACCATTGACTGCCACAATCAGCCGGTCACCTTGCTCGCGGGCTTGCTCTAAATAACTGACATGGCCGGCGTGCAAAATATCAAAACAGCCGTTAGTAAATACTACGCGCTCGCCTTGCGCTTTGGCATCTTCAACTGCGGCTTGCAACTGCTGCAAACTCAATACTCCGCGCTCAGCACCGTCTTCACGCTGCAAAGCACGACGTAACTCTGGCGCACTGATGGTGGCGGTACCGAGCTTACCCACCACAATACCGGCAGCCAGATTAGCTAACGTCATGGCTTGGGTAAGGCTCTCACCGGCAGCTAACGCAGCTGCCATGGTAGAAATCACGGTATCGCCGGCACCGGTCACATCAAAGACTTCACGTGCACGGGCCGGTAAATGCACTGCAGCTACACCATTACGCAACAGTGTCATACCTTGCTCACCGCGGGTAATCAGCAGGGCTTCCAACTCAAGCTCTTTGAGCATCTGCGCGCCGCGCTGCATGAGCTGCGCTTCATCGGCGCAATGCCCCACTACCGCTTCAAACTCAGCTAAGTTTGGCGTTAACAAAGTCGCACCACGGTAAATGGAAAAATCGGTCCCTTTAGGATCGGCTAATACGGCAACACCGCGCTGTTTAGCAAGGCTTAGCAAGGCCTGATGATTGAGTAATGTACCTTTGCCATAGTCTGATAAAACCATCACTTTGACGCTATCCAACACAGCATCGACCTGTGCTAATAACGCCTCAGCATCGGTATTAAAGCGCTCTTCAAAATCCATCCGTAGCAATTGCTGCTGACGGCTCATCGCGCGCAGCTTGACAATGGTGGGCTGGCCGGCAATACGTTGAAAATGTGTTTGCACACCGACCGAGTGTAACTGTTCAGTTAAAGCATCAGCCGCTTCATCCGCACCGGTAACGCCAACCAACTGCACAGGCGCACCTAAGGCAGCAATATTTAATGCAACGTTAGCACCACCACCAGGGCGATCTTCAGTACGGGTTACTTTTACCACCGGCACCGGCGCTTCTGGAGAAATACGCGTGGTGCTGCCGTACCAGTAGCGATCCAGCATGACATCACCCACCACCAACACTGGGGCTTGGGCAAACGCTGGTAATGGTGATTTCATAATAGCTTCAACCTTAGATAATTTTTGCCAATCATAACATGCCAAACTGTGCGCAAACTTTCAGAAAGATTGCTAAGTATTAGTGCAGTACAGACTTCTTTAAACAATGACAGCAACAGCCAGCGGCATTAATACTGCAGTCAACACACCCATAATGCTCATGGCCAGAGCTGCAAAAGCACCTGCCTCCTCACTTTCTTGTAACGCACGCGCCGTGCCGACTGCGTGTGCAACAATACCTAAAGCCATACCTTGCGCCGCAGAATGAGTAATACGCAATAACCGCAGCACTTCAGGCCCAAGCATCGCACCCAATACACCGGTGAGCATCACAAATACCGCTGCCAAGGATGCAGCACCGCCAATTTCTTCAGCCACCAGCATAGCAATAGGTGTGGTGACAGATTTTGGCGCAATGGTTTTTAAAATCAGTGTTTCTGCTCCAAACAGCCAAGCTAAAGCCACACCTAAAACGGTCGCAAATAAGCCTCCGACAAAAAGTGTAATAAGGGTTGGCCAGAGCACTTGCCGCACACGACGCATATTCAAATACAGCGGTACAGCTAAAGCGACAGTTGCCGGCCCTAAAATCACCGTCAGCAATTGCGTACCCTGCTTATAATCGGCGTAATCGATGCGCAGAACGAGCAGTGTTGTAATTAAAATGACCATTGAGACCAGTACCGGCTGAAAAATCATCCAGCGTGTTTTCTCATAGGCCGCCAAAGCGACTTGATACACACCTAAAGTTAAACCGAATGCAAACAGTGGATGTTGAATCAGGGCATCAAGCGCAGCTTGCCAATCAAGACTCATAACCTATCCTTATGACGCGTTTGGCGCTTAATCAGCCCTTGCATCAACCAGCCAATAAATACCATGGAAACCAACAAAGAAATCACCAGCGCGCCAATAATTGCCCATAAATCCGCTCGGATATCTGCCACATGCACCATCACACCTACAGCTGGCGGCACTAAAAGCAGTGGTAAATAGCGCAATAAACTTGAAGCGGCCTCATTCAATGGCTCACTCACACCGCCACGCACGGCAAGATATATAAACAGCAGCACTAAGCCAATAATAGGTCCTGGCAAAACCGGAAAAAACAACACATTTAGCACTGTTCCCGCCAACTGGAACGCCACCAGCCAACTCAAGCCACGCAACAACATTGTTTACTCCACTCATTTGCACAATGGCACACAGTATAGGGGTATCCTGCCTTTAAAATAAACGCGCTTGACCTATCCATGCAGTTTTAGGATGATCCGAGCAAGGCAAAACAGCCCCACAACAACAACAATAATAATTCGCTTCCGCCAAGGAGGAGCGCATGCAACACGTACCTGTAGCACAACTTAAAGATTATATTGGCAAAGACTTAGGCTGCTCTGATTGGCTCACAATCGATCAAAGTCGCATTAACCAATTCGCTGATTGCACCGGTGATCAGCAGTTTATCCATGTTGATCCCGAAAAAGCCAAACTCACTCCTTTCGGTAGCACTATTGCCCACGGTTACTTATCGCTGTCGCTGATCCCCAAATTAAGCGAAGGCATCTTAGTACTACCTGAAGGCTTAAAAATGGCCATCAACTATGGCATGGACAGTTTACGCTTTATTCAACCTGTTGCTGTTAACTCTAAAGTACGTCTGGCCATGACACTCTTGGACGCCACTGAAAAAGCACCTGGGCAGGTGCTGTTAAAAGCACGCGCCACTCTAGAGATTGAAGGTCAAAGTAAACCTGCGTATGTCGCAGAAACCCTTACTTTGTGGTTTGTCTGATTTTTTCCGTGCTGCACCCAACAGAAAAATAACAGTCTATAAAAAGCCCGCATTTAGCGGGCTTTT